>JBILBW010000120.1:0-8065 GCA_044353465.1 Rariglobus sp. | reverse complement strand
TACCCGAAGAGGTTGCGTTCCTTGTGCACCACACAGCGCTGGATCAACGCTTCGGGCCAACTCACGCGGACGGCGTTTGCCAGTGGCACGGAGCCGTCCAGCACCACCAGCAGCCGGTACCCGCCGACGGGCCGAAGCCTCGCGCCTGAACGCGGGCAACCAATGCTTTGACCTACGCCGTCTCCTAACTGGCGCCGGGTTCAAAATCGAGCACGGGTAATGCCCAGCGCCACCACGACCACGACGTTTTGAACAAGCCAAACCCCGTCGAGCATCAGGCCGATAACGCGATATTTCGCTCCCTTACCCACTGAAAATGTCGAAGAACCTGAGGAGAGTGCGCAGCTTTGGGAGCAGCCCACGGAATCCTTCTCGAAGTGGACAAACTTGCCCCAAACCTGAAACGGCTTCGTTCTTTTCCCTCATCGCTGGATCTTCAAACGTTCCTTTGGCTGGGTATCTCGCTTCCGTCGCCTCACCCGAGATTATGAACGCCTTCCGTCCTCCTTCGTCGCTTGCCATTGGCTTGCCTTCGCCGGAATCATACTCTCCTATTCCTCCTATTCTATCCCCTTTATTCATAGCAGATTATAGCGGGCCTGCCCCCAAGCCTGGATGGCGATACGTTGCTGCCCGGGTAATCACTTGCCGGCGGTGGTCGCCCACAGGTAGGTCCGCCCCAAGATCGAAGCGCTCGTCGAGCTGCGCAGCCAGCTCCGCCTCTTCGCTACTCGTAGCCAAACGCACCACTAGTAGGGCTTAGGGTGTAGCACCCAGTTGCGGTGTTTTGGCAGCCGGGGTGGGCCTGCCCTAGGTTGGAGTTTGCTTGGCAGGGGATGGATCAGGAATCAGCTTCATTTATCGCTGATACTCCGAACATGGTCTGTTTTAGCACCCAGTTTTGTTTAGCAAAAAATAAATCCCTGTCGCTTCAGTGATTAAGGCGTTTGGCGCAGAAGATCATGGCCCCATCCAAGCTGAGACCATCTCAAGCCTTGACGCCAGAATTGAGAGCGACATCGTTCGAATTCCTCTTTGCCTGATGGTGTAATGGCAGCACAGGTGACTTTGACTCACCTAGTCATGGTTCGAATCCATGTCGGGCAGCCAATGAGGATTTTTTATGGAATGTCGGATAACAGTTGACTAAGAGGAATCGGGATCGGGGCGGGCGTTGCGGAAGTAGGCCTATATGTCCATTTTCTACAACAGATTGTGGGTTTAAAGTAATTGCGTTGGCTCGTCCGTACTCGGTTCGTTTTCTGGATCTACGAAGACGTATCCCATTTTTCCATAGGCGGTCGACCGCCGCCGGAACATGGCCTGCGTCAACGGGGTGGCGTCGAGGTAGTCGTGGATGAGTACCGTGGTCTAGGCCCCGTGGCTGCGGTGGAGGCGGCCGGCATACTGCACCAACCGCCCCTTGAACGAGAGCGGCATGGTTAGGAGCAGCGTATCTAACCTCGGGATATCCAGCCCTTCGCCCACCAAGGAGGCGGTCGCAAACACCACGAAGGGCGTGCCGGTCGCATAGTGCTGGGTAATCGAATCCAAGACCAGCTGCCGTGCCTTCTTTCCGGTTTTTCCATCCAGGCGGTAATGGGCAATCTGCGGTGCGCTGGCAGCGAATTTACCTTCCAGCGTATCGAGGTAGGCCGTGCGATCCGCGAGCACCAGCGGTGAGCGACCGGCCCCTCCGCAAGCCACCAGGTCGGCCACGATCAGGTCGCTGCGGCCTTTGTCGGCCACCAATGCCTGCCAGACTTCGTGAATCGGCGGCCGTGGCTCGTTTCCTCCAATACCATTCGGCAGGGTGAAGGCGGTGCGGCGGATGCGCACGGTTCGGGTGACTTCCGACTGCGCGTGTCCCAAGGTGTGACGAATGGGACCGCATTGAAAAAACATCAGTTTCTCCAGCCGGTCCTTGCGCGCTGGAGTGGCGGTCAGCCCGTAGAGGCGTCGGCTGGCGCAGGCTTTGAGCACCCCTTCGAAAGTGGCGGCGGGCAAATGGTGGCACTCGTCCACGATCACCAGACCGTAGCTCGAAAAAACCGCGGCGAAATCCTCCGCTCGCGCCACACTCGGCAACATGGCGATGTCCAGACGCTGGGTGAGGCGGGAAGCTTTACCCCGCCACGCGCCGATCTCTTTGCGCTTCAGTCCAAGGAAACGCATGGCCGCTTCGCGCCATTGATCGAGCAGCACGGACCGATGCACCAGCACCAGCGCCGAGACGCGAGTTTGGGCGATCAGGGCGCAACCCATCACGGTTTTCCCTGCTCCCGGCGGCGCGCACAGCACGCCAGTGTCGTGCGCCCTCATCGCCTTCACAGCGAGGGTCTGTTCGGGCCGCAGTTCCCCGGTAAACGTCCACGGGATATGGGCACCGGGAGTGCGGGCGTCCTGCAGCACCACGGTCGCGCCCGCCTGCTCAAATAGCGCCAGACTTTTAACCAACACCCCGCGTGGCAACACGAGCCGGTCGGGGTGCCATTCGCCGGCGAAGAGGAACCGCGGAGTGTCGTAGGTGGCGAAGCGGAGGCGTAGTTTTTCGTGAAACTCCGGGTTGGCCAACGTGGCGAGGCGTCGCAGGGCGGCCAGCAATGCGGTGGGCAAGGTACGTGGCAGGTGAATCCCCGCATCCAACCGCACCGTGATTTCACCATTAACCAATCCGGCCCGCACCGGCGCATGCGAAATATCCAGCAGCGCCTCGTCGTGTCGCAGTGCAAAGGCGGTTTCGCCATCGCCTTCTCCTTCACGGTCGGGCTCACGAGTTTTCCCTGCCGCAGTTTGAGTTGGTGTGGCCACCGGGGGCTGTGGCGAAAGGCGGGCAACGATGGTTTCCAGCCCCTGGCGACGCAGTCGGGGCAATTTTCCGAGATACGCCCATTGGTCGGCGATCGGCTCCATGCAGGCATCCAAGAAAACGGTATTGCCCTTCTGGCGTGGCTCGCGGGCCAGGGGCAGCGCGATGAGGTTGCCGAAACCGCCGGCGGGCAGGGTGTCTTGATTGGGAAACAAGCGGTCATAGGCCGCTAGACCGAGGGTAGGCCGCGCCGCCGACGCGCGGGCAATCAATAGAAGTCCGAGGCGTCGCGCCAGCGCGGCGGGCACGGACTCGGCAAAGAACATCCAGGCATGGGCTCCATTGCCTGAACGCGAGCGCTCCACCGCCACGGTAATCCCGGAGCGGGCGGCGGCGTCGCGATAGGCGACCACGTCGCCGCGCCAGCCCTCTCCATCGAAATCGGCGGCGAGAAACCGGCAGGTGTTGTCTACACCGATCGCATAAACCCCGAGCGTGTGATGGCCGCGTAGGTGAGCCTCGACCGCCCGCTCATCGAGCGGAGGGAATTTCTGGTGTAGGCATTCGCTGCATTTAACCCGAGGTTTTTGGCAGACTCCGGTGCGCCATTCGTTGTCACAGACGGGCGAGTAGCCCTTGCGCCCAGTTTTTGGGTTTTCCCAGAGCTTTGGGAAAACCGAACGGCGCGTGGCAAAGAGTTTTAGGAAAAGCGCCACCTTGGCCTCCGGCGTCACCGGCGGCTCATCGGCTTTCAGGGCCGGTTCGCCGCTACCCAGCGCGGATGAAAAGCCCAACTGCCGGTCGGCCTAGCGCGCCGCAATCTCGGCTTCCAGCTGCAATGCCTCGGCTCGGATTCGCTCCAGTTTCGCCCGGAGTAATTCCAAGTTTTCGGAAGGCGGCGGATTCAGGCTCATCGGCGTTACCTATCTTGACCGAGGGGCTCGCGGCAATGGATTCGAGTTGGGGTGGGTGCGATAAAAGGCGTGCGCGTTTTTCACGAGCGCATAAGATTAGGTGGATCCGTTTCTCTGCCAAAACCAACAAGGAAGCCTTGATGGCTTACAGTGCTTCCTAGTTGTCTTCCTAGCTATGAATCTGCCTGATTTACTCCGCCAAAATGAAGGCAAGACCATGGAGTTTAAGCGAGATCTGTCCTGAAAAGGTTCTAAGAACCGTGGTTGCGTTCGCCAATACCTCCGGTGGCCGGGTGGTTATTGGGGTTGAGGCTGGCAGCAAGCACGTCTGCGGTCTGGTCGATCCCCTCGCCGAAGAAGAGCGTCTAGCTAACCTAATTGCCGACCTCATCACCTGCGCAAACTGGGTCCAGATGAGGAGACCTTTGTGCGTCTCGGATCCACCAACCGCCGGGCCGATGTCGCATTGCACCAAGAACTCACAAGCATGCAAGCCTTGCGGGGTTTCGGCGATCAGGTCGACCTCAAGTCCATCGCGGGTGCGATAAAAACTAAGACCAGGTAACTCGCCCCGGTTGTAGGCGGCCTTGAGCAGCTCGGCCACCACCCAAGTTTCAAACAGTGCCCCACGCAGGGGGGTGGTTGTGCAGTTGCCCAACCTCGCGCACGCTCAGCAGCGAGGCGGCCTGTCCGGCATCGGGGAAGTAGAGTTTGGGAGGATTGACCAGACGCTAGTGTTTCCCACGGACGCCCGACTCTACGACCGGGCGCGCGAACGCTTGGTGAAAACGGCCCGCAAGCAGGGGCTGCGTATCAAACAAAGTTATGAGCGGGTAGGCTGACGTTTACTCATGGCGCAGAGTCGCTACGCCCATGCCAGCCAGATGAAGCGGGCGCGGACGTGCACCCGAAAACTCGGGACCCATTTTGGCCGAGTGATCCGCGAGATCGAAGGCCAACACTCGCAGCCGCAAGGTCTGCTCGGCAAGTTACTGGAGACCGCCAAACGCATTCATGCCCAGGAGCGCGGCGATGGGCAAAAAGAGTACAGCGTGCATGAGCCCGAGGTGGCGTGCATCGCCAAAGGTAAAGCCGGCAAAAAGTACAAGTTCGGCAACAAGGTTAGCCTCGCCGCAACCAGCAAGGGCGGGTGGTTACTCGGAGCGTTGAGTTTATTGGGCAATCCCTACAATGGACACACCGTGGATGAACAACTCGCCCCAGGGTGCCGACTCGTCACAGTCCATGCCGTAAAAGAAGGCCCTGCGTACATGGGCTACAGGGAAAATAACCACCAAGGCCCCAAGACGATCATCCTCGATAAACGCCGCCGTGGTACGATCCCCCCAGCGAGTTTGGAAAGGGATGAAACGCCGCGCTGCTATCGAGCCAACCATCGGTCACCTCAAGGCCGAACACCGATTGGAGAGCAATCGCCTCAAAGGTACGCAGCCGGGCTGGATTCTCGCGCTGATGCTCGGCCCTTCCGTGCTGTTTTCGGCAGCCGGCCTCCTGTCTACCTCGGTGGTTATGGCGAAATCGGCCCATCCGACCCGCTATTTACCGTTCTTCCGCACTGGATCGACCGTGGCCTGCATCGTCACGGGTCATTGAGGGAGGAATTCGTGGAGGGGGCTCCGGCGGGCCGAAGTGGCCATCCACTTGTGCACGCAATGCCTCAGGGCTTCAGATGCCGAACCAGAAACTCCATGCGCAAACGCGAACCGTAAGGCGTTTCCGCCGCACCATGGCCTGTTCCGGCGATGGGCATGAAGTCGAAGGCCTTCCCTGCCTTTTGCAGCGCGGCGACGACTTGCATCGTGCTCGCTGGATCGACATTGGTGTCGAGTTCACCGACGATAAGAAGGAGGTGACCTTGCAGTTTAGCGGCGTCTACGGCGTTGCTGCTTTGGAGGTAGCTCTCATCCACCGGCCAGCCCATCCACTGCTCGTTCCACCAGATTTTATCCATGCGGTTGTCATGACATCCGCAGTCGGCGACGGCCACCTTGTAAAAGTCGTGATGATCGAGCAGCGCCCGCATCGCGTTCTGCCCGCCTGCGCTGCCGCCGTAGATACCCACGCGGCTCAAATCCATCCATGGGCGTGTTTTAGCCGCTTCCTTGATCCACAGCTTTCGGTCCGGAAAACCGGCGTCCTTCAAATTCTTCCAGCAGAGATCATGGAAAGCCTTCCCGCGATGATCCGTACCCATGCCGTCCATTTGCACGACGATGAAGCCGAGTTCGGCGATCACATGATGTCCCATCAACCGGCTGAACTCCTTCGGCGCATACGGACCTCCCGGCCCCGCATAGATTTTCTCGACGACGGGATAATTCTTCGCCGGATCGAAGTTCGAGGGCTTCACAATCACGCCGTGGATGTCCGTTTGGCCATCGCGCCCCTTCGCCACGAAGCGCTCGGGCAGCGTCCAGCCCGTGGCGAACAGTGAGGTGGCATCTGCCTTCTCCAATTGGCACACCCGCACGCCGTCGCTGCTGCGGCGCAGATCCATCACTGGGGGCAGGTCCGCGCGCGACCAAGTGTCGATGAAAAAATTGCGATTTGGCGAAAATTGGACCCGGTGGTTTCCATCGCCCTCGGTGAGCTGCTTAAAGCCGCTGCCGTCGAAATTCACACGGCAGAGATGCTGGTGATAAGGGTCTTCCTTTTCCCGCAAACCGCTCGCGATAAACCAGATCTCCTTCTTCGCCTCATCCACATGTAAAACCTCGCGCACTGGCCACGCGCCTTTGGTGATCTGCCGCTTAGGCGTGCCTTTTTTCACGTCGTAAAGGTAGAGATGGCACCAGCCATCGCGCTCGCTCATCCAGATGAGTTCGCTGCTGTTGTGCAGCCAGTGACGCCAGCTTTTGCCGGAGTAGTGGATGAAGGTTTTCGAAGTTTCCTCGACAACGACACGCACCGCACCCGTCTTCGCGTTGACCGCGAGGATGCGGTAGAGCTGATGGCCGCGTTGGTTATAGTTGAAGTAAAACTCGCTGCTGTCCGGTGCCCACACTGCGTCCAGTTCGCCGCTTACGGTGAAGGGATTCTCGTAAAGGTCACGCGGCACCCTAAGCTTCGTTCCATCGCTCTTTTCGATGACCCATTGTGGCTTCGGTAGCGAATCTCCGGGTTTGATGTAATCAAAAACATTCAGCTTGGGCTGCACGCTGCCATTCGGTGTCGATTCGACGATCGTCACCTTCCTGCGCTCCACTTTCTCCGCCTCGGTGAAAATCACGTATGCGCCATCTGGTGAGCGGAAACCGCGCTCGGGCTTCTGAGGTTTCTCCTTTTTGGCTTTCGAGATTCCTTTGCCGTCGATGATGAAGGATTGCTCTTGCGATGAGCCTTCCACGACGGCGATATGCTCGCCCGTGCGGCTGGTGATGAGCCACACATGGCCGTCAAAGGTGTGCTGCTCCCATTCCGTCCCCGCACGAACGCAACCGTAGCGCACAGGGTCGAATTGCTCGTTGATCCAGTAGAGCTCCACGTCATAAACGAGTTGGTTGATGAACTTCAGACCCGATGACTCGCCGGTGCGTCGTGTGGGTCGCAGTTCGATTTTCATTGTGGAAGTCTTCACGGCCACTTTTTCGGGCAAACCGAGCTCTTTGAGCGTCGCGGCCATTTTGCGGCTGCCGTTGGTGGCATCGATCAAAACAAACTCGGACTTCCCTGGCGCGGTTTGCCCACGATACCAGAACGTTTTGCCATCTGGCAGCCAGTTAGCCTGCACGCGGTCACGAAAGACTTTGTTCACGGTGCGATTCGGAAAGCTGAGCGCAGCCTCAAAATCGGCGGCGAAGGCCGAAAGGCTCAAAGCGAAGAAAAGAAGTAGTTTCATTAGAAACAGAATTGGAATGGATGTGATTGCCTCGATTCAGGGGGTTCTTTGACAGTTTCAGTGGGTAAATTTAATGGAAACCGGTAAGACGCAGCCGAAATGACACCCGGAGGACGCTTTCAAAAAATACTGGGGCAGGGGAAGCAGTCCCAAGGGGTGCGCTGCGATTATGCGACGCAGGATGATGGGGGAGCTCAGGCTGCGGGAGGGGTGGTCCTTCTGAAATAAAAAGAAACTGGGTATATAAGACCGAGGAAAATGCCAGTGCAAAGCAAACGGTGTGCTGTTACAATCAATTGGAAGAGTGAGTTATGAGGTATCCTCGCCAAATTCGCCCGTGCGCATGCCTCACTCGTTAAGGGCTTGTCAGCAAATAAGTGTAGCAATTAAAGCGTGGGCATGCAGGCTCGGAGGATGCATAAAACCGACCCAGTAAGGCGGCGATTTGAGCGACTTTCTCCATGGCTTGATGAGCGATTGAGG
>JBILBW010000025.1:0-25663 GCA_044353465.1 Rariglobus sp. | reverse complement strand
CTCAGAGTGGCTGGTTTTGAAGTGACCACAACTGGCCGGTTTTGAAGTGACCGCTGACAGGGAACAAAATGTCAGCACCAACAGCGCTGCGCTCGCGGCTTTGGTGAAGAAATCCGGCCAGTCCAAGGCGCCCATGCTTGATTGGCACGGCAAGATCCTGGCCGATTTTGGCGTGGCTGAATTGATCCCCTTCCTCCACGCTCAGGGGGTGGAGCTGGAGGAAAGCTGATGGCTCCGGGGGGCCGATCCACAGAGTTTTAACCGCTAATGAGGGCTCAGGGACGGTTCTTCGACTCTTTGAGTGGGTAGCGGGGAGGTTGAGGTGACCTGCCGTTGCGGTTTACGAAGCGGGAAACGATGAATGCGGACGGGGACCTGTGAAGGTTGCCATGTCAATTGGACAACCTAGCCAGCCCGGTTTGTTAAAAAACTCATTTAGAGCGAGATAACTGGCGGAGAGGGAGGGATTCGAACCACCCTTTGGCAAACAACCGAAAGCCTTCGTTTAGTGTGCTTTATGTTGGTAGTTAATATTTTGAGACAGGAAAGAAACTAACCCTAACTGCGCCTAAGTGAAGCCAGAAACACCTTTGCTGGCAAATCGCTGACAAATAATTTGGGGGGTGAAGGGGGCACCTGCCTTTGGATGCGCGACTTCCCCTTTGAACCTCGCCCAAATCAAGATTTATGTTCAGCCGGTGACCATGGACACGATTTTGCGCGAATGCGGCATTTGGAGAGAATTTCAGTCACGGTGATTGCATCGGCAGAAGTGCCGAGATCGGCATATACTCGATCCGAGTGCTTTTGCCAGTAGGCCACCGATTCCTTCATGTCGTACGAGGTATTGTCTTTTAGCGCAGTCAGGAAACGTGAGATTGCTGTCGATAAATAAAAGTGAAGATTGTCGAGAAGCAGTCTGGCTTGCTCAGGCTCTTGGCCGTGGTGAGCTAATTGATTCCTGGCGCGATATATTCTGGCGATATGCCACGTTAACCGCTCCTTCGATGCGCGAAAGTCCTCGGCCAGATGAGCCGGATTATGATACGTCTTCCAGACGGAATAAATCCGCCAACTCAGTAGCGAGTGATTCCCCGCCGAAGCGAGCAACTCAAGAATGTGAGGGTGGTTGCTGGGTTTAGTAACCGTCATCAAAACGTCTTCAGCGGGAACCTCACGTCCTGTAGCACTGGGCAAAGCTTTCCTCGCTAAATGGTATGTTTTATTCGTCTCGCGGTGCTGGCGTAGGGTCATTCCGAGATACCGGATCTCCTTGTCCATGCGTCGCCATGTCACGATGGGAACAATCATATTGGTCACGCGGGCAATGACGGATTTCCCCTCAGTGGTAGAGGATAGCGACTCAAGCGCGGACCACATGGTCGTGAACTTCACTCGCCAATCTGGTGATGAAATGGCCATGTGATAAAGTTCCAGCGCGTTGGCGATGGGGCCGGTTAATCGGCCAGATTTATACACCGCAACGGCATCGGATGATAACTGGACCGCCTCCTTGCGTGGATGTATCCTGCTGGAGTCGAACGGATCGATATCATAGTATGAAAGATCCTTGGACGATATGCCGGCCCAGCCGTTTTTGATGGGCTCGGCGGGTGGGTGGGATTGGTAGAATCCAAGTATGTTGAAAATCGGCTGTAACTCTAAGACGAAAGCCTCAAGCGCAGCCCGTGGCGAAAGGGCATCCATCTCTTTGGTCACGATTAAGTCGTGAGGTTCAGGCGTAAAGTTAAGCCCTTGAACTACTTGGTGCGAAGATAGTTTTATCGACGAAGAATTTAAGACGGTTTTGAGGCGGTTGACGCTCTCAGGTGCCTTATCCGGACCTGGCACTGGGTCTCTTGGCCGGTTGTCAGAGCGGATGGACAAATAGCACTGGTAGCGCACCAACGGGCGGTTGATGCCCTGTATAATCTTATCAAGTAGAGTTTCTAGGGAAAGTGATAGCGGGCCTTCGTCACGAGCGGGGAAATCAAGTCCAAGCTCGTACGAGCGATTTAATGCAATTGTGGCCCAAAGATTGAGCCACCGGTTCGCGATGTGCTTGGCAGGCTTGGCAGGAGGGCAGACAGCAAACGCTTTGATGATCGCGGCTCGGCCCAGAGCGAGAGCGTCTGTTTCATATCTCGTAGAAAACTGAGATGTCGTCAGCCTAGACGCTTGTGCTGCTGCGTCGGTGGCCGAGGAGGCTTCTCGGCACAATAAATCCAACGCGGTGAGGTCGGCCGCTGAGCATATTTTGAATGTATTCCGCTCCTCTTGCAATTTTAGCCGACACTCCTGTTTCAGTTGGCCGAGATATTTCCGCAAGCTGGCCTGCGTGGCTGCCCGCTGCGCTACGTTGCCTAGCTCCTCCACTAGACGTGGCAGATGGCATAGGCGTGGACGGTAGCTATCAGGGGTCTGACGGTCGAAGAATTCAGTCCATCGACAAAGAATGAAAACCGATGATACCGGGGCTGTTGCAAGTATTTCGGGTGAGGGAATCCACATAAAAAAAGAGGCAGGAACGAATTCCTGCCTCTCAAATGGAGGGCGTCGGAGCTTTATCAGACAACTGCTTTAATCGTTATCCTTACAGCCCGTCGGCCCTATAGGTGTTGGCGGGAGAGCTTTCGCTGTCCGTTTGTTTGCCTAAGCAGAAAGGGACATTCATTACGGCCATCGGCAAGCGCAAAATTGAAAATACTGAAATCCGTGGCGGCCCTCGGTGTTAATCAGCATCGCCGAAAACAGCGACCGGTGCGCCGAGGCCAAACAGGCTCTTGTTGGTGCGGTTGTTTCGTAACGGGAAAAGCGAGGGCAACCCCCAGCCTGCAAGCTCGCCGAGCGAGCTGATACTCAAATGGGGCACCCGGTTGGCGGACTCAAGATAGAGCTCTGCGATACGACTCGTCAGTTCGAGCGGTTCTCCCCCGTAAAGTAGGTAGTGGATGGTCTGTGCCGCCGTGCGACGTTTGTTGGCCGACTTTTGTGAGTGGAGCCACCGACCAAACGCTCGGACTCGGTCCTCACGAGTTTTAGGCTCTACTCGTAGGCCCATTTTCTCAGACGGCACGCGAGCGCCGTGGTCGTGCATTGAGTGAACGTGAACGCACAGCTCGGCGAGGTCATCCGGAGTCCATTTAAGGATTCGGTCCGCTTTCAATAACGCGGTCACGGCTGGGCCTGAATCTCGAAAAACGGATTGAGTACTGGGATCTTCTTTCTGTGTCCGCCATGCGGTGAGCGCATCAGAAAGAGCGGTTTCGCGGCGATTGCGGTTTTCGGCGTGCAATGTGCGATGCAGAGAGCTGCCGCTCGGACGGACATGGGCCTTGTAATAGCTATGAAGAAAGCGGTCGGCCTGGAGGCTAGCTGGCACGTCGGGAGTGATCCACGGGGGCCGGTAGTCATCGCTCGAAACGCGCTCAGAAATTAAACGTAACTCCTCAAGGGCATCGCGCCATTCGACGAGGAATCGCTCGCGCCGCAAATCTTTCACTGGTTTCTTGTTGAGCGAATGAGGTGACAGAGGCCGGGCGATGATTCGCGACTTATCAAAGTCGGCATCATGCTGGTTCTGATCCTTGCTCAGTTCGCTGCGATGGTCGCTAAAGCGAAGCGCTTCCTGGTAAATGTCCTCGCTCAACGGATGCGAAACGGGGTGACCAAGGCCTAAGAAAAATTGCCTGAGTTCGTCGGCGAGGCCTGAAGCTTCGAGCTCATTTTCAAGGTAAAAAACACCGGCTTCTCGGTTCTCGTCCCACGCACGCGGAGTGAGATTGGCAGAGCCCACATAAGCGCCGTAGCCATGCCACCAAATTACCTTCGAGTGGTAGTAGTCGGGAATCAGCCGACAGGTAAAATCCGTGGACTTTCGATCAAGAAACCAACGCATAACCGGAGGAGCGACGGGGATGCTGGAATCGTATCGTGCCCAGAGTCGGAGCGGAATTTTAGGCGTAGCGTTCCAGCAACCGGCAAGCAGCGGGTGCCGTTCATTCTCCACGTAGGCGACGGCTGCCTCGACCAGTGTAGCAGATTCCAACGCCTCCTCGTTTATCTCGCGCAGACGACTCCTATTGGGGATGAGCGTGATGAATTCCATCGGGGCAGACGGTAAATTGTTAAAACGCCTGATCCAAGCTCTCAGCCTTAAGTAATTTTTTCAGTGATGTATAGCGTGGGCCTTGGAGGGCCTTAACGCTCCCCTTGGGGACAAGCTTCACGGGGTCGATCTCCTTGGCTGGCTCATCGAAATGCAGGATATATTTGCTCGTGTCCTCCCACAGACGAATATCCTTCACGGGAGCATAGTGGGTGATGGCAGAAACCGGGCTCACCCGATACGCGGCAATGTATTTGATCTTGGGAATCATGCTCGCATGGATGCGAATCTGATACCAGCAGTTCTCTGCGATGAACGTTTCATCGAACCCGTCTTCCTGCGCCGGGACAACGATGGTATCAATGTCCGCAGGATCAATTCGAGTACCGGACGGTTGCCCCTTTTTGGCGCGGGGGCCGGAAGTCGCGGCGACATCAGCCAAGAACGGTTGAAAGTGATAAGCCCGCTGGCCGTCTGGGGTTTTGAACCGTTGGATGGTTAGAATCTCCACCGGGAACTTGAACCGACTGAGAAGCAAGGTTTCTAGCTCCTCCTCTAACGCGTCGATTATAACGAGGGCGTTAAACGCGTTTGGTTTGCTGATAATCGACTCCAGCAGGTAATCGACGTTTTCATATCCGTTATCCAGCGAATAGCTTTCGCAGATTTTCAGCGCCTTCTTGTTGGCTTTGAGCGCATCCTTAAGGATGGCCTTGAGCTTCAATGGCGAGGTCTCGAAAGACAGCGAAAATTCGAGAATCTGGACCGCGATATGATTGAGCGGGTCGTGGCTTGCCAACTCGTTCTCGACCACGAACAGCCGCGGCTCTTTACGGCTGGTGAGATCGAGCAGGTAGCCGTCCGGGATATTGTTCGTCTTCCCTTTGCCACCAATCAGTTTTTTAATACTGAGGTAAATTCGATTTGGGCCAAACAGCGTGGCGGATACCTCAGCGATAGCGCTTTCGAGCTGTGCTTCGATTTCAAATGGATCCGGCTGATAGTTTTTTTCTGATGTCCAGGTCATGTTCTATGGATTTGCTAATGAGAGAGTAGTGAAACGATTAAAAGGGTTGATTCGCTCAGGTGAGGGAGCCGCGACGTTTTGCTGTAAGAGACTCCAGGCTTTTCCAGCGCACGGAAATAGACTTGGCCAAGCTCATCCCACGCTCCTCGAATTTTTTTGGTGTTACGATATAGTCGATATCCGAAGCATCGAATTTTAATAGCCCGACCAATTTTTGGTTTATGGTGCCAGGTCTCACGGTTCCGGGCAAATGCACTCCACTTCCCCAATCCTGAGTGCAGGTGCACCATAGCAGCCGCCATTCAGCTTGCCCGTAATTTAGGTGAGCCGGATCGGCTCGGTAAGAGTACTCCTGCATAAGTCCCGTTATTCGAGTTAGCGCCAGAAATTCGTCTTCCGTGAACTGATACGGCTCATGGCCAGCCCTCCAATCCCTGTCTTTGTTTAGTCCTTCAAGGTTGGCTAGTAACGAGAACTGCTTTTCGATACTCCCATATAAACGAGGGTTTATATAAAGCACCGGATTAGCGCCGTATTGCATTAAGGGCTCTTTTTTGAAGCCTACCGCAAAGCAGCCAAACACTTTGACATGAGCTGAAAGATCGACTTTTTCTGGGTCTGTAAAACAGGCCATCATATATTTTTGCTCAAAAGTCTCCTTCCCGAATATGGGGCACGAAGAGAGCCGTAATATTGTGCTATTGCAGATGGATTCTAATGTAGCGAAAGCCGCATCATCCGTTGCGGCCGTTCGCCCCGTGAAATGAAGTAGATGACCGTAATTTAACGACATGGCGCGGCAGATAAAAGATTATCAGTTTTCTGACGCTTCGGAACGCGGTCGTTTCAGTGATTTATAAACCTTTTCGAGAAGGTGCTCCAGGGCGATGGAACGGAACTCGGCGTCGCCCATCAGCTTTCCGAAGATCTCTTCGTTGCCGTCCATGCGCTCGATCACCAAGCCCTCGAAAGCCTTCTCGAAAACGTAGCGGAAATCGTCCTTGGAGTTAACCTCGGCAGCCTTTTTGAGGGATTCATTCTCCATCGCCTCTTCTTGGATTTGATCGAAGAAGAGTTGATCGGCTTGGGTGAAATCCGTGCCGAAACGTTCGTTGAGGAGGTTAATCAGTTCTGACAATCGGACAGTTTGATCGTCACGGCCCGTGCCGACATCGTTGGGACCTTTGAGCGGCTTTCCGCGACGAGGAGCACCTGGTATTCGGCGCTGTCGAATTTCTCGGGTAACTCACTTTCCTTTATGCCGCCGTTCATGCCGACTTCCGTCCAGTTTTTACCAGGGACTTCAGGATCTTGCACGATGCCGGAGAAGGCCACCAACGACCGCACGTCGGTGTAGCCTTTATCGACGATATAGCGATCGAAGGCCTGTTTGTAGCGCACCGCGTGCAATCGGGATTCGGTAACGACCATCGCCTTGGCGCGACCACCTATCTTGTGTTTCACATGGGTGCGGTAGTGCTCGACGATGACCTCGGCTTTGTTGCGGAGGTTTACCGCGTGGAGGGTGCCCTGCACCACGCGGTCAAAGAGCGCTTGTGTGAATTTTGCGTTGCGACCGAGTTTGGATGCTTTGGGTACGACGATGGGCATTGCCGTAGCTTCGGTGTCAACGGGCGGAGGGACTACGACGACTGCACCAGTCCTTGCGGATGACCGATCCTAATCCGACTGGTTGCGTGTGTACTCAACCACCTACCGAAAACCCCCATTTTCGCTTAAAAAGGCACGTTAATTACGCACCTGAAATAGCGAGAATTCGATTCATGGTTATTGTATTTGGCCACCTAGAATACCCCCAAACCACACCCCCATGAACACCTCCGGATTCACTATCTTTCGCCCCATTGCCATAGCCACTTTCCTTTCCGCACTAGTCCCTTTCGCGCAAGCTCAACAAGCTAGTCTAAAAATTGAGCATGAACAACCTACGATCATTCAGACCAACACACCCAAATGGACACTAGAAAAGAAGTTTTTGTCTAGCGTGCTCCCCACCCTCTCGTGGGCTGCCATTGCGACTCGTGGCCCCCTCTCTCAGAGCCAACTCACGGTTTACGGTTATCTTTATATCCGCAATACGGGAAGCGAGCCGGCTCCAATTGGTAACATTGTCGTCAACCTGCAACGTCGGATCGACCATAAGTGGGTCACCTATGTCAGCGACATCGCCGATGCCACCAAAGGCAATGCCGCCTATTTCGCGAACATCAGCCCTTCGGGCAGCTCGGAGAAACGGGATTTTTTCACCGAAGGTAAGGTCTCCGGTAATCTTTATTTCACCGACGTTGATACTGCTCAACCGTTCGACCTTGTTCCGCAGCAAGCGATAGCGCCGGAGGGATCGGTACGCCTGGTTTTCACGGCCCAGTTTAATAACGCCCTCGCCGCGATTCCTGAGGGTGAACCCATTCGCATCGAAACCATAGTCAGTTTCGGCAACGCGGGCCAGCGGGGTGGCAGCGGGGCTTCAGTGACCAATGTCGACATCAACGGCAACGGGGTCATCGATGCAAACGAAGCCTACGTGCGCAGCGTAGTCGTCCGTAGCGGCATGGAAGTTCCCGCCGTGGTCACTGCCAATAACGAAGTCATGCTCACAGATAATAGAGTCGTCACCACGGGCACGGTGGAAACCTCCAATTTCAATAATCACGACATCGGCACCGGGGTTCTGATTTCCAGCGATTTTAAATCCAAAGTGAGCGTCGATGCATTTGGCGGCCGCGAGGGCGGGACCGTTACTAACACCGCCTATCTTGATGGTGAGGACCTTACTGTCTCGGTACGCTTGGGAAGTGCAAACGACACCGTTCAATTTACAATCGTTCCTGGAATAGAACTTTCTGCGAGCAGCACCGTCAAGGTTCCAAAAAACTAGGCTTAGCATAAGCGAATAATTTGAGCGGTTAGGCCGCGATCCGCCGTAGCGCAGGGGAAGGTACCGGCGTCTTGCGCGCACCGGCGTCGCGGATTGCCTGGTCCATCGCTCGCCAGATGTTGAGCGCTTCGACAGCTTTCACCTCGAAGTGGATGCCTGGCAGCTCGGGGCAGGCCACGTCGGGCGAGTCGGTGCCGCCTGCGTACTGCACGCCGCGATGGGCTTTGAGGAAGCCGGCTTCGCGCAGCACGTCACGCCAGCGGCGTTCACCGCGTTTACCTTTTTCGCGTGAGTTCATGCGGCACCTCCGGCGGCGAATGGAGCAAGTGGGTTAAGCGGCGCGCGCGGTTTGTCCGTCCCGTCGAAAGAAGAGAGGCGAGCGTTAGCGTAGCTCGCTCTCTTCTTCTTTAGAAGAATAGTGTCATGCGCTAGTGTCACACTTAGTGTCACCGGTCGAAAAGTGACTCTTAGAGTCAGGGTGACTCCGAACGAAAAGGAACCTAGATGAAGGACAAGTTTAGGCGACATGGTTGACTCCTTTCCACGTCTTGCTCGCACGATCAAAGACGAGGATTTCGCGCTCCGGGCGGCGGATGGTTGTGAAAACTGAGGAGGCTTTGGATGAGTCTTTACCGGCATCGGACAGCTTCTCGGCAATGTAAGCGATGACCGCGCTTTCCTCAGGGTTGGCTGAGTTGGTGAGCGGTGGCATGGTCGAGAAAAGGGCGCGGTAACTGCCCGGCATGAAGGCCGGCTCGTTGCGGCTGGCTCCTGGCTTGTGGTCGCGACCTTGAATGGACTTCGGATCGGCGGCGATGCGTTGAAAACAGCCCTGCGTCCATTGGATCACGACCTCAGGCTGGGGTGGGTGGTCTCGCAGAATGGGAGACAGGGTGAAGGCGTCGGGATGCTCGTGTGGCGTCATGATGAGGAGCGCGTCAGGATCGCGGCCGAACACCGACGCACCGGCGACACGGTCAATGGCGTCGCGGCCGGTGAGATTGCCCTTGGGAAAGTGAGCGGCGATGAGGACGGCCGCGTCCGTGTCCTTCGCGAGCTTTTCGAGCTCGTTCAACACCTGGGCCATCTCGGTGTTCGAGTTCTCCTCGCGGTCACCGTAGGTCTTGTAGATCGGGTCAATGATGATGAGTCCCGCGCCGATGCGTGCCGCCTGACGCCGGATGCGTTTGGCAAGCTGCGTGATCTCGTTGTCTTTGCCGCGACGATTCCAGAAACAGACGCTGGGGTTGGCGCTCCTGCTCGGGCTTGGTGATGACGTCGCTTTCCACGAGAACGTGACGCAGGGCGGTGACATCCTCGTCGGTGCCCTCGGCACCGTGGCGCACCGGATTGATACGGATGAACAGGCCGTGATGACCACTGAACACGTGGGCGATGCCTCCGCGTGAAGAGGCGCGTTCGATCCACGCGTCCCGAGTGAGGATGTTGACGCCACCGTTTTCAGGAATGGCGCGCTCGGCTTCGGGGTGGAGTGTGCCAGGGGCGATGGAGAGGACATCGGCAGGTTGGAAACAGGCGCGGAGGAAGACCTCGAAGGCTTCGCCTTCGGAATGACCAATGCCCAATGACAAATGACCATTGGTAGGAGTTGGAGAATGATGGGACATGGGGGATGAGGGGCCGGTGGCTCTGGCGAGGTGGCCTCGGCCTTCGGTGGGGGGTGCGGCGCGGTTGGCGTCGGTCAGTTTGTGGGCGAGGTCAGGCTCGGACCACGGGGGCGAGCAACGGGCGTTGTACTCGGCAAAAAGCGGGGCGGCGTCGGCCACCCCTAGGCCGAAGCCCTGCACCAAGGTGCAGGCAACGGCGAAGGTCTGGTCGTGGCCATGCTGCCCCGAAACGGCAGGCGGCATTTTGGCGAGATAACGCCGGGCTCGCTCGATCAGGTCGAGCGGCCCGGCGCTAGCGGAGGGCGAAGTGTAGCGCAGGGACATTAGGCGGCCCTCCGGTTGGTGTTTTTGAACCGCTCCGTCATCCAGACACCGGCGTCGACGAAGCTGACGAGGTCGGGGCGGGCATGACCGTTGCGACGCAGGCAGGCCACCTGCTTGGGCGTAGCCAAACCGAGGTTACGCCGTGCGAGGATGCGGTCGATGATCGCCGCCGCGTGACCTTTGTCACGGATGGCGGTCGGGTCGAGGCCGTTGCGTTCGAGCAGGCTGAGTTGCTTGAACGAGGGCGGTTGGTGGTGCCATGCCATCGTTGGCGCGTATTCGGCGAGGTCGATTTCGTGCAGGGAGAGCGCGAATTCGACCGGATCGAGCTGGCGCTCCGCCCGCTTGGCGTTGGCGGCCAGCTCTTCAGCCAAGACGGCTTCACGTTGGGCCTTGGCGTCGATTTCCGCCTCCAACAGGTCGTGCTCCTCGTCGCCAGCCTCTTCGGCCTGGGCGATCATCGCATTGGCGATTTCTGGCGTGGAGGCCACCAGATGCGCCGGACGCACAATGGAGTGGCGGCCGGTCATCCATAGGAAATCCAGCACCAGCAGGTTTTCTTTGCCGGGGTGCAGGCGTGTACCGCGGCCGATGATCTGCGCGTAGAGAGCGCGCACCTTGGTTGGTCGCAGGCAGACTACACACTCGATTGAAGGCTCGTCGAACCCCTCGGTGAGGAGCATGGAGTTGCTCAGAATCTGGAAATCACCGGCGGCATAGCGGGCCAAGAGTTCGGCCCGGTTCTCGCTCTGACCGTCGATGTGGGCAGCGGTGAAACCGACCTCTTGGCAGAGTTCGACGAACAACTGGGACGTGCGGATCAACGGCAGGAAGACGAGGGTTTTGCGGCCCCCGATCGACTCGCGCATGGCTTCGACGATTTCTCGCAGGGCGGGCTCGATGACGTCACCCAAGTCGGCGTCGTTGTAGTCACCGGCCACGGTGCGAACGTCGGTCAGGTTGATCTCCACCGGCAGGGTACGCACCGAAATGCGCGAGAGATAACCATCCTCGATGAGTTCGTGCAGACCGACCTCGAAGGCGATGTCCTCAAAGTAGGTGCCGAGGTTTTTCTTGTCACCGCGGTCAGGCGTGGCGGTGACGCCCAGCACCTTGGCGTGACCATCGAAATACCCGAGCACCCGCTGGTAACTCTCGGCGAGGGCATGGTGCGCCTCGTCGACCACGACCAAATTAAAATGGTCGCGGGGCCAACGGCTGAGGCGCTTTTCACCCATCAGGGTTTGCACCGACGCGACCACCACCTGGGCGTCGAGGCTGGCGTGGCGGGTGCCGCATTCGGTTTCGGCGACAATGCCGGTGGCGCGGGTGAGTTTGTCGGCTGCCTGGCTGAGCAACTCCTCGCGGTGGGCGAGGATCAGGGTGCGGCCGGGCGCGAATTTTTCTGCCGTGTGGGAAAAAATCACGGTTTTACCGGCGGCGGTGGGAAGAACGGCCAACAGTTTGCCGTGCTGGAGAAACTTTGTGAGCACGGCATCGACGCAGGCCGTTTGGTAGGGGCGTAGATCAAAACGGCTCATTGGCAGCTCCTTCCTTTTTGGCAGCGTTGGCGGGTGCGGTCGCGGTGGTGCGGATGACCGGGGCGAGCCAGGCGTCGACCTTGTTGTTGGCGCGACCGTTGTAGTCCTCGACCTTGAGGCGGACGCGCAGGGTGCGTCCGGGCAGGTTGGCGGCGTCGAGCTCAACCGGCTCGCCCGGGACGATGGTCTGTCCGAGGGCGAGGCGGAAGGTGTCGATTTTCCAGGCGGAAGAGGCCGAGGCGACGAGGTAGTCAAAAAGTTTGCACGAGGCCCCATCGGCGGCCTCGGCCTCAAGGGTGAGTTTGATCATGTCAGCGCCGGTGGAGCGCGAAACGGTTTCAGCGGCCTCGAGGATGGTGACCGCGTAGTCACCGGCGGGGAGGTGGTAGGTTTTAGGGGCGTCGGCGGAAGAAGTGTATTTCATGGGAATTAGCGGGAGGGTTGGGAGGCGGAGGGTTGAGCGAGCAGGCCGAGCGCGACGGCGCAGCGGCGGGTGAGGCGGAGGTCGTTGGCGAGGTAGTCGAGGGCACCAGCCGGATCGGTGGCCCATTGGGATGCGAAATCGGCGCCGTGGCCGGTCTTGCGACCGACGCCGAGGAACTGGGCGAGGCGGTCGAGCGAGACGGAGTCCTCGCGGTTGCCGCAGCGCCAGCAGTCGAGCAGGTCGCGGCACTGGGAGGGCAGAAACCGGCCGGAAACGAGTTCGGTCGGCACCGACACGCGCAGGTGCCAGGACCGGCGAATCAGAAACGGCAGGTCGAAGCGGTTGCTGTTAAACCCGATCAGCTCGGCCTGCAGGTAGCCCGTGGGCGCGATCAGTTGCCAAAAAGCGGCGATGTCGGCGGCCTCATTGTTGGAGGCAAAGAAGCCGATTTCGCCGGTCGCCTCGTTGGTGTAGCCGATCGCGAGCACCCGACCGGTGAGCGCGGAGAGTGCGCCGGATTGGAACCACTCGGCCTCCTTTTCGGCGACGTAAGCGCGGATCTTTTCGGGGTCCTTCCAGTTGGCCGGTGCATCGAAGTGCGGCACGCACTCGGCAAGTTCGGCACGGGAACGCGGACCTGTTTCGATGTCGAAAATGTAGGTGCTCATCGGGCACCTCCGTTCTGGCGCGAAGCGGCTTTGGCTGCGGTCGAGGTGGAACCCTCGGCGATCTTATTCATCTGGTCCTGCAGCTTGCCGATGAGTTTGTCGGCCTGGTCGGCGGTGAGTTCGTTCCAGTGTAGGTCGATGCTATCGCAGCCGATCCAAGCGAAAGCCTTGGCGCGGTCCTCGTGCGTTTTGTTGAGGGTGGCCCAGTAGAGGGTGAGTTTTTCGATCTGCTCGCGGGTAATCAGGAGCAACGGCGAGGCTGGCGTGGTGGCAGCAGGCGATGAGGAACGGACCTTGGGGGACGACGGTGCCGACGGTGCCGTGACTGGTGCCGGTACCGGTAAGGGGTGGATGCCGGGTTTGGCGAACACACCGAAGATCGGCACAAAACTGGCCCAGCACAGCGGCATGGACTCGGGCAGGCCGTGGCGGTTCTTGGCGTCGTAGGCTGCCGAGTGGGTCGTGTGGATAATCCGCTCCCTGCCACCAATGGCGCGTTTTTTACCGTCGGTGGCCTCGACCACCTTGGTGTGGAAATTCCCAAACAAGACGGCGTCGGACCACTCCTTAAGCAGAGCCGAGCATCCCTTGGAGAGTTTGAGTTCGAAACGGTCGTAGGAACCGGCGGCGTCGGGCTGCTCAAACTTTTTGACCGTGGAATGGGCAAGGAAAACGATGTTCAGCCCGGTGGCGCGCAGCCGGTCCAAGCGGGCGAGGAAGGCCGACCAACGCTCGGTGACGGCGATCCAGCCCTTGCCGTATCCAAAATCCTCAATCGAGGTTTTGTGGGATTTTTGGCAGATGTCCTCGACTAGGAGCTTTTCGATCCAGTCGGCGGTATCGATGACCAGGAAGCGGAAGGTGTGTTGGCCCGCATCGAGGAAGTCGATGGCGGCTTCGACGTCCTGCCAGCATTTGGGGCGTGGGAAACGGGTGACGTTGAGGTGTTCGGTGCCGCCCTCGGCATCAAGATAAATGGTGTCGGTCGTGTCCTTAAAACAGGACGACTTTCCGAGGCCGGAAGGTGCGTAGAAGGTGATGCGCTGCGCCGATTGAAGCGGGCCGCGCACGAGTTCGAGGGTGTTGGTTTTGGTCATGGTGTTGGTTTTTCCTGAGGGGAAATTTTTAACGCGTGACCGTGTCGGGCTGTTCGAGCCGAACGGTCAGGTTGGAGGTGCGCAGGTCGAACGCCGGTTCGAGGCCGTGGGCAGTCACGGGGCCGGGGTTACGGAAAGGGCCGGTGTCAAATGGACGGCGACTCGGCGCGAGGTGGGTGGAGGTCAGGTGCTGCATGGCGTTGCGTGGCACCCCCCTTTGGGAACAAGTGCTTCTGTTCCGGAACAAGTCGGCCCGTTTTCGGGCACAAAAAAACCCGAAGCAGCTCAATTGGAGCGGCTTCGGGTGTTGGCTAAGAAAACTTAAAAAACTCTAAAATAGGCGTTTTTTACAAAACGATTTGTTCCAGCTGGGGCCGGGAAGGGGCGGTTTTCAGCCTATTGCAGGCTGATGGCGAAGTTTGAGGCCCAGCAGTTTTCGGCTTCGGTCCAGTCCACCGGGTCGCCTGGAATGCCGAAGGTTGCCCGCAGGGCTTCGTTAAGGCGCAGCTTGTGGTGCTTGCCGGCCGTGAACTTCATGCGCGCGGCCAGTTGGCGGTCGAAACGCCCCTTCCCTCCGGCCAAGCCCAGCAGCAACGTCCATTGGTCGTTGGGCTTTTTGGTGCGTTTATCCTCCATGCCGAAATCGGCCGCGGTGAGCGTGCGCACCGGCGATCCTCGAACGGAAACTTTGGCCTGGTAGGTGTCGGTGGTGAAAAAGGTGATCTGCACATCGGTCCACCGCGCACCGGTCGGCGTGGGAAAACGCGAGCGCGGGGCCTGCCCGAGCAACCCCTCGGCGAGGGCGTCCAATTCACCGCGTGCGGAGCTGGTCCCCTGAATACCCTGCGGTCGGAAGAACAGGTGTTCGTCCAAAATGAAGAACGGCCACCGGCGTTTTTCGGCAAAATCACACGGCACCTGCCCCAGACTGGAATCGGTCGGCAGGAGTAAAATCAGGCCGCCCTCGCGGCGGTCATAGCTCAGTTTTTGGAGGCACTGGAGCAACTGAACGGGACAACTCGCGCGGATGAGGATGACCGGCACGGCCAAACCTGCGGAACCCAGCAGGGTGGCAATGTGCAGCACGGCGGGCGTGCCGTGGAGCGGTTCGGCAACCGGGGAAACCGCTAGCGCGCGGGCGATGTCGGTGGCGAGTTTGCGGTCGTTCAAACCGTAGAGAACCAGTTCGTCGGCGGTAAAAACACGTTTCTCACAACGGCCCTCGTCACAGACGCCGACGATGGTGTCGTCGTCGTGCTCAACGATGCGATACCGGCACCCGGCCCCTCGGTCGGTCCGCTCGCAACGGTGGGTGGTGGCCCGCTCCGCACTGGGGGTGAGGGTGGGTACACGCTTAAACCCGTCGCCGTGGCGGATCATGAACCAGTGCTCGTGGCCGCGCTCGTAGTGAAATATCAAGCAGCCTGCCGGCCGGTTGTGTTTGATGAAAAACAGTTCGATGCCCTGGCGGAGCTGGTTGAGCAGCGCATCGCCGACCGGCTGCATTGCAGTGGTTTTTCGGAACGAACCAGCCGCGTGGGTTTCGAAGGCACGGGTGCGCAGCTGCACCCGGTGAATATAAAGGTGGCGCGCCTTGTCCGGTGCCCGCAGCCAGAGGGTCAAAGCTAGGTCGGCGAGGCAGGCGTCTGGCGGGATCGGGATGCCGGCCTGAGTGAGCGTGTGCCAGAGCTCCTCGGTCGGCTCGGGTTCGGCCAACACCGACACGGTGAATAGCGCCTCCACCAACGGGGTCGGTGTCGTCGGGCCGTTTTTCAGCAGTTCGGTAATCAGCGGTTGGCAGGCGGTGTAACGTTTTTCGTTCGAGCCAAGGGCATCGAGGTCCAGTCCGGCGGTGGTCAGGAACGCGGGGAAGCGTTCGAGAAGTTCGCGAAGCAGCTCGGGGGCAAGGGAGCGGAGCAGCTCGGGGCGGGTGAACCGGATGGGACGAGGGTCGGACATTGCAGAAGTAGTGGGTAGCGAGTAGTGAGTAGCGAGTAGGCCGGAGGCGGAGGAGCCAGGGGCGGGACGCGCCACACGCGAGTAGGAGGGATAACCCTCAAACCCGCGTTGCCGTTAGCCCAGACAAGCCCCAAGCGGTTGTGGGGTGTGGACCCTTGTTGGCGTGAATCAATGGATTACGTGTTTTTAAAAGTTTTAATAATAGGTAGTTAAGTTGTTCAGTTAATTTGCGATTAACTTGGTTTTTGAGGGAACCGATGGCGGGTAGTGGGTTACTGTGGATGCCAAAAAAAGCCCGCCCCTGGTTGAGGGCGGGCGGGGCGGCGGCACGGGCGGCGCCGGAAATCGACGCAATGCGACGGAATGCGATTCAGGCGCGGGCGGAGATTTTCAGTTTGGTGCGGATGTGAAGGGCTACCTCGGAGACGATCTGCTCGACGTGGTGCATGAGTGCGGCGGACTGCTCGGCACTGAGCGATTTAGCCGAACCGCGTTGATGGGCGATGCGCAGGTGGGGCACCTTTTCCAGCGGGTTGGCCACCACCCAGTCCTGACAGAAGGAGTACTTGAAAAAGGTAAACAGGATGCCGCGTCGGTTGTTAAAGGTCTTCGGCTTGGGGTTGCCGCGGTGGCAGTGGGTGGCGAGGGCGTCGCGGGAGAGCGAGGCCAACGACTTGCCCTTAAAGGCATGTTGCAGGGCGACGAGGCGGATGCGGATGTCTTTGAGCTGGCAGGCGGAGAGCAGGCCGCGCTTGTGCTCCAGTTGTTTGGTGGCGAGGTAGGTGGCGGTGGACGCTTCCACAGTGATCTCGCGTTCGGGGGCGCGGTAGTTGGTGAGCGCGTACTCTAAATAGAACGAGAGCGACTTGGGGGCGTCAGTGAGGCGCTGAAACGCGGCCTCGGCCTCGTGCAACTGCTCGTCGCTGAGGCGGGTGGCCGTGGCGCGGATGCCGGTCTCGGTTTGGAGCTGTTGAATCTCCATCGCCTGACGTTCGGCGCCGGCCTCGGCGCGGGATGGGAAGTTTTTGCGGATGCGCTTACCGTCGAGCCAGCCGGTGAGGCGGAAAACGATTTCCCCTGAGGGATTCGTGAATTCTGAAATGACGAACTGAGGAGCCTGGGACATGTAGGATTTGCCACGTCAACTGACAAATCGGCTGCTTGCTTCCACTAAGTCATTCGTAATGAGCGATATAACTGGCGGAGAGGGAGGGATTCGAACCCAAATCCTCGTACTGACTAAGCTGTTACAAAGCACGGACTTAGTTGATGGTTAGTTATTTATGACATGAAGAGCGAAGCAGGTGAATGCAGCTAAAGGAAGCTCAAAACAGGAGTTTGGTCAACCTTTGGGCAACCTAAACAGGGGGAAGTCGGGGGGCGAATGTAGCCATGTAACGCCCTGACCCCATCCGCCTACCCGCGTTGCTGGAAACCAAGAGAGGGCGCTAGCAATTGCAGATGAAATGGCGAAACGCGATGATTTAAAGGGGGTTGAGTGCTTCACGGCTGCGGCAATTTATCAAGCCGCTGGTATGCTGACGAAGAGCATGGAAATGCTGATAATAAAAAATTATCGAGATGGGTACAGTTATGTTGGTGAAGAGGATGTATCCGGTTTTGATCCGGCACAGGAATGGCATGGGTACAATCAAAAACAGGCCGAGCATGTGGCCTTGGCGATGATCGAAGTGGTAGGTCAGGCACCTGATCGAAAAGAGGCCATCCAGAATTTAGCCCTTTGGCTCCGTGAGGCCGGAAATAAGGATGAAAATGTTTATGGGCGTATAGTAATTCCGGCCGCTATTCTCACTGAACTACTCAGTTATGAGCCTAATGAGTGGATGAGCTCGGATTCAATAATGAGTGACCTGCGTGAGGCGGCACCCGATTTGGCAATACACATGGTGAAGGAAAGGAATTCGATTTGGTACTGCGGCCCGAGCTTAGCAGGAGAATCTAATCGAAAATCAAGGAGCTTGCTTTGTGAAATAGGGTTTAATTTTAATTTCAAAAGCCATATTATTACGGCCTCCACTGCTAAGCAATGGAGTGGGTTTAATTGGACTGCTGCTTCAATCACGGGAAATAAGCTGATTGGAACATACGAACATCAAGGGGTGCGGCCTAAACACCGTCGTGCCGATGTGGATTCGTGGGATGCCCTTGTCTTCGGAAGATTACACCAGCATTACGGAAACCTCCTTCGCGCGTGTGAAATATATAAGATGGAGTTTTTTCGGAAACCGCCGAACGTAACTAGATTAAGCAATGATGTTTTCTTTTACTACACGCTTTTACTTAAAGCGCAGGACGTGGATTTGGCATGGCTAGAATATCAGTCGCACTCGATGGACTACGTGGTTACCCAGCCATATTATTTAGATGTCAGGATACTCTTTGCGCGAAAGTTCATCGAGAGAGGAAGCAGGGCTACAGCAACAGGATTGCTCAATTCCGTGCGTGAGCTAGAAACAACACTTTACCACAAAGATCGAGCGGCTGACATAGTGGCCCTCCTTGCGCTCTGCACTAGGCAGGAAGAAGCAGTCCCAATGCCCTACTGTGCGCCGAATACTGCCCTGATGAGTGTCGATGATGATGGTGATGAGAAGCCCCGCCCCAAGATAGTGCACGCCCGCACCCCAAAGTCAGCGCCCGCTCAACCATTCAGCACCAAATCCGAAGCACCTAACCCAAACAAAATTCAGGAATATGCTGGACCCGAAAATGAGCAGCCGGACATCGAAACACGTGACTAAAAGCACTTCAGCCAGCTCGTGGCTTTTTCTAATATGGCGGGGTTATTTAACTAACACCATCAGGGGCCGACTCGAAGGGGGCAGTCCCACCGTATTCGAATACAAGTGCGGAAATACACCTATTTCGATGATTTTTTCCGAATACTGAAGCCCTGGCCCCATTTCCCGCCGCCCCATTTTAGGGCCCGGCCCGAACGTTGATTTTTGGGGCTACCACTTCCAAATGGCTTCGCAGACTTTTTGGTAGAGAGCTTGCCGGGCCAATATATCCGCCGTCTTGAATTCGGGATGCGCGCGGAATGGATGGTTCAATGACGCGAACCACTTGGTGAAGTTGGGATTGTTCTGGTAGGTCAGCGCACAGAGCGATTGAGCCAGCAAATTGGCTTTTTGGTAGTGGGGCAGCTTATCCCCATAGGGCTTGTCCTGGTAGGACTGATTTGTGCCGTTGGGAAGTAATATAAGGGCTCCAAGCGAATCCCTCCATGCCTCGAATTCTTCATTGTCCTCAAACTTCTCGGTCTGAATGGACAGGTCGTTCGCCCAAATGTGCTCGATCTCGAAGGGTCTTCCTCCGGGACTCTCATGGTAAGTTTGGAAGTTGGTCGCCATACCCGCGCCCTGCTCGACATAGGCGGTGATGCGGGAGAGAAGAAATTTGATGAATTTACGGTTCTGTCCGTGAAGACAGAAATCCTCCATCGCCGTCCACTTGTCCTCGAAGGCCGCGACCTTGGCCGCAAGAAGCGCGCGAAGTGCGACCAGATTCTTGCCGCGAATCTCCTTCACCAATGAATACATGGTGTAGCGGATCGAACTGGCGGCAAATTTCCTGAAGTTTATGCCGCGCCTTACGGTGAAGGTTTCGATATAGCGGGCCACCAGATCCATCTTGGCATCGACGACCGCCGGAGTGTCCGTGTTGGACAAGGGCGCCAGCATGAGCGAGTAGCTCTGTGAAGTGGCGATGCCCCAGCGGGCGACGTAATACACATGCTCTAGGCCCGGGATGAGCGTGGTCTGGCCTTCGTGGATGCGAAGGTAGGCGCGATGAAAAAAGCGGAAGTCGCCGTCGAAGAAGCGCTCGAAGGTTTCGGGGGCCTCGGGAGCGAGGCCGACCTTCTTCAGGTTATCGCGAACCCAGCTATGGAAACGGGTGCCGATTTTCTCGAAGTCTTCGTTTTGGGAGCCTGCCTTACCAGGACGAATGGTATCGGCGTAGGAGGCCCGGAGCCAGGCCTGGAAAAAGGTTTGGTCTTCGGACGGATCGTAGGCTTTTAGCGCGACGATGGACTCGTTCCACAGATGGTTGGCTTTGATACGACGGGCGGGATCGGAGAATCGAGAGAGCAGGAAGCCTTTGAGCATCTCCGTGGGCGTTAGATTGAGCCCTCGGTCGTTCATCGTTTCGAAGATAGTGTAGGCGTTCTCGTCGGAGTGGGCGACGATCTCGACCAAGACGACGTTGTATTTAAGCCAGTCGATGAAGAAGGCTAGCACCGTGGCGTCTTTCCCGATCTCCTCGGGGAAGACCTCGGCGATGTCATTGTAGCGCTCCGTCATATTGACGGTGGACGGGCTGTCGTCGACCCGGACGAGGTAGGCGCCGGTGCGGAATAGGCTGTCGAAGCAGACCTCGCGTTCGGGGACCTGGATATTGAAAGACTTGCTACCGCGATGCTCGGAAAAGATGAGCGACTCGATCTTCTCGGCGAGGCCGAGTGAGTTTTGCAGATTATTGAGGTAGATCAGCAGGAGTGTGATCGATGTAAGCCGCTGCTGGCCGTCTATGATGCTGCGCTGACCGGACTTGTCGCTTACGACAAAGGGTCCGAGGTAGTAGTTGTTGTAGTTTTCACCTTCCTCCCGCCGGTCGCCAGAGGTGTATTCGTTGAGGAACGCGCTAGTGAGATCGTTCACCAGCTGCTCGATATGTTTTTTCTGCCAGTTGTATTCCCGTTGAAAGTAATCGACGGTGTATTTCTTGTTTTCTAGGACTTCGGCGATTTTTCGGTCGTTCGCGTCGATTTTGTTTGAGAGTTTACTCATGTCGCAGGAGTGAGCTTGTGGCGGTGGGTTGCCCAATATTGGGCATGGCTGCCGTTACTTGGCGGTGAATTGCTGGGCCAAAGCGGCCAAGGTCATGTTGTCGGCGATGACGTCGTGCGGGAGCAAAACGTAGCTCCACGGTTTTCCGCCGTAGCTTTTGGCGTGGGCTGTGGCGTTGTGACACCACTTCACCGCGACATCGCGTTTCGCCAGTACGTCCACCGCTTCCAGTTCGTTGCGGGCCTTGGGCTCCAGCATGTAAACATGCTTGGCCGTCTCGGCGACGAAGTCGGGTTGGTATTCGAGGTGGTCTGCCCCCGATTTATAGAAAATCTGGAACTGGCCTTTAGTCGGCTTGAACCACTTCTCTGCCTCCCGCTCCAGGATGACCGCGAGCTTTCGCTCGGAGTCGGATTGGAACTTCTGCACCGGATAGAGGCACTTCGAGAACCCGCCGAAGAGGTAGCGGGCCATGTTGCTCTTGTCGGCCGGTGACTGCCGGTAGTTGAGCGGAGGGCTGTCTGCGGGCGCAGTGTAGGCGCTGGGCTTGAGTTCGCTAAAGCCCTTGCTGATTTTCACCTCAAAATCCACCGCCTCCTCCCAGTAATGCTTCTGCATTTGGGTATGGATCAGCTTAGCGATGGGGCGCGCGTAGCAACGGACAACATCACAGACTTCCTCGGGTTTGAGGTAGCTGGCGCAGTGTTTGACCACTTGGCCAGCGAGTTCGAACAGAAGGTCGGCGTGTTCGTCGTAGGAAATGTCGTCAGATTCGACCAAGACGCGGACAAGGTAGTTTTCTATCCGAGGCTCGTCATTCTGGCCGCGCTGGGGGGCGATGGTGTGGCTTTCGCCCGTGCGCAGGTATTGCACCCACATTTCATCCGACACCGGCGGGTACTTCACGCTGGCAAGCTCCAGTGTGAAGGGCTTGTAGCCGGAGCGCACTTCCCCCTTGGGAACGACGAGGATGCGGGGGATGTCGATGGTCTGCTGCTCAACCAGCTTCGAGGTTTGGGCAACGATGGCGGCGAAGTCGGGTTGTGTGGTGACTCCTTCGATTTCCAGCTGCGCGGGCCGATATTGGGCCTGAACTTCCGCCAAGACCCTCGCCTGCACCTCAGGCTTTTGCAGGTAGGTGACGCTGGGGAGCGTTTGCGGCTGATTCTCCAGTTTACGGATGACCTGGTAGGTGATTTGCGCGACCTTTTGTTCTTCAGGTGTGATGTAGAGCGGTTTCGTTTCGGTTCCGGCGATCTGGGTGGTGGCGGTGGGCTGCTGGGTCGGTTGCAGGCCGAGCTGGGTCGCCAGCTGCGATTGGGAAACGACGGTGATGGTCTTTTCCTTTAACCCTTCGGGATTCAAAACAATCTGCTGCATACGGATCGCCGAGCCGGGCTGGTTGGCCTCGGCGACGATTTCCTGAAACCGGTCGTGCGCGACGATGTTGAGCGTATCGACCACCTTGACGCCGGTGCGCTTGCCGTAGGGTAGACGTAAACCGCGGCCGATGGATTGCTCAATGAGGATGCGGGCATTGGCAGCGCGCAGTGGGATGATCGTGTAGAGGTTGGTGACGTCCCAGCCCTCTTTGAGCATGTTGACGTGGATAACGATTTCGACGGGCGACGCGGCGCTTTCCACCGCCAGCAGGTCCTGGATCATTTTTTCCTCTTCGGCACCGGTCTGACTGGAATCGACCTGGATCACCTTGCCCTTGTAGCGGCCGCCAAACAGTTCGTTTTCGATGCGCTGCATCAACTGGCCGGCGTGGGTGGTGTCGCGGGCGATGATGAGGACGAACGGTTTAACGATGCGTTGGTCGAATTCGCGGGCGTAGGTTTCCAGCTCGACCTTGACGCTTTCATGCAAGCGGACGCCGTCCTCCAGCTTCATGAACTCGATTTCCTCCGGCGACATGCCGGTGGGGGTAAAATCCTTGCGGGTGACGACGGCCGGTTCTTTGACAAAACCGTCGGCCATGGCGCGGGCCAGCGGGTAATCGAGGATGACGTTTTTAAAGGCCACCGCACCGCGCGCGGTTTCGACGTAGGGGGTGGCAGTCAGTTCGAGTCCAATGACTGGCTTGAGGTCGTTGATGGCACGGATACCGGCGGAGGCGCGGTAACGGTGCGACTCGTCCATCAGCACGACGAGGTCGGGCAGTGCCGCGAGGTAGTCAAAATAGCTTTCGCCGATGTATTCCGAAAGCCGTTTGATACGGGGCGATTTGCCGCCGCGCACCTCGGAGTTGATCTTGGAAATGTTAAAAATATTGATCTTACACCGGCGCACCACGTCGAACAGGGTGCCGGCTTTTTGTTCGTAGTTGTCGCCGGTGATGATCTCCGGGGCGTCCTGCGCAAACTCCGAAATGCCCTTAAACACATACTTGGGCGTGTTGGGGGTGAAGTCGGCGATCAACTTGTTGTAGATCGTTAAGTTGGGCGCCAAGACGAAGAAGTTGTCCACCCCGTGGGCGAGGTGCAGGTAGCTGATAAACGCGCCCATGAGCCGTGTTTTGCCGACACCGGTGGCGAGGGCGAAACACAGTGAGGGGAACTCACGTTCGAAGTCGGTGACACCTGGGTATTCGCTGCGGATAATCTCCAAGGCCGCCTGGACATCGGCCGATTTCTTGGGAGGCAAGATTTCGGTGATGCGATCGAGGATGACGAGGGAGTCGCGTTGCGGGGCGCGGAGGCTGAGGCGGCCGGAGATGGCGTTGACGAGGCGGTTCATTTGCAGCCCTCCTCGCCAAACAACGATTGTTGCCCGGTCTTGGCATCAGGATTGGGCGAGGATGACGGGGCCTTGGGCAGATTTTCCACCTTGAGGCTGTAATCATCGTGCCCCCACTCGCAGCGGGTCAGCACCGCACCGGGGATTTTTTTGACGGTGAGATTAAAAAAGCCTTCCTTGGGACCACGGAAAGCGGAGCAGACCACCAGCAACGAGCGGTCGGCGCCGACTTCGTCGCTCAATTCCTGCAACTGGTCACGGGACAAAGTGGCCGTGGTGACGTAGATAAAATCCCGCTCGGTGGATCGCCCTTGCTGCCAATAGACGGTTTCGCTCGGGGCATAGGAGAAGTTTTCGTGTTTGCACACGGCCTCGGCGAGCATGGGCGCGTTATATTCTTTGGAAATGACCCACTGGCCCCACTTGTCCTGGGTGAGTAGGGACGGCGCGAGTTTGTAGTAACGGAAGCCGCCGCCGCCTTTCCAGCCGACCGCCTCGGTGATGCCGCCCGCGTCTTCGCCGTCGATTACCTTCCTCAGACGGGGGATACAATGCGTGTGGCAATGCTCACCTAACTCGATGCCGATCCAGCGCCGGCCCATTTTGTGGGCCACGGCGGCAGTGGTGCCGGAGCCAAGGAAAGAGTCGAGGACGAGATCGCCGGGCTTGGACCCAATGCTGATAATGCGTTCCAATAGTTTCTCAGGCTTTGGTGTTGTGAATGGATCAATTGAATTAAACGCTTTTACTTCAGCGGCAGCGACTCGGTTTTCGCCAACGTCTTCATAATGCCAAACCGTCATTGGCACGATGCCATTACCTTCGATTTCAGAGAGAAATCTCTTGATACATGGTCTATTATTTCCGGTTGAACCAAAGGTAATACGGTTATCCTCTATAAGTTCAGCTAGTCTATCTTTCGAATACCTCCAACAGGTGCCTGATGGCGGTAGTATTTTCCGACCAGAAGGTGTGGTTATTTCGTATATGTTTGCGGAGTGCCCCGTCTTGGCAAATTGAGCTCCTCGTTGTCCTCCACGCAGACTAGCAGTTGCATCCCCTGGAAACCACGGGCCACGTCCATATATTTCCGCATTCGCATCAACTCCATCATATTCATCGGTATGCTTGTAAATTGCGTTTTGTTCTTCGGTACGCCCGAGTTTATTAGGCCGCCAAATCTCCTTGTTTTTAGCGTAAACAAGGACGTGATCATGGCTATCTGAAAGCCAAACTGCGTTAGGCTGGGGTGATGATTTTTTTTGCCATACGACATTCGCGATAAAATTAGCACGGCCAAAAATCTCGTCGCATAAAACCTTCAGGTAATGGCTTTCAGTGTCATCTATCGTGATCCATAACGAGCCGTCTTCTGTCAGCAATCGACGCAGCGCCTCAATTCTTTCTCTAATAAGTGAGAGCCAAAGAGAATGCTCCAGCCCGTCATCGTAATGCATGAACGCACTGCCGGTGTTATAGGGCGGGTCGATGAAGACGCACTTCACCTTGCCGGCGAAGTCCTGTTCGAGGGCCTTGAGGGCGAGTAGGTTGTCGCCGAAGATGAGGCGATTATCAAATAGGTCTCCGTCCGCCACGCGGTGCTGGGCGTGATGGGACTTGGAATCATCGGGGATGAGGATACGCGGTTCGAGCCGAGGCCGGTTCTCTTTGCCGATCCAAGTAAGTTCGAGTTTGGTTTTCTTGCTCATACTAAACCTCCGATTTGAGGGGCTTTCGAAATCATGTAATTAAAGAGGTCAGCGGGGTATAAGTTATTATGCATTGCACGTTTGGCGGAGATTGCGGGATCCAATTCAAGTGCAAATTCGCATAGAATAATCTGTTCTAAAATAGGAAGTAGGCGAGTTTGGTTGCGATAAATAACAGCCACCGGTGTGCGCGCAACTAGGGCGAGGCGAGTCTTGTCCCAAAGGAGTTGTCGCAGTGCATCAAAGGGAGCGCTGAGTAAGGAGCTGATTTTGGCTGGATCGAAGAGCGCTGGGGATGACTGATCTCTGAGAACCCGTTTGGCCAATATCCACCCCAAGGTAGATGCACCGTATTTGTAGGTCAGGTTTTCTTGGCCGATGCCGGTGGACTCCCTGACCATGCGGCTGTTCACGTAGCGGGCAAAGCGAATAGCATTCACCACTTGAAAAGGCGTGGTTTTTTCGGTGATCAATGCCTTGTATCGAGATGAGGACGTATCGAGCAGGCTGGATGGCTCGTTATTAAGCCAAAGGATGTAGCGGGGATCATGATGGAAAAGAGCGAGGGCGTGCACCGCTTCATCCGCTCTGAACTTGGTGTCAGTGGTTACCCCGTCGTTATATTCTGCTTTATAGGAATAATGGATGCCCAGATGGGCCAACTCACAACGTAACCGTTCCTGCTCGTCATCCAGTGCAACGAAATGAGCCAGCAAGACGGGGTTT
>JBILBW010000242.1:0-2515 GCA_044353465.1 Rariglobus sp. | reverse complement strand
ACCTTGCCGAAGAACTTTTTAAAAATCTCCGGGTGCTCGCGCAGCGCCTCGGTGGAGTTGCAGAAAATCACGCCCTGTTTGGCGACGATGTCCTTGATGTTGGAGTAGGCCGCCTCGGAGTCGAACTGGGCCTCGACGCCGGCAAGGAACTTGCGCTCCTGCTCGGGAATGCCGAGTCGCTCGAAGGTTTTTTTGATGTCGTCGGGCACCTCGTCCCAGGTGCGCTTGGGCTTCTGGCCTTGCGAGAGGTAGTACCGGATCTTGTCGAAATCGATGTTGTTCAGGTCGGTGGTCGCCCAATGGGTGGGCATGGGCATGGACAAGAACTTCTTCAGCGCCGCCAGCCGGAACTCGAGGATCCACGGCGCCTCTTTTTTAACCGAGCTGATGTAACGCACGGTTGGCTCCGAGAGGCCGGTGCCGGCGTCGAACTCATACTTCATGTCGTAGGTGAAGTCGCCGGCGGCCTGGTCGATGCCAACGGCGGGGTTTTCAACGGCGTTTACGTCGGCGATAAGGGTGTCGATGTCGGACATGGTCGGGAGGGATTCGGAGTTAGGTCACCGAGGACACGGAGCGCGGACACAGAGGTCACGGAGGCTCGCGGGGCGTCGTGGTCGTTTAGGTGAGGCGAGGGTTTCGGAGGCTTGAACTCAGTGAACTCGGTGTTGGAGCTCTGCGTTCTCTGTGGCAAAATCCGGATGTTGTTCAGACCGTGGCGGCGAGCCCGGTTTTGATCCAGTCGTAGCCCTTGGCCTCGAGTTCGAGGGCGAGGGATTTGTCGCCGGATTTGACGATGTTCCCGTCGTACATGACGTGGACGAAATCGGGGACGATATAGTCGAGCAGGCGCTGGTAGTGGGTGATCAAAAGCACGCCGAGTTTGTCGCCGCGCATCGCGTTGACGCCTTCGGCAACGATCTTGAGCGCGTCGATGTCGAGGCCTGAGTCGGTCTCGTCCATCAGGGCGAACTTGGGCTCGAGCATGGCCATTTGCAGGATCTCACAGCGTTTCTTTTCGCCGCCAGAAAAGCCCTCGTTGACCGAGCGGGAGGTGAATTTGCGGTCGATCTTGAGCAGATCCATCTTGGAGTAGAGGCGCTTGTAGTACCCGGAGGCGTCGAGCTCCTCGCCCTCGGCCATGCGAGCCTGGACAGCGGCGCGCAGGAAGTTGGCGATCGAAACCCCGGGGATTTCGGAGGGGTATTGGAAGGCGAGGAACAAGCCGGCGCGGGCGCGCTCGTCGGGTTCCATTTCGAGGACGGATTTGCCGTCAAGCAGCACGTCGCCGGAGGTGATCACGTAGTCGGGGTGGCCGGCGATGGCCTTCGACAAGGTGGATTTGCCGGTGCCGTTTGGCCCCATGATGGCGTGAACCTCGCCGGTTTTGATCGTCAGGTTCAGACCCTTGACGATGGGTTTTTCGGGGGTGGCGGCCAGGGAGACAAACAGATCGCGGATTTCGAGTGAGGACATGGTGGTAAAATGGGTGGTGGGGGCGGGTGAGCGCTTAGAAGTGGCTGCGCGGGGGCGGTTCAGCGCGGAGCGGGGAGTTTACCCCGAAAGGTGATTTCGACGGCGTCGGCGCTGTAGCCGTTGGGCAGGACGGCCTTGATCGCGGCCAGGAGTTGGTCCGGCAGCTCGATGTCGTGGGTGGCCCCGGTGGACTCGTCGTGGAAATGGGCGTGTGGGTGCAGATGCGGGCAGTAGCGGGTCGGGGCGCGCTCGAAATTGACCACTCGCACCAGATTGCACTGCACCAGGGTTTCCAGGCAGTTGTAGACCGTGGCCAAGGAAATGCCGGGGAGCTGGGTTTTGACCCGAGCGTAGACCTCGTCGGCCGTGGGGTGGTCGCGTTTGGTCAGCAGGGCGTCGTAGACCAACTCGCGCTGCGGGGTGTTGCGCAGGCCGCTGTCGGCCAGCTTTTGCGCAAGGGCGTCGGAGTGAATCGTCGGCGTGGACATAGCGTTGTTACCCAGAACGAATTGGAATGATTCTAAGGCGCAAGTCTAAATTGGAATAATTCTAACTATCGTTACCCAGCCGGCGCGGCGCGGCGGGGAGGAGGGGGCGGGCGGCAGGCGCCAAACATGCCGTGGATGATCCACGGCCTGTTTGCTGCTGGTCAAGGAGTTGCTGCCTTGGGTTTTCTTGGTTAAGTTTTACTACACCAATAAAAAATGGGAAAAACAGATGAAGCCAAAAGCCACCGTGCACCAAGCGCAGCGGGAACTGTGTCGAATCGAGTTTGAAGGGCTTGTGGATGCGGTCCACGCGCTGGTGAAGCTGAGCCGGCAAATGAACTGGGCGGTGTTCGACGAACAATTGGGGCGCAGACGTACCACCCGAGCAACGGGGCGCCAGGGGGGAGCACGCGGCTGAGGGTGGCGCTGCACTTTTTAAGGTCTCGATATGATCTTAGGGCCTGTCAGTAAATAACCGTATCGATTTTAGGTATTGGTTTCGGCAGGATGGTGTAATTCCATTCTCCATGAAAAGGGTCAGTAACGAGGTG
>JBILBW010000024.1:0-25877 GCA_044353465.1 Rariglobus sp. | reverse complement strand
CCGCTGCGGCTTGAGCGGCTTTGGCTTCAAGGGCGGCCCTTTCGGCACCGGCCTCTACGCGGGTTTTGAAGTTCTTGCGGAAGCGGAGGCCGTGAAGCCAACCGGAGACGCGCCAGGAGGTGACGCCGTTGCGGTTAACGAACCGGGTGACGTCGAAAGAAGTGTCGGGCATGTTTAGGTTGCCACGTCAACTGGCAACCTAGGCGACGTATTCAGCTAAGTTGCTTAATGTAAGCGACTTAAGTGGTGCGGGCAGAGGGAGTCGAACCCTCTTCTCATGCTTGGGAAGCACACATAATAGCCGGTATACTATGCCCGCGTCAAACCACCTACCGGAGTTACAAAAGTCATCCCGCGCTACTCCGCAATCACGAATATTCACGCCGCGCATCCAAGGCGCTCTTTAAGGTCACCGAATCGGCATACAGAACCCCGCCGCCACTGGGCAGCCCGAAGCCGATCCGCGTCACCTGAATAGGCATCGTCCTCGGTAAGTGTTCGGTCAAATAATGGCAGGTCGCCTCCCCCTCGACGTCGTTGGACAGGGCCAAAATCAACTCTCGCACCTCGCCCGTCTCCACCCGCGCAAGCAGAGTCGCCAAGTTCAGCTCGCCCGGGCCTACCCCGTGAATCGGCGAGAGTTTGCCATGCAACACGTGGTAAACCCCGCGGTAGGCCCCGGACCGTTCCAGCGCCACCAGATCGGGCACGTTTTCAACCACACACACGATGCGCTGGTCGCGGCGTTCGTCGGCGCAGAGTCCACAGCGGCCGGCCTCGGCCAGGTTCCCGCAGCGCTGGCAGCGGCGCACACTGCGGGCCGCCTCCTCCAGCGCCTGCAACAACACCGGCAGCGCCCCCGGTTTGCCCACCAGCAGGTGGAGGGCAATCCGCTCGGCGGAACGGTAGCCCACCCCAGGTAACTGCTTGAGCTGCTGCTGAAGGCGTTCGAAGGCGGGAGTCATAAAAAAAGCCGGGCGCGGGGGCGCCCGGCACTCAGGGGTTTCGCTTAGAACATGCCCGGCATCTGGAAGGCCGAGGTGACCTTCTGCATCTCGGCATCGTTGTAGTCCTTGGCCTGTTTGGCGGCATCTTGGATGGCGGCCAGCAGGGTGTCGGCGATCAGCTTGGAGTCCTCCTTGAGGAACTCGGGGTCGAGCGCGAGCGAGAGGAATTTCCCCGCGCCGTTGATCTTCACTTTGACGGCGCCGCCGCCGGCGGTGACGTCGATTTCCTTAGTGCCCATCTGAGTCTGGATCGACTCGATGGAGCGCTGCATTTTCTGGGCTTGTTTGAGGAGTTTGCCTACGCCGGCCATGGTAAGAAGTGTTGGAGTTGAAGCGCTGCGGTTTGAACAGGCGGTTAGTGCCTAGCAAGCCGGGCAAGTCTTCAAGCCCCAAGTGGGCGCATTTTCAACGTAGAGACGCAAAGGCCGATTCGAGGGCCGCCTCGCCTTGCCGGCGATTACCGGGAGAACATTGCGTCCGTTTGGGGACTTGGGGTTAAAGCTCCACTTAGCGGGGCGGACGTTACGAAGGTTGCGGCGGATTAAGGGCTCGCCGGGGCGCTTGCCGTCGGGGTTTGGGTTGTTTGGGCGACGAGGTCGGGGAGTTGCTCCAGTTGATAAAACCCCCAGATAGAGAAGAGCAGGCCGACCGCCGCGCAGAAAACCGCGATGGCCAGCATCCACTTTTTGCGGGTGAGGATGGTGATCGAGGCCAAGGCGATGCCGATTTGAACCAGCGGCATGCCGCGTTTGATCTGATCTTCGGGGCCTTTAAGCAGTTCTGCTTGTGCGTCATAGGCCTGGACTTTGGCTTCCTGCGCGGCGGCCTGTTGTTCAAACCCACGCGCTTCCTTGGTGATTTCGATTTTCTCTTTTTCGTAGCGGTCGACCTTATCCTTGAACTTGGCTTTGACCCCCTCGTCGCTGCTCAGCGCGATGACGTTTTCCGCCAAGCTTTGTTTGGTGCTCTTGGCCTGGAAATAGGCCCAGCGATTGGCCGCTTCGATGCGGTTTTTGTTGGCGTCGTTTTTGGTGAGCTGGGCAACGTAGCGCAGCTCCTCGCCGTCACCGCCGAGCTCATCGCCGATGTGGCTAAAAATGACCGCCACAATCGCCAGGAGCACCGTGGTGATCGCGATCCGCGTGGTGAGCTTGTCACCGCTGGCGGATTTTTCACTTACAAGTTCGTCGGCAGGATTTTCGATTTCAGCCATAGAGAGGAGTCCGACCGTTGTTGCAGGGCAGGGGATTGGCAAGTTCGGCCGTCAGGCCAGCGCAGCTCGAAGGGGCCATCGCCCGCCCCGACCGGGTCACCCTGAGCGCACGCCCTGGGCCACCGGTATAGCGTGTGCGGAAGGGTGGCGGATAGGTGGCCTTAAGCGTGCGCTTGGGGTGCGCGAATTTGACCGCACCCGGGGCGTTTCTGGCTGAAAATGCACAATCACGCAGATGGCAGCAGCGGGCTTGGCGGCCGTCCGAAACTTGGCCCGATTTTAGCTTATCTTTTGGTTCGATGAACACGCTTGATCTACCTGCAGCGACCCGCACGACGCCCGGCCCGATCTCGATCGGCTTAAGTTGTTGGCGGTGGGAACGCGGGCGGGTGCGTCAGATGGTGCGGCTGGGCGAAAAGCTCGGTGTGACCCTGCATTTGACCGAGCGGAGCCAAGGCCTGCGGCGCATTGTTCGCGGCCAAGTCACCGGCCCCAATGTGGACCGTTTTATTGGCGAATTTGCCCGCCACTGTTAGCCGGCCCGGTCGCGTGCTGGATTTAATCCGTTGGCGGTTTCGCTGTCACCGAACACCACTAGGGATCACCCGTTAGCTGCCAAAACAGCCGCCAGTTCGGCCGAACAGTCGGCCAGTTAGGCCGGATCGAGGTGCTTCCTTAATCGTTGCCAACCTGAGTTTTGTGAAAAAATAAGTCGTGGTTAGCTCGCCAGCGAGGGCACGATTCCAGGATCGGGAGCCTCGGCTTTTTTGGTGCCCAAGGTGAAATAACGGTCACCGGCCACGCCAACTTTTCCGCAATCAATTGGGCAGCCGACCCTCAACCGACCCTTTAAAAAGGCGTTAGATTAAGGGCTCTCCTTTGTGGTGAGAGCCGGGGGTGAACGTTTACGTCGACCCCCGGTATTCGGACTCCGCTCAGAGTTTGTCGACGATCTTGTCGGCCAGACCGTAGGCGACGGCTTCCTCGGCGTTGAGGTAAAAATCGCGGTCGGTGTCACGGTTGATCACCTCGATCGGCTGACCGGAGGCCTTGGCGAGAATCTCGTTCAGCTCGGAGCGGAGCTTTTCCATTTCCTTGGCCTGGATGTTGATGTCCGTGGCGGGCCCGACCATGCGGCCGGAGATCAGCGGCTGGTGGATGAGCACGCGGGAGTGCGGGAACAGCAGGCGGCGGCCTTTCTTGGCGCCCGAAAGCAGGATGGATCCCATCGAGGCGGCCATGCCGGTGACGATCACGGTGATCGGCGAGGAGATCATCTGCATGGTGTCGTAGACCGCCATGCCCGCAGTGATCGAACCGCCTGGGGTGTTGATGTAGAAGAAGATGTCTTTGCCGGGAGCGATCGCCTCCAGATAAAGGAGCTTCTCGGTGATGTCTTTGGCGGTCTCGTCCGTCACCGCGCCCCAGAGGAAGAGTTTCCTCTCATCGAGGAATTTTTTCTGGATGAGCATGGCCACGGGGGCGGAGGACTTCTTGGCGGCTTTGTCGCAAGCCTTGTCGTCATCCTCATCCTCGTCGTCGTCGAGGCGGGGCAGGGGAGCGCTCAGACCGGGCTGGAGGTTATCGAAATGCATAGGTGGTCGAATGTGCGGGTGTGTGGTGGGTTGGCAAGTGCTCAGGCGCGAAGGAAGTCAGGCTCTTTATCGCCACAACGTGTGGAAATGATGAACCGGTCCGTGACCTTTTCCGACTTGGAGTTGGTCGGCGGCGGCCAGGGCCGCGGTGAGGTAGGCTTTGGCGGCGCGGATCGCGTCGAGCGGGCGGGCGTGGCGGGGCAGGAGCGCGGCGATGGCCGCCGAGAGGGTGCAACCGGTGCCGTGGGTGTTTTTTGTCACGATCCGTGGGGTGGTTAACTCGACTTGGCTGTGCCCATCGTCAATCACGTCAACGCTTTCGGCGCCGTCAAGGTGGCCGCCTTTTAGCACGACGAGCCGCGGGCCGAGTTGATGGAGCGCCCGGGAGGCCACGCGCATGTCGGCGAGGGTGCGCAGCGGCGGGCAGTTGAGCAACGCCTCGGCTTCGGGCAGGTTGGGGGTGATGATCTCGGCCAACGGCACCAGTTCGCGGCGCAGGGCGTCGATCGCCTCGGGCGTGAGCAGGCGGTGGCCGCTGGTGGAAATCATCACCGGGTCGAGTACGAGGCGGCGCACGTCGTGGCGGCGCAGGGCGGCTGCCACGGTGGTGACGACTTCGGCCTGGCCCAACATGCCGAGTTTGACCCCGTCGATGCGCACATCGGCGAAAAGGGTGTCGATTTGCTGGGCGATGAACGCGGCGGGCACGGCGTGCAGACCGGTCACTCCCCGGGTGTTTTGGGCGGTGAGTGCGGCGACGACCCCGGTGCCATAGGCGCCCAGGGCCGAGAAGGTTTTGAGGTCGGCGAGAAGCCCGGCTCCGCCCGAAGGGTCGATGCCGGCGATGCTAAGGACGTTGGGAATCATGGGCCGGAGCGAAGTGGAACGCGGAAACGGGCGAATGACACGCTCAGAAGCGAGTGACGGGTGCCCTTGCCGTTGGTCGCCATCCGGGTTAGGCTGCGGGCGTTCGCTTTACCGCCCCCTCAACCCCACGGAGTCCCTATGTCTGCTATTAAAATCCGCCTGGAAATGGCCGAAATCGACGTCATTGAGCGCTACGCCGCTTCGCTCGGCGTCAAAGCCGAGGACGTGGCCTATGCCGCCCTCAACCGCATGATGCTCACCGCCCGCAATCCGGAGGTGGAAAAAGACGTCCGCGAAACCAGCCAGTGGCGCCACCACAACCTGCCGCTCTGGAGCGACTCGGCCGCGAGCGTCAACGCCTACGAGGGCAAACACGACGCCGAGCCGGAGCCCAGCCGGTATGTGTGAGCGCGGGATCGGGCAAAGGCACTGACGAGAACGAGTAGCAGAACGAGAACGACTCGTTCTCGTTGGTCTTGGGCGGCAGCGGTTGGCTGCCGAACCGCGACACACGCCGCCCCAACCCGTGGGCTTGCCCAAACCAGGCAAAGCGCCACCCCGCGCTTGTCTTACTTTTTGCGCAACGTGATCACGCACTCCAAGTGGCGCGTCTGCGGGAATAGGTCGAAGGGCTGCACCGCGGTCAATTCGTAGCCGGCGGCCAGAAACGCCTTCAAGTCGCGCATTTGCGTGGCCGGGTCACAACTCACGTAAACCACCGCCCGCGGGCCGTAGCTGAACAACTGGGTGAGGAACGACTCGTCGCAGCCTTTGCGCGGCGGATCGATCAGGACGACCGTCTCGGCCGCCGGGAAGGTCAGCCCGGCGAAAATCGCCGCCGCATCGCCCGCTTGGAAGGTCACGTTGCTCAGCCCGTTGGCCACCGCGTTCTGTTTGGCGAACACGATGCTGCTCTCGCTGATCTCGATGCCGGCCACTTGCTCAAAGGCGGGCGCGGCAGTGAGCGCGAACAGGCCGCTGCCGCAGTACGCGTCCACCATGAACCGCGCCCCGCTGGCGGCGGCCTGGTCGCGGGCGTAGCCGGTGAAGGCCGGCAGGATAAACGGGTTGTTTTGGAAAAAATCGCGGGCGAGAAACTTCAGCTTTAGCTCGCCGACCGTCTCGGTGACGATGTCGTCGTAGTTGGTCGTCACCGCCCCGGAGGCGTCGCGCAACAACAGGGTGCCGCCGCGCGCGTAGTCGCCGTTGGCCGCCTTGGTGCGCACGGTGGCGCGGGCCTCGGCCAGGCGGGCGTTGATCGCGTCGGTGGCGATGATGCAGCGCGGCGCGTCAATGATGTCGAAGCGCGTGCCCTGGCGCAGGAAGCCGATGGGCAACGGTTTGCCGTCGCCGCGCGGGGCGTTGAAATGCGGGGTGATTTTCGAGCGGTAGCCGTACTCGACGGGCGAACCGATTACCGGCGCCACCGGGAAAGTGGTGTCGGCCATGTATTTGAGCAGTTCCTCAACCTGGCGGCGCTTCCAAAGGAGCTGCTCAGGGTAGGCGAGATTCTGGTATTGGCAACCGCCGCAGGTGCCGAAGGCCGGGCAGGGCGGGGTAATGCGCTGGGGCGACGGGGCCAGGATGCTGACGATGTCGGCTTCGGAGAAATTCTTGTGATTGCGGTAGACGCGCACGCGCACCCGTTCACCCGGCAGGGTGAACGGCACCATCACCACCCATTTGCTGGCCGGCTCCTGCGGGTGCGGCACCCGACCCAGGCCCACGCCCAGGTTGGTGAGCGTGGCAATCTCCAGCTCGATTTCTTGGTGATACCCAAAAGGACGGTCGTTGAACTTTTTGTTATTTCTACCCACGGCTCCCACGGAATACACGGAATGGCGGACGGCGAGGAAAAGGATTTTGTCTTTTGCCCGATTTCTGTGTGTTCCGTGTGTTCCGTGGGCACACCTTCCGAAAAAATCTCTAGTCTCCAAAATCCGCGTATCAAGCAGCTCGTGAAGTTGCGCGACCGCCGCCCGCGCGACGAGGCGGGTGTGTTTCTGGTCGAAGGCTACCGGCAAATCCGCCGCGCCCTTGAAAAAAACATCACCTTAACCGAGCTCTACGTTTCCCCGGAGTGGTTTTTGGGGGAAAACGAGCCGGCGCTGATCGCCCAGGCGCAGGCCGCCGGGTCACAGGTGTTCGAGTTGTCCAAGGAAGCGTTTGCCAAGGTGGCCTACCGGGAGCGCCCCGACGGCCTGCTGGCGGTAGCCCCGCAGTGGCGGCGCGGGCTCGCCGAAATCCCGGCTCCGGCGGCGGGCAAGGCGCCGTTTCTGCTGGTGGTCGAGGCGATCGAGAAGCCGGGCAACCTCGGCACCATCCTGCGCAGCGCCGACGCCGCCGGGGTGGACGCGCTCATCGTCTGCGATCCGGTGACCGATTTGTTTAACCCCAACGTGGTGCGCGCCTCCACTGGGGTGTTGTTTTCCGTGCCGGTGGTGATTGCCAGCAGTGCGGAGGTGCGCGAGTGGCTGCGCGAAAAGCAGATCCGCGCGGTGGCGACGACGCCGGCGGCGAGCGATTATTATACTGACACCGACCTGGGTGGGCCGCTGGCGATTGTGATGGGCAGCGAGCAATACGGGCTGAGCGATTTTTGGCTGAAGGAGGCGGATGCGCGGGTGGTCATCCCGATGGCGGGGCAGGCGGATTCTCTCAACGTGGCGATGGCGACGATCATCACCCTGTTTGAAGCAGTGCGTCAGCGCGGGGTGTAGGTGGCAGGCCGTACTCTTGAGGTGGTCAGCCCCGGGACTCTAAAAATCGATTTTAGAGTCGATCCCTTTGGCCGCGAAAGATCTCGGAGCGCGCATAGAACACCAGGGCTTTTTCTCTGCTCCCTTTGCGCGCCTTTGCGGCCAAACTGCCTCGGTTTTTGCCGGCAACTCCTTTGATGCGCTCGGCTACTTCGCCCGGTAGCGCATCAGCGCGCTGCCTCCGCGTTCCGAGGTCACGTAGATCGTCTTGCCGTCGGCACCGAAAGCGACCGCCTCGGCTTGAGTTAATCCATGGGGCGGCAGTACCACCGGCGACCGGAGCAGCGCGTTCGCCCAGCTCTCCGCCGGCTGGCGGGTAAACAGGAGCACGTCGCCGTAGGTCAGGACCACCGCCGCCAAGCCATCGGGGGCGAAATCCATCCCGGTGGGCTGGGCGCGATAGTGCCCGGTCGGAATTGGCAGCAGGCGCTGGGTGGCCGAGGGCTGGGGGAACTGGCTTTCGGGCAGTTGCGCCACCGGCATTGCCGCGGGCTGGACGCCGTCGGCCGGCGGGCGCAGCGGCAAGGTGTAAAGCCCGTGCGGCGAGGTGCGCTTGGCCAGGAGGTAAACCAGGCCGGCGCGGGCGTCCACCGCGACCGCTTCGCAGTCGCGCGGGCCGTCGAGGTAGCGCACCGGGATTTTCCAAGCGACTTTGGCGATGGTTTCCTGGCCGGGCACGAGTTGCGCCGGATCGGGCTCGGCGACCACATACAGGGCGCAGTCGGTGCGATGACTGGCATTGTCTCCGGTGTCGGCGATCAGCAGCCAGGCTCGCCCGTCGAGTTCGAACGAGGCCAGGTCTTCCCAGTCGCGGTTCACCACGCCCTGGATACGCAAATCGCCGCGGCGCGTGCCGGTGGGCTCCAGGGCGTAGAGCACCGGTTGGCCGCCGCTGTCGTTGTGCGTCCAGAGCAGTTTGGGGTCGCGGTGGGAAGCGGCCAGTCCGCTCGCCTCATCAAGCACGGAGAGCAGGGTGCCGCTGCGTTCGGCGGGCCCGTAGGGCGGGGGCTGTGCGCAGGCGCTGAGCAGGAGCACCCCGAGCAGACCAGCGAGGCCGGATCGGCGCAGGCGGGGCTGTAGCGAAAAACGCGGAAGGGACATGGGCGAGGTAACGACGGGCGGTTAACCGACTGGTTTGGCAAGGGGAGGTGAGTGGGGGCGCCAGGCCAGCCAGCCGATCAGCCCAAGCCCGGTCCAGAGCATGAGCACCCCGGCGGTCTCATGCAGGGCGTGATAGTGTTGGGGGAAGACCGGGGCCAGCAGGCAAATAAGCAGAATGCGAAGGAGGTTGAAGCCGAAGCCAAGGCCGAGGGCCAAGGGTATCAGCCAGAACAGGACGGCGGCGCGGCGCCCGGCGATCCCGGCGGCAAGCACGGCGAGCACCGCACCGCTGGTGATCAGGCCGAAGCCGTTGCACTCGGTGGCGACCTCAAAAACGTTGCGCCCGGTAGCGAGCAGGAGTTTGGGCGCGGGCTGGAGCACAACGGTGAGCTGCGGGGTGAAGCCAATATTGTGCAGGAGGTGGGCGGCGTTGACACCGGCCATTTGGCGCAGCGGCCAGTCGAGCACCGGAAAAAGCAGGATCACCCCCAGACAGGCGAGGAACCCAGTGAACAGCGGGCGCAGGAATCGGGCGGCATCCGCCCCCGCCAGCACGTGCAGGCACCCGGCCAGACCGAAGGCGAAGGCGGGCAGGGCCAGCAGCGGCTGGTCAAAGCTCCAAGCCGCCATCACGCAGAGGTAGGCTGCTAGCAGCAGGAGCAGCGCGCGGTTGCTCAACTCCAGCACCAGACGCCACTCGCGCAGGTGTTGCCAAATGACCAGGCCGGTAGCCGCGCCTAGCAGCACAAAGGACTGGCGGATCTGGGCACTGGCGGAGACTTCTTGCGCCAGCAAGCGGGTGGTCGGCCAAAACGCCACTACCGTGCAAACGATCAAGGCCGCCGCCAGCCAGCGGCCGAGGTCCCAAGGCTGGGCGGTGGGCGCGGAGGTGGGGACGTCGGGGGGCATGTCGCCTCAGGCAAAGCGGATGCGGGCCGTGGCGCAAGTGTTCCGACGCTTGGGCGGCCGGCCTTAATGGGTAACAAATTTTGCACCGCGCCCTACCTCCAAAGCAACGCCACCGGCTTTTTTCCGTGTGTTCCGGGTCTTCCGCGGACAACTTGCGGCGCATGAGCGCTCTTGCCGATCTTCGTAAAACCATCGCCGCCTTGCGGGCTCCCGGCGGCTGCCCCTGGGATCAGGAACAGACCCACGCCTCGCTCACGCGGTGTCTGATCGACGAGGTCAGCGAACTGCTCGACACCATCGACCGCCACGACTTGCCGCACATGCGCGAGGAGTTGGGCGACGTGCTCATGCAGGTCGTCTTCCATGCGCAACTGGCCGAGGAGGCCGGGCAGTTCGACCTCGAGGCGGTCGCCGCCGAGGCCAATGAAAAACTGGTGCGCCGCCACCCCCACGTTTTTGGCACCGGCGACAAAATCGGCACCGCCGAGGACGTCATCGTGAAGTGGGAGCAGATCAAGGCACTGGAAAAAAAGAACGGCCCGGCCCAGTCCGGCGTTTTTAAAGACCTGCCGCCGCGCCTGCCTGCGCTGATGTTTGCCGAAACGGTATGGAAGCAGATTCAGAAAAAGAACCTCCCGGCCGCCGGCGCGGTGGATGTCGCCCAGGTCCAGGCCCTGGGGGTGCAACTCGACGCGGCCAGCCTCGGGAAAATGCTCTTTGAGTTAACCGCCGCCGCCCGGGTTAATGGCCTGGATCCCGAAGGCGCGCTGCGCCTCCACGCCACCCAAGTCATGCGCGATGTCGAAGCCCGCCTCCCTGCTGCCGCCACCACCTGAACCGGTGCTCACGCGCTGGTGGGCGCCGTTTGCGGAGTTCCTCGAAAAGGAGCGCCGCTACTCCGTCTACACGCTGCGCAACTACCGGCAGGCGTTTGATGATTTTTACCGTTGGCTCAACGCCGCCGGCCTTTGGGCTCGGGGCTTCGACCACCTCGGCACGCGGGAGTTGCGCGACTTTGTGATCGAGGCGCAGGGGCGCTTCGACCGTCGCACGCTGCACAACCACGTCTCCGGCCTGAGGGCTTTTTTTAAGTTTTGGCTGCGTCACGGCGCGGTGGCGCGCAATCCCTTCCTCGGTGTGCCCCTGCCCAAATTGGTGAAACGCCTGCCGAAGTTTTTAACCGAGACGCAGATGAAGCTGCTGCTCACCGGCCCGCAGCGGCTGCTGGAAAACCAGGCGCTCGACGCGTTCACCGCCTGGCGCGACCGACTGGTGATGGAGTTGCTCTACGGCGGCGGCTTGCGGGTGAGCGAGCTGGTCGGGCTGGACTACGGCCAAATCGATTTCACCAGCGGAGTGGCGCGCGTGCTCGGCAAGGGGAAAAAGGAACGCCTGTGTCCTCTCGGCCGGGTGGCGATGGCGGTGCTGGCCAAATGGAAAACCGATTTCGCCCGTGACACCGGGCCGACGGCGCCGGTCTTGGTGAACGGCAAACACGAGCGCCTTCCCGTGCGCCAAGTGCAGTTGTTGTTGAAACGTTATCTGGTGCTGGCCGACCTGCCGCTGGAGCTGACCCCGCACAAGTTGCGGCACAGTTATGCGACCCACCTGCTCAACGCCGGCGCCGACCTCCGCCTGGTGCAGGAGCTGCTCGGTCACGTGAGTCTAAATACCACGCAGGTTTACACCCACGTGAGCGTTGCCCGGCTGCGCGACGTCTACGCCAAGGCACACCCGCGGGCCTGAGCGCGGGTGGGGACGCGGGTACGAAACGACTCCGGCGTCCCTCTACGCACCTCTTACGCTGCGGAACTTCCGCCCTCCGAACGTAGCGGGATCGCGGAGCGATTTCGTTCCGGGTCCGCAACGCCGCCCTCCCTCCTCACGGCCGGGTGGCGATTTCCAGCGCGTTCAGGCTGGCCATCGCCTCCGACGTGCTGGCCCCGCACATCTGCTGACTGGGCCGCAGGCTGGCGCAGAAGGCGGGACGCTCCGGTCGGCCAAAAATCGCGCACCGCAGGTCGGGCAGTAATTGCACACAACGCTCGCCCGCCTTTTTGCCGTGCGGCATCCCGGGAATGGGCGAGGTGATCGAGGGCGCGATGCAACACGCCCCGCAGTCGGCTCGGCAATTCATCGGGCAAGGGGCAACGTTAGCGCAGTTGGAGGAAGACCTTCGCGCCTTTACCCTCGGGGGCGGGCGGGCTGAGGAACAGCCGGCCTGGGTCGATTTCGCCGCCCGCCAGCAGCGCCTCGCGCACCTGTTGGGCGCGCGCTTGGGCGAGTTGGCGCAGGTCGTCAGCAGACACCACGATTCCGGCGGCTAGCATCGAGCGGGCCTCGGCCAGGTTGAGTAGAGGAGCCGCGCCGGCAACGCCGGACTGGCCTGCGGCGATCACAGGCGTGAGCACGTTGGCCTTGATCACTGGCTTGGCTGCAGCAGCGGGCGGCGTCACCCGCCGCTCGCCTTTGACGTAAGGGAAGGGGCGCGTGGCGGCCACCTTGGCATTTACCGGAGTCGGTTCCGCCTTGCTCACGGGCCCGGGCAGGGGGGGCATCGCGGACGGGGCGCGTTCGGCGAGGAACAGGCCGATGATTCGAGCTTCCTCCGCCGGCGTGACCACGATCTCGGAGGGCGGCGGGGTTTGCGGGTTCTTGACGCGCAACTCTTCCCAAAGGCGGTAGCGCACTTGGCTGGTGAGGATCCGCTCGCGGACTGCAGCTTGGTCGCTTTCGGCATCGTAGCTGCCGGTGATGTCGAGGTTAAGGGCGGGGCGGCCCTTGAGGGCCTTGCGCAGCGTTACGGTCTTTTTGAGCTCGGCTTCGAGCGGCTGGGCCACGCCCGGAGAGAAATCCTGGTAGGCCAACTCGTCGCCGCCGCCGCCAAACGCTGCGCCAATTAGCGAGAACGGAGAGGTTGTCGCCTTCATCAGCAAGTTGACGATTACACGAAGTACCACGCGCTCGATTTTGAATTCGGGGTCGTCGAGACTGCCGCGGATGGGCAGGTCGATCACGATGTTACCGTCGATGTCTTTGAGAAGCGCCACGCCGAGTCGCACCGGAAGGCCGGTCGCCTCCGGGCTCTGGGTGGCCGGACCGAAGGTGAATTGGTTCAGCGTGACCACGTTCGTGCTCTCGATGGTGCGCTGGGTCAGGCGCGCTTTGACGTTCAAGGAAAGCCCGCTGCGGGCAAGCTCGTAGCCGGCGTAGGTGCCCATGTAAGGGGAAATCGGCGACAGGTCGACGTGTTGCACATCGATGAACAACTCGGTGAGCGCGCCCGGGGTGAGCGTGGCGGCTTTGGCGTCGAGTTTGCCGGTAAAGGTAACCGAGCCGGAGTTGTTAATCTGGCCGCGCATGTCGACGTCGGCGCGGGTGAGGTCGGCCGACGACAGGCCGGAGACGGTGCCGGTAAAGTGATCGAGTGAGAGGCGGGCTGTGGGTTTGATTGAGCGATCGACCACTGTGACTGAGCCGTTTTTCAAGGTGAACTTGGCGAGTGACCAGACCGGGGCGGCTTCGGCGGGCGGACTGGCGGGCGCCGAGGTGGGCACGACGGAGGTAGGCGGGGTTGGGGCGGCGGGCGCGGGGGTGGGCACGTCGGCGGCGGAGGCCGGTGAGGTTTCGCGGCGGAGGACGCTGGACAGGTTGGTGGATTTGTCGGCGTTGATCTCCAGGTGGGCTCCGGGTGTGTCGAGGAGGATTTCATCGATGTGGGCGGCGAGGGGGGCCGAAGTGGCGTGGATGCCGCGAATGGAAAACTGGCTAAAGGTCACAAAGTCTTCGCCCTTGGTCCCATCGACGCTAGCTAACTTGTCCAGCGTGACGTCGCCCTGGAAGCTGGCGACGGTGTCGGCGAGGCGGACGCGGCCATCGACCGAGAGTGAGCCCCCGGTGAAGCGCAGGTTGACCAACGGCTCGATGTAGGGGGTGGCGCTGGCCAGGGGCAACGCGGTGACGTTGACCGAGAGGTCGGCGGCCAGCGGCTCGCGCACAGCCGTGCCAGCGACGTCGATCGCCCCGCCCTGCTGGGTCAGCGCGGCGAGTTTGAGCACGAGCGGGACGGCAGTTTCCGTCAGCGAAAAGTTTTTAACCGAGACATCAAGGCGGCTGAGGCCATTTTGGACCGGGGTGGAGGTGGTGCGATCCTCGAAGTCGATCGCCAGACCGGTGACGGCGAACTCTCCCAGTTTCACCTCAGGCAAACGGGGGGGGGCGCCAGCAGGTGGGGGCATGGTGCTCGCACCTGCCGGGGCGGCGGGTGCTGCCGCGGGCACGACGAGGAGTTTCAGCAGGTTAAGCGAACCGTCGGCTTCGCGCACCACGGTGAGCCGACCGCCATCGAGTGCAATGCGCGCGATGGTGGCGGCGGGTTTTAGCCCGTCGGCGTTGATCCCCTCGATGACGAAGGCGGGCAGGTCGATCAGCGGGGTGGTCGACCCGCGCGCGGCGATTTGGAGGCGGGAGAGTTTGATGGAGGCGTCGGTGAGCCCGAGTTGGCGGGAGCCTTCGGCCAGGTCGATGACGTAGCGGCCGTTCAGGTCGAGCACGCCTTCGAGCAGATCGGCGTTGATCAGCGCGGCGTAGTAAGGCGCGTATTTTTTGAGGGTGATGCCGCCGATGCTGAATTCGCCGGAAGAGCGTACCGGGTCGATGGAGACCGTGCCCTTCCAGCTGAGGGTTTCGCCGGCTTCCGTCGTAGCGGAGAAGGCGTAGGGTGCCTTGGGGTCATTGTCGGTGACAAAGTTTTGCAGGGTGAAGCTGAGCGGGGCGACGGTGGTGGCGAAGGGCTGGGCGTGGCTGGCATCGGAGAAGGCGAAGGCGGCGCCGCTGATTTTCAGGGTGCTGATGCGGATGGGGCGGGGCGGCTTGGCCGGGGCCACGGGCGCGGGGGCCGGGGCGGCCGGATCGGTGAAGGCGGACGGCCGGATCAAGTCGGCGAAGTTAAAGGTGCCGTCCTTGGCGATGGCCACGCGCTGGCTGAAGCCGTCGAGGGCGATGGCTTCCACATGCCATTCGTTGGTGAACAGAGAGAAGCCGTCGAGGTCCACGAACAGGCGTTTCCAAGAGGTGAACGCGCTGCCGTCGCGGTCTTTGATCAGCAGGCCCTCGATGGCGAGCGTGAGCGTGAAGGGGTTGATGCGGATTTTCTCTATAGCGACCTCACGGTGAAGGGCGGCGGAGAGGTGTTTGACCGCCTGGGCGCGAATGATCGGGGGCAGGCCGAAACAGGTGAACAGTACCAGCACGGTCACCATGCCGAGGGCGATCAGGCCGCGGCGAAGGCATTTTTTTTTGGCTGTGACAATGACGGCGTCGGGCTTTGGCGAGGACATAGAGGGTGAGTTAAAAGGCGATTATCAAACAGAACAGCGCGCCCTAAGCGAGGGCGTGAATGTAGGCGGTCGCCTCAGGTGGGGCACGCCTCGGTTTTTGGCCAGGGATAAAGTTCTGATTAGGTAAACTCGGTTCAGCGGACAGGGACCCGCACCCGCACTCACGCCCGAGGCAACGCTGAGTGTGTGGCTTCGAGCATGATCGCAAGGTAGCGGGAGTGGGAGCTGGGCCAACCTAGCAAAAGCTCAGAGCCACGGGGACGAGGTGGTGCGTTGCTTGTGTTGCTGGGTGCTAGCGGTGGGCTTCGGCGTCAACTCAGGGCCGGGCCGCAACCGCGCCAACCCGTTAGCTTAGCGGCCGAGTTCGGCGAGGACCGCCTTGAGTTGGCCGGCATGGTCCTGGGTGTCGACCTTGGCGATCACCGCCTGCACGGTGCCGTCGGGCGCGAGCACGTAGGCGGCCCGGGCCGGCCCCTGGTAGGTTTTACCATACATGGATTTTTCCACAACGGAGTCGGTCGCCCGGGCGAAGGCGTCGGTCGGGTCACTCGCCAGGGTATAGGCGATGCCTTTTTTTGCGGCGTATTTCATGTGGGAGCCGCAGGTGTCCCGGCTGAGCGCGATCACTTGGTAGCCGAGTGCGGACAATTCTTCGGCGTGGGCCGCCAACGACTCGGTTTGGCGGTCACACCCGGGGGTGTTGTTTTTCATGTAAACCGACACGATGGTCGGCTGTGTCAGCAGGTCGCGGAAAACAACCGTGGCGGGTGCGCCCTCACGGACGATTTGCAGGGTGAAGTCGCTGGGGATTTTCTGGCCTACGGCGATCATGGTTTAATGGAAAATGAAGGGGGCTGAAGACGGGGTGGCGACAGCTTGGCTTGTCCGTGCCGTGCTTCTTTAGATGTGTTTGGAATCGGCGTCGTCCTTTTTGACGTAACCGGTTTCCTGCCGCTGGTGGTTTACCGCGTTTTTCTTGAGGTAAGCCTGATAAACGTCCTCGGAGGTCATGCCGAGGGTTTGGGCCAGGGAGACGAGGAAGTGGAATAAGTCGACGACCTCGACCTTGGCGTTTTGCTCGTCGAATTTCTGGTATTTGGCCCACCATTTCCAGGGAACGCTGTCGATCAGCTCGGCGGTTTCCTGCTGCATGGCGCGGGTATAGTTAAGAATCCACTTGGTCTTTTCCTCTTCGGTGGCTGGCGGCAGGTTTACGCCGATACGCGCATTAAGGGCTTCTTGCATCCGAAAGATTTCTTCGAGTTTGTCCATGGGGGGGGACGTTTGGCGGGGCCAAGGCTAGGGGCAAGTGACAACTGACCCCGTCATTCGTGTGCGAGCGGGTGGAGCCCTCCGCTTGGGGGGGGTGAAATTAGCTGTTGCGCCAAGGCAACGATCAAGTGACGGTCCCCAAGTTGTTACCTGCGTTGAGCGCTACGGCGCCCCGCGATAACACAGCCCTTGCGGCTCCCGCCCTCCGCGGTGAGCGCGAGTTTAACCCATAGATGAACAAAGACATGTCAGATAATACCACGTCCGGCAGCCTGCCCTCCCCGGCTGCTGCCGCGAACGCTGGCGCACCCGCTGCGCCCGCAGCCGATTGGGGTGCCGATGCCGGCACCAACCGCGGCTCGGGTCTCGCGCGCGGCAAACGCGTCACGCCTCCGGCCGCTTCGGCCCCCGCCAGCAACCCCGCCGCCATCGGCACCTACCTACCCTCCGCCGTGCAAGTGCTGAAAGCGGATTCGGAATACCAAAACCCGTTCGCCTCCGCGGACGTGGCTCCGTCCACCCCTGCTTCTGTCGTCGCTCCGGTCCCGGTCGCTGTGACCCCGGTAGCGCAATTGGTTGCCAGCAAATCCGCGGAGGCCCCGGCCCCCGCTGCGGTCGCGCCCGTTGCCTCCGCCGTCATCCCTCCTGCTGCCGCCGCTAAGGCGGAGCTTAACATCCTCCCTCCTGCTGACGTGAAGCGACCCGCCCAAAGCTGGGAATCCACGCCTGCCTTCCCTTACGAGGGCAAACCCGCTGGTGCCTCCACCGGTTCGGCCGCCAAGCCCGCTTTGCCGCTCAGCGAGTCGCCGCTCGAAGCGGAACGTCCGGTGTTCCGTCCCGTGCGTCGCAGCGAAGTGCCGATGCTCGAGCGAGCGCCTGATGCCAGCGGCAAGGCGTTGCCCCGCGAAGATTTTCATGGCGGCGGTCAACGCCAAGGTCGCGGCGGGCAAGGCCGCGGTGGCCAGGGTCGTGGTGGTCAAGGCCGCGGCGGCCAAGGCCGTGGCGGTCAAGGTCAGGGCAACCGTGCGCAATCGCGTGACGGCGGCCCGCGCCAGCCGCGCGACGAGCGTGGCCCGATTGCCCCGGGCACTCCGGTTGCGGGCTCTGCCCCGACCGCCGGTGCGCACTCTCAGCCGGCCTCCGGCAAGAAGCCCAGCGGCTTGTTCGGCTGGGTCAAAGGCCTGTTCGGCACCGCGCCCGAGCCCGGCAAGCCGTCCTCTCCTGGCTACCAGGCTTCCCAGGCGCAACCCGGTGAAGGTGGCCCCGATGCCAATCGTCGTCGTCGTCGTCGCGGTGGTCGTGGTCGCTCCGGCGGCGGTGCACCCCAAGGCGGTCCGAGCGGCCCGCAAGGCGCCAGTCCGACCCAGCAGGGCCATGGTCAGGGGCATCCCGCCCATGGCCATGGTGGTGGCGAACATCGCCCGCAGGGCCAAGGCGGCGGTCGTCGTCGCGGCGGTCGCGGCCGGGGTCGTTCCGGCGGCGGCGGTCAAGCTGGTCCTGGCGGCCCAAGCGCTCCGGGCGGCCATCGTCATGAAGGCGGCGGCTCCGGCATCCCGCCCTCTGCTTAAGGCGAGTTAAACCTTGCCAAGGGCTCACTGGCCCCGCGCATGTTAAAGGCTTCCGTTTCACCCCGGACGCCTTTTTTTGTGTCCGGTTGGGGCGGCTCTGGTGCAAGCCCGCGGTTCGCCGCGCCGCCGCTCTTCCCGCACCCGTTTTCTCCTTCACTTTTAACCACACCCAGATGTCCGATCTCATCGTTTACGGCGGCAAGCCCCTCACCGGTACCATCACCCCTTCGGGCAACAAGAACTCGGTGCTGCCCATCTTCTGCGCCACCCTGCTCACCGACGAGCCGGTGACGTTGAAAAACGTGCCCGACATCACCGACCTCAACAAACTGGTCGAGTTCTTCCAGTCCCAGGGTTCGCAAATCACCTGGGACCGCGACCGGGCCGAGATGCGGGTCTGCCACGCCACGTTTCGAAGCACGCTTGAAAACGACGAGTTGCCTCAGGACATGCGCTCCACGGTGCTGCTGTACCCGGGGCTGCTCAACCGCCTGCGCCAAATCGCCATTCAGGCCAACACCAAGGGCTGCTCTCTGGGCGTTCGCGAGATCGATCCCCACTTGGAAATCCTTTCCGTGCTCGGCGCGATCGTCCACGAGGGCAACCCGCTGGTCATTGCCCTGCCCAAGGGTTTCAAGGGCGCACGCCACTGGTGTGATTACATGTCGGTGACGGTGACCGAGAACTTCGCGATGGCCGCCGCCCTCGCCGATGGCGAATCGACCTTGATCAACGCTGCCAGCGAGCCCCACGTGCAGGATCTCTGCGCCGCGCTCGTCGCCATGGGCGCGCAGATCGAGGGCCTTGGCACCTCCATGCTCAAGATCACCGGCGTGGACAAACTTCACGGCGCCGAGATCACCATCAACAGCGACTACCACGAGATCGTGACCTTCCTCGCCCTCGGCGCCATCACTGGCGGCGAGGTCCGCGTGACCAAGGCCTTGCCGCACCACTTTGACTTGATCAGCCGCGCGTTTAAAAAACTCGGCGTGCTCATCGAGCACGAGGGCGACACCGTGGTGGTGCGCCGCGGTCAAAAGCTGGTCATCGAGACCCCGTTCACCACCAACCTGCTGCCGAAAATCGAGGCGGCCCCGTGGCCGTATTTCTCGGTGGATTTGCTCCCGCTGATGATCGCCCTGAGTACGCGCTGCGACGGCACCATTCATTTTTGGAATAAGGTCTACGAGAACGGGTTTTCTTGGATCCCCGAGCTGGCCAAGTTCGGCGCGCACGCCCTGGTGAGCGATCCCCACCGCCTGGTGGTGTTTGGTAACCGCCCGCTGCATCCTGCCACGGTGGAGTCGCCCTACATCATCCGCGCCGCGGTTGCCCTTTACATGGTGGCGGCGGCGATCCCCGGCGCGTCGGTGGTGCGTCACGCCGAGATCATCAAGCGCGCCCACCCTCGGTTTGTGGAAAATCTGCGCACCCTCGGCGCCGAAGTGGAGTGGAAGTAAACTCCCTGAACGCGTAGCCCACGAAACACACGCAAGGATACTAAAGTCGGAGGTTTCGATTTCGTGCCGATTCGTGTGTTTCGTGGGCATTAACTCCGACCTGTTTTAATCATCACCCGCATGCCGCCCGCCGTTTCCAATAATTCCAAAGACAAAGGTCTCGGCTACCTTGCCGAGACGCTGGCGTCGCCCGTATCCTCCGCCGAGGCTGCGCTGCGCCCGCTCTCCTTCGCCGACTTTACCGGCCAGCCCAAGACTGTCGAGCGCCTCCAAGTCATGGTCGGGGCCGCCAAACGCCGCGGCGATCCGCTCAATCACATCCTTCTTTCCGGCCCGCCCGGCCTGGGCAAAACCACCCTGTCGTTCATCCTCGGCCAAGAGATGGGCCGCAACGTCCGCGTGACCTCCGGCCCGGTGGTCGAAAAAGCCGGTGACCTCGCCGGTTTGCTCACCAGCTTGGAGGAAGGCGACTTGTTGTTCATCGACGAGATCCACCGCATCCCCAAAACCGTCGAGGAATACCTCTACAGCGCGATGGAGGACTTCCGCATCGACATCATGATCGACCAGGGACCCAACGCCCGCAGCGTGCGCCTGTCGATCCCGCGCTTCACCCTGATCGGCGCGACCACCCGCGCCGGCCTCCTGACCGCCCCGCTGCGTTCACGCTTCACGCTCCAGACCCGCCTGGAATACTACGACGTGCCCACGCTGATGGGCATCGTCATCCGCAGCTGCGGGCTGCTCAAGGTGGCCATCGACGAAGGCGGCGCTAAGGAGATCGCCACCCGCTCGCGCGGCACGCCCCGTATCGCCAACAACTTGATCAACTTCTGCCGCGACTACGCTCAGGAGCGGGCCACGGGTAACATCACCCGGCAGACCGCCGCCGCCGCCCTCGAGCTGTTGGAGATCGACGCGGCCGGCCTCGACGAGATGGACAAACGCGTGCTGCGGGTGATGGCGGAAAACTACAAAGGCGGCCCGGTCGGTCTGGGCACCATCGCGGTGGCGGTGGGCGAGGAATCCGAGACCCTCGAGGAAGTCCACGAGCCGTTTCTCATTCAGGAGGGCTACCTGCAACGCACGCCGCAGGGCCGCATGTTGACCGCCAAAGGCTACCTCGCCATCGGTCTTAAGGCCGCGGTGGGAAGCGGCGGCGACCAAGGCTCGCTGCTCTAGTTCCTGCCGGCCGCACGTGTCGAAAACAACTGCCCCGGTGTGTGGGTTGTTTCCGAAAGCGTGGGGCTTTGAATTCACCGCGGTCTACGTTTTCTTTTCCAGCTCACTCGCCCGTTGTCTTTCTGTATGCGCTTTCTAACCGCTTCGTTGTTAGCCCTGAACCTCGGTCTCTCGTTGGCCTTTGCGCAGGCTTGTGCTGCCGAACTCGCACCGGCACCCGCATCTCCCGGCTCGGCCAGTTCTGTTGGGTGGGTTTGGGTGGGCGGGTTGACCGACGCGCAAGCGGTGGTCACCGCCCGTCTTGAAACCGCCGCCCCCGCACGACTGGAACTGCTCGCTGAGCCACCCTCATTGTTCGCGCCCGTGCTCACCGCGCCGATGGACGGCGGCACGTTGCACCGCTTCCATCTTGGCGGCCTCACGCCCGACACGACCTATCGTTACCGCCTCATCGGGGCCAGCGGTGCGCCGCTCGACACCGAGGCTCGGTCCTTCCGAACCTTTCCGCAGTCACGGCAGCCCGCCAATTTTACCTTTGCGGTTGGCTCCTGCGCCCGCCTGAAAAACTCCCCGGTGTTCGCCGCCGCTGCCGCGCAAGCCGCCCGCTTCTTTCTGCACACCGGGGATTTTCATTACGCCGACATCAGTGACAACCGAGTCGAAGCCTTCCGTGCGGCCTACGACCGCCATCTCGCCGCCCCGCGTCTCCGCACCCTGCTGGCCAACACCCCGTTGATTTACCAGTGGGACGACCACGATTTCGGCCCCAATGACAGCAACCGCACAAGTCCCAGTCGCGGGGCCTCGCTGCGCAATTACCGTGAACTGGTGCCGCACTACCTGCTGACCGTGGCGGCTGACAACCCCCGCGCTCCGGTGGACCAGTCCTTCACGGTGGGACGAGTGCGTTTTATCCTTTCCGACCTACGCAGTGAACGAGACCCGGCCGGGCGCCGCCTGATGAGTGCGGCTCAAGACGCCTGGCTGCGGACTGAGCTGCTCGCCGCCCGTGACTCCGGCTGTCCGCTCATTTTTTGGGTGTCTTCGGTCCCCTGGAATGGCGTGCCGAGCAAAGATGATCGCTGGCAGGGTTACCCGGAGCACCGGGGCGAGATTGCGGATTTTATCAAGGCGAACGGCTTGGCCGGGCGGGTGGCGATTTTGGCGGGGGACGCGCACATGACGGCGATCGATGACGGGACGAACAGCGATTTCGCCACGGGTGGAGGCGCGCCGATTCGCGTTTTCCAAGCCGGTCCGATTGCCAATCGAGGCAGTTACAAAGGCGGCCCTTACAGCCACGGCGCCCGTTGCCAATCCCTGCCTGGTGAGACGCTCAACCAGTTCGGTCTGGTAGCTATCCACGATGACGGCAGTCAGATCCAGGTAACTTGGAGTGGGCGCCAAGGTGCCGACGCCCAGGGGGATCAGGTACTCGTCGCCGAGCGTGATGGACACGGCCCGATCCAATTCGAGTTCACCGTGCCAGGAGGCTTAGGCCGACCCAAAGTGTCACCTATTAGGTGACACTTTGGGTCGGTTTGACGGAGGTGAAAGGGCCGGTAGCAACGGGTTTCTGGAAACGAGGAGCTCCAGCTCGGCATTTGCGGGCATAGGCCCACCGGCGCAGAGCCGAGCTGGAGAACGGGGTTTTCCGTGCCGGATTCGCGCCGGGTTGATTGGGGCGAGGGTGTTCAAAAATGGAGCCCCGCCCAATACCAACGGTTTTCTCGCGGGACCATTGCCGGGCTGGGGATAAACGTTAGCATCATTCGATAATGACGCCCTTTACCACGATTTTGACCCATCCCGGCGGGGCGCATAAGGACGAGTTCCTCGCCTGCTGCGTGCTCCTCGCCACCCATGCCGTGCCCATCCTCCGCCGCGAACCGGTCGCAGCCGACTTGGCCGATCCGGGCATCGCGGTGATCGACGTGGGCCAAAGCCACGATCCTGCGCTTAACAACTTCGACCACCACCAATTGCCCCGGGATCATCCGCCGACCTGCTCGCTCTCATTGGTGCTGCGCCACCTCGAGTTATACGAGGACACGCGGGCGTTCTGCGAATGGCTCGAACCGGCCGAGTGGTTCGACTGCCGCGGGCCCATGGACACCGCCCGCTGGCTCGGAGTCGACCGGGACATTATTGGCAAACTTAACTCCCCAATCGATGGGACCCTCCTGCGCCGCTTCGCCCAAGCTGCCCGGCTAAGCGCCGGGAACCCGCTCTGGGAAATCATGCGTATGATAGGTGAAGATTTGGTAGGCTATGTGCGATCGTTGCGTGAACGCCTCGACTTCATTGGCCGGCATTCCGAGGTGTGGATACTCGATACGGTGGCCGGTGGCCCCAATGCGTTGTTTCTTCCGCGCACCGACCCGCTGCCTGACGATCCCGGGGCCGGGATCGAGCGCTACGTGGAAAGCCAGGGATTGGGAAATCGGGTACTCGCGCTGATCGCGCCCGACCGCCGCAGCGGCGGCTACGGTCTCTCGCGGCACCGCGATAATCAGCGGCTCGATTTTACCCGGATCGCGGGCGAGTCCGACGTCCACTTCGCCCACGCTCGGGGGTTTGTTGCCAAGACCTCGGCTACCGACCCGGTGCGCCTGCGCCAGTTGCTCGCGCTCGCCTTTGGGTGAGCTTAACGAAATACGGCGAGTCTGGGCGGGCTTTTTTCTGCTTTGCCCCACCGGCCAACCGCGGTGAAGGTGGCCGTTTTCCTTTACCATGTGCGCCGAGCCGATTCGTTTTTATAACCGTTATACGCAGACAACCGAGACCGAGCTGGTCTATGGCGAGCCTTGGCTACGCTGGACCTACGAGACCGCCCTGGGCCGGTTTTCCACCTGGGCCTTGATCAAGCGCGCGGTGTTTTCCCACTGGTACGGCTGGAGGATGGACCGTCCGATCAGCGCCCAACGGGTGCTGCCGTTCATCGCCAACTATAATCTCAACGTCGACGAGTTCGCCGACTCCCCGCTCTCGTTCAAAACCTTCAACGCGTTTTTCTACCGCAGTTTGAAACCCTCGGCTCGTCCGATTGCGCCCGGCGACGAGGTGGCGGTGTTCGCCGCCGACGGCCGCCATCTGGCCTTTCCTAACGTGGATACGGCGGAGGGGTTTTATGTGAAGGGTATGAAATTCAGCTTCGCCGAATTGTTTGGTGATGCGGCGCTGGCAAAGGAGTTTGCCGGAGGCTCGATGGTGATCTCGCGGTTATGCCCGGTGGACTATCACCGCTTTCATTTTCCGGTGGCGGGCAAGCCGGGCGCGCCCCGGATGATCAACGGCGACCTGTTTTCGGTGAGCCCGATCGCCCTGCGCAAAAACGTCGGCTACCTCGTGCAGAACAAGCGCTCGCTGACCCTGGTAGACGACACGCCCTTCGGCCGGGTGGCGATGTTCGAGGTCGGGGCGACCTGCGTGGGCACGATCAAGACTGTGTTCGTGCCGGGCCAGCCGGTGGCCAAGGGCGCGGAGAAGGGCTTTTTCACGTTCGGCGGTTCCTGCGTGATCACGGTGTTCTCAAAGGGGCGGATTCGCCTCGACGATGATCTGGTGAAGCAGAGCGCCCAGCAGATAGAAACCTATGCGCGTATGGGCGACCGTCTGGGCGTCGCAGTGAACTAAGCCGCGATTTCGAGGGGGGAGACGAAATCACTTCGCGATCCCGCTGCGCTCGCAGTTCGGAGCGAGTGGTATGCTGCTAAACCTCGGCTTGGTTTCGAGCAGGGGAAATCAACCGCCTTCTTGCCGGTGCAGTTCAAAGAGGCTCGCTCGGGTGTTGTTTTCCGGGACCGCATCGCTGACACCCACCACCGGTTCCAACCGAGTGCGAACCTCGATGGGCACGGCCGTCAGGGACGCCTCGATGGGAACGGCCACGGTCGCACAGGCCCCAGGGCCAATCACTGGCAGCGTCGCGGTCGAAACCTGACCGTTGAGCTCAATCGTCAGCGTTTGCACCGGAGCGGGGTGCGAGCTGCGGTTTTGCACGACCACTTCGATCGCGCGGGTTTCGGGGTTGAAGCTGTGGCTGGAAATCGCCGTGTCGTTGCGCATCGCATCGTTGCGGGCGAGGGCCCACCCGAGGTTGAGCGTGCCGTGGCCGTATTGGGGGTCGAGCCCTGCCGCCCCGCCGTCGTCGGCGTGGGTTTGCAGGATTTCGGCGGCTTGCATGGCGGTGAGGCCTGGGGTTTGCGACAGGATCACGGCGAGGGCCCCGGCGACCACCGGCGCACTCGCCGACGTGCCGCTAAATAAAGTCCGCGTTTGATTGAGGCCTGCCGCCGCCAAGCCAACCCCGGGAGCGGTCAAGCGGAGTTGGGCGGCGGAATTGGAGAACGACGCCTGACGGCCGTTGGCATCGGTAGCGCCAACTGAGATAACGCGGGGATCGGCGGCGGGCCAAACGAGTCGGTTGGCGCCATCGTTCCCGGCCGCGGCTACAAGAACCACCCCGCGACTGGTGGCGTAGGTGACGGCCCGGCTCAACACCTCGGAGTTGAGCCGGCCGCCGAGGCTGAGATTGATGATCTGGGCGCCTGCATCGACAGCGGCGACGATGCCCTGGCAGACGGAGAAGACGTCGCCGTGGTCATCGGTGTCGATTACGCGAATGCTGAGCAGCGCGGCGGCCGGAGCGACGCCGGGTGAGTCGGTCGTGGCGCCACCGACAATCGATGCGACGGCGGTGCCGTGTTGGCCCGCTGCGCCCGTGCCGGCGTAACCCAGGCCGATGTCGAGGTAACGCAGACGCGAGCCAAAGGTGGGGTCGGGGCCGGCGCCACCGTCGAGCAGCGCGACGATCACCCCGCGGCCCCAGCTGGCGGTGTCTGGGGTGGCGGCGATGCCGAGGCAGGCGAAGAGGCTTTGACCCACGGCAACGGAACTACCGGGAGCGCGTTCACCGGTGGCGGGTGCCGGTGGCATGTCGACAAACGGGTTGGCACTCACGCCGCCGAAGTCTCCGGCGCGGGCGACCAGGTCTGCGGCAAATTGGTCGTAGGCACGCACCCGCACGCGCAGGGCATGGAGCGCGTCGATCTGGCGGACCACGATGACCCCGGCCTTGGCCGCACGGACAACGAAACGGCGGTAACCCTCGGCGTCTTTAAACAGAAGGACGGCCTCGTGGGCGCGAACGTTCGGACGTTGGAGATACTCGGCCAGTTTCACCGCGAGGGCCTCGGCGTTGTTGGCTTGGTCGAGGACTGCGGTGGTGCGGGTGCTCGGGTCCACGGGGGCTTCCGCGTCCGCGCTGCGCTCAGGAGTCTGCGAGCGAACAGGATCGTCGGTTCGGTTCGAGTCGGAGATGTCGCGGTGGGAAAGGAGGAAAAGCGCGAGCAACGCCAGCAGTCCGCCGAGGATCGCGAGCAGCTTCTTGCGCTGGAGCAGGCGGGGACGGGATTGGCTCATGGGCAGAGGAAGAGTAGGGCGGGGCAGTTCACACAGCGCTGGAGTACGGTGGCGGCCACGCTCAAAGGGTCCAATCCACCGGGGTGCGGCCGTGGGCCACGAGCAGGCGGTTGGCCGCGGCGAAGTGGTCGTTGGCGGCGAATTTCTTATTGGGCGGGAGTCGATTTTGCGCGAGAGG
>JBILBW010000241.1:0-2546 GCA_044353465.1 Rariglobus sp. | reverse complement strand
AGCTTCCCCTTAACGTACGCATTATCTCGCTGCCTTCCTATAGTCCTCAACTTAACCGAGTAGAAAAACTAGGCGATCTTATTAAGGACCGCATCGGCAACATTCATTACGTCACTCTGACCGATATCGAAGCAACCATCAGTGAAAAAATTCCACCCCATCTGGCACGGCCCAGAGCGCGTTCGAAGTTTGATCGGCGAGGGGTGGCTTAAACTGTTCCTTCAAACCCTATAGGATCGTTTTGGGGTATAAATAGCCTAGCAGGGGGTTTAAAATAGGCGACTACCGACCCTGCCGTCGGCCTGCATGATCTCGATGCTTTGAACCTCAAGCTGACTGCCTTGGCACGCCAAAACAGTCCTAACTGCCTCAAGCGAGGCATGATCTTCGATCACCACCTGAGTGAATTGCCGGTAGGTAATCCGGTAATGGCTCTCGCTGGCTTCAAGACGGCGAAGGGCAATCGTTGCGTGCTCCGGGTTTTCGTCGGCTGCGGCAGGGGTCCGCGGCGGAGTGGCTTTACGTTTAATCCGGTGTTGGGACGGGAGGTCGACGGCCGTGAATGGGTAGGGGCCGCTGAAAATGTGCAGGACCGCTTGTTCCGCCCGGTGGACACGCAGGAAGAGCTCCTCCCGCTCGAGGAGCAAGGCATTGACCTGAATTTGTTGGTCCCTGCGCATCGGGGGTTTAGTCCGCGCTTTCCTCGTTGGCCGGGCGCGGCGCATCCCCCGCTGCTTCAGTGCCAGGCGCGGCGACCGGGGCCACGGCGTCGCGCATGGGTGCTTTTTTCGCGGTACTCACCGATCGGTTGAGCGGGTCGGACTTGGGGTCCAGGCCGGCGACGGCCAGGGGCGGAGGAGGGAAGGGGAAGAGGCCGGGCTCGCCAATGACCTCCTCGATCTGCGTTTCGAGGAGGGCGATGCGCTCGTAAGCGGCCTGTCGCTCAGCGATCAGTTCGTCGATGCGGACGCGGGCCTCGAGCGCCTGGCGCAGGGTGTCCGCATCGGCGACCAGGACGAGGTCGCGAAAGCTAAGCGGGGTGAGGTTGGGTTTCTTGGCCATGTAGAAAAAGGGCTGCGTTAGCGGAAGAGGCGGGCGAGTTTGTTGAGGAGGTTACCCGCCACCGCTGTGGCAGGAAGGGCGGGGATAACGGGGATGGCGAGCGCGGCTTCTGGTTTTGTCGCAGGAGGGGAGGCAGTGATGCTGGCCGCGGGCTCGCTGGCAGGCTTGGGCTGCTGCCGACGAGCACCCTGGACGGCCCGGGCTCTGGCGGCGACGGTAGGATCCGCATCGGCGAGGGCGTCGGCAATCAGTTCGTCGGGGGCGTGGGGGTGCTCGACTACGGCGATGCGGACGCTGGCGACCGGATCACGGACGAGGTCGTAAAGGTCGGCCCGGCGCCAGGCGTGGCCACGGACGGCAAGCCGTCGCACCGCGGGCAACAAATCGGCTAGCAGGGTGCGCGCGGTCTGCGCGTCGAGGCCGGAAAGCGGGCGGTCTTGGATCGCCCAGTGGCGCCGAAAGTCGGGACTGCAGTTGACCAGCAGCCTGGCCAGGCTGGGTTCGAGGTTTTCCCGGTAGGCGAGGGCGGCCAGCACTGCGGGGTAACGGGTCGCCGCAATCGCCTGAACCTGTTCCTCGCTGAGAACCGGGTTGCCGGCGAGGGCAACGCAGACCGGCTCATCCGCAAGATCGATAAAATAGGTGGCGATGTCTGGATCGAGTTGCGGGTTGCCAGCGAGCGCGGTGCGCACCGAGGCGTCGCTCGCCTCGGCGAGCAGCCGTTGCAGGGGACGGGGCAGGGCCCGGCGTGCGGCCACCCAGCGGCGTTCCTCCGCCTCGCCCGTGGTCACGAGGGCGAGCAGATCCATGGCGTCGGGCTGGAACCGCTCACGCACCCTCCGGCGCACGACGGAGTGGACGGAGTCGAGCAGCAGGTGTTCGGCGTTTTTTGGCAGGCTGCGGCGCTGGAGGAGGGCGAGTTGCACGTCCTCCTCGTCGCTTGCAGCCCAGCCACAGATTGTTTCGTCGTCGGCAGGCGCGTTCGCAACGGTGTGGAGGCGGACCACGGCGCTGTCGTCAATCGCCAGGACCAACGCGGCCGGGCCTGCGAGCACCGAGAGACCCGCCAGCGCGACCCGCACGGCGGGGTCCCGATCGCAGACGAGCAGGGCCTGCTGCGGCAAGCGCAGGCCGGGATTGGTGGCCAGGGCGCGGCGCACACCCGCATCGGGGTCGTCCGCTAGGTCGAGCAGTTCGCGCGCGGGCAGTTGTGGATGGAGCGCGGCTTGGGCGCGAACCCCCGCATCGGAGTGGGCGGCAAACTCCAGCAACAGGTGGGGAGGGGTGCGGGGGTTGGCGGCCAGCAGGGCGAGCACCGCTGTCGTGGGCGACTGGGCCGCGAGGGTCTCGAGCAGGTGGCTGGGGGTAAGCGGGTAAGCGGCCACGAAGGCGCGCGCCTCAGGGGCTTCCGCAGGCTCCAGGTCGGCCAGCGACTGCAGGAGCGAGGACGGCAGCGGGGGTTTACGAAGCGCCTGGGCAGTGCG
>JBILBW010000023.1:0-26069 GCA_044353465.1 Rariglobus sp. | reverse complement strand
GCGTAACGTGACGTTGGAAGGTGAGGGTAAGGGCCCTAGGTTTTTAGTATTCGTGATCATGGTTTTTGAGTATGATGGCACGGTCAGCCCTGAATCGCTGCAAAGGGAACGCCGTTGGAGTTAACACGGTTCATATCGGCACGGTCGGTAAAAAGTTCAGTGCGAATTTGCATTGGTCGCAACCCGGGGCGGAAGCAGTTCGCCCACCGCTTGAAAGGCATATTCGGCGAAGCGGGTCGGGCTCTGGACAATCGCGCTGGTGGCCTCGCCTTTGCCGGATGCATTGGCTTGCGCGTAACGGCGGGCGGCCCGGGCGGTGGGCGCTTGGCCCGAATCAAACAGTTCATCGGCCACCCAAATGGTTTCACCCGTGGTCAGGTCCACCAGCCGGGTGCGGAAGGAGAGCACGAGGGGGGGGTAGGGTGAGCATTGGTTAAGGTCGAGTAAGAGCACCGCCTGGGCGTCGGTTTCCCGGGCAATGCGGGGCAGCAAATCCGGGGGCAGCAGGGCGGTGGATGCAAAGCTTTCGCGGACGCTCCACGTTGCCACCTGGCTGCGGGACAGACCAACGAACTCGGCCCGTTGACTGCGGTCCAGGGTGCGGCGCCAGATCATGTCGTAGTTGGTGACATAACTGACCGGCAGCCGCCCGGACGTGTCGTGGGCGGGCAGGATCGCGACGCGGCGAATCGCCACCGGCCAGGTGGCGGGGCCGCGGGTATTGACCGGTTTGTAGACCGCGCCGAGGTCGTCGAGGTGCGGGTCGATCGAGGTGCAACCCCCGGCGAGCACGGCGGAGCCCAGCAAGGTGAGAAGGCGAAGGAAGCGGACGGTCATTTGTTATAGGAGCTTGCCGGGGTGATACCAGAGATTTGGGACTGCATCGTCTTGATCAGCGATTGGGCCTTTTCCATGGCAATGAAGCCGGCCTCGAGCACCGCGCGGCGTTGCACCAAGCGGCGATCAATATCGGCAATCTGTTGGTTCAGCTTGGCGTTGCTGCTGGTCAGGGTGGTTTTTTGCTGGGCAAGGAGGCCCCCGGTGCCGAGCGCGCCGCCATTGAAACTGTCGAGCAGGGTGTTGATGCGGGCTAACACCCCTGTGGAGGACTGCCGAAACAAGGCGGAGACCTCGGTGGGCCGCTCCTTGAGCGCGGTGTCGAGTTTTCTGGAGTCTTTGACCGAGATCATCGAGCTGATGCCGGTGAAATCGATGCCAATGTGGCTGAGCTGCGACAGGGTGCTACTCAGGCCGGGAACGGCAGCAAAGATGTTTTTGCGCAGTGAGCTGCCCCAGCTTTGGATCTCGCGATTGTCGCTGAGCAATGAGGTGGTGACCTTGCCGTTGGCGCTGGTGACTTTGGTCTGGTTGTCGATGTAGCTTTGGACGGCGTTAAAGGCGTTGATGAAATTATCGATTTTGGTCCGGACCGAGGTGGTGTCGGCCGCGATCGACACGGTCTGGGTGCCGGTGGTGGTAGCGGTGACGTTCAGACCGGCGATGCCGTGGGCGTCGGCGGTGAGGGTGTTGCTGGTGCTGGTGAGGACCGTGGAGTCGCCGTTGAGCGTGAATTGGGCGTTCACTCCCCGGGTCAGGCTGGCCCCAGATGTCAGGCCGAGCGCCCCCATCAACCCGCCGCTGCTTTCAACAACGCTAAAACCGATGTCGCCGGTGCTGCTGTTTTGCAGGGTTAACTTGTCGTTGAGCGTATCGAAAGTCGCCGTAACCCCGGCGCCGGAGGCATTGATGCGGGTGACGAGGCTGTTGAGAGTGTCGGTTGCGGTGTTGTAGCTGATGGCGACCCCGTTGAGGGTGAAGCTGCCGTTGCCCGAGCCGTCCACGGCAGTAACGGCGGTTTTGAGGCGAGCGTTGGCCAGCGTGGCTGTTGCGCTGGCGGCCCCCAGTTTCGCGCTGCTCGTGATTGCGGTGCCGCTGTTGTTTGCCAACCGCGTGATGGAAAGGAAGTTGGATGTGTCGGTCGAGGAGCCTAGGACGATGTTGGTGAGGTCGAGCGGATCGGTATTGGCCAAGGTGATTTTGTCGTCGGCCGCATTGTAAGAGGCGGTAACTTTGTCGCCTGTGGCGGTTTTGATCGCGGCGAAGAGATCCTGGAGCGAACTGCTCAGGTCGACGGTGACGCGCGCGCCGTTGACGGTGAAGGCGCCGGCGGTGAGGGCGGTGCCGGTGCCGAGATTGGCGAGGGTGACGCCGGAGACGTCAGAAGAGGCCGCGAGATTATTGCCGATGTCACTGCCGCTGGCCAGTTTTGCGGCGGTGGCGAGCTGGGTGACGGAGATGGCTGCGGCGGCGGGGGTGGCGGAGCTACTGGCGGAGACCGTCCAGCCCGTACCGGAGGCGCTGGCAGTGCGGGCATCGAATACACCGTCGCTTTTTAGCGCGGTGATCGCGGTGGTCAGTCCGGTGAGCATGGTCCCGGCCCCGTCCAACGCGTCGACCTTGTCGCTGTTGGTGGAGATTTCGGTCTCCATTTTTTTTGCCGGGCTTCGCTCGATCGAAATCATTTGGTCGACGAACGTTTTCCAATCGAAGCCTGAGGAGAGTCCGGCAAGTTGAAGTGAGGCCATGGTGGAGCGGGTCGGGGAAAGTGGGTGATGGAGGTTTTCCTAGGTCATTAACGACACGATCCCCCGCGGACTTGAATTCCTTTTTGGGGGAGCTGAGAGGCACGGTCGTGGTTGGGGACGGAGCGAGCAGGACACTTGGACGTACCGCGCTCAAGCACGTGGAGTGCCCGGGGCCTTTGCCGCGGTCCTTTCCCAGCGGCCCGGATCGCGGAAGAGATACCGGGCCAAGGCCTTCGATTTTTAGTAAACCAATTTAATTTAACATTGAGCGCGATTTTTTGCCGCTGGGATCACGGGCGGCGGTAAAAATTGCCTGGTAAGACGGACGCGCCGGCCCAGGTGATTCGTGAGTGGCAACGGGGATACTTAATATATTTTAAAAACCTATTATATATGTGGATATGATTTTAATCGGTGTGCTGGAACGTGTTTTGCTGATCCCCAAGCCGTCCCCTCTCCCTAAGCCTCTGCGCCGCCGCGCCTTTTTGAATTTGTATGAGCTCACCCACCGCCCTTACCTCCGCCCCGCTTCCCCCTGCACCCCAAACGCTCCTGTTTTTTTTGGCGCAGCGGGACAACTACCGCGCGCCGCTGTTTTCGGCCAACGAGGTGTTTTGCAGTCCGGATGCGTTCAGTGAGTCGACGGGCGGCCGGCCCACCGTGGTGCAGTGTCCGTTGGGGGATTTTGATATCACCGATTTTATCCGCTCTACTCCCGGTCTGGCCAAGCCCGAGTTGCTGATCATCAAGATCGACGCCAGCCTGCGCTGCTGTCCGCGTAATCTCTTTAAGCTCAAGTGCCCCAAGGTTTTGATCGTGGGTGACACCCACCACATGGGACATCCCCTCGAACGGGTCATCCGCTACGCGCTGGCCGAGCCGTTTACCCACATCATCATGGATCATACCCGGCACCACGCCCACTTCCTGATGGAGGCGGGACTGAAAAACGTGCACTGGATTCCGGCCGTTGATTTTTCCTTCCTGCCCCGCGAGCTGCGCGCCCAGCCCAGCCAGCCGCTGACCTTTGTTGGCCAAGTCGGGCGCCATCATCCGTTCCGTCGCCACGCCCTCGACGCGGTGCGCAACGCCGGCTTGCCCCTCGAGATCCTGCGCGGCTCCAACGCCAAGGCCGCCGACATCTACGCCGACTCGCAAATCACCCTCAACGTCAGCCTCAACGGTGACCTTAACCTGCGCGTCTTCGAGTCGCTCGGCGCGGGCGGCTTCCTCCTGACCGATCGGCTGGCACCGGCATCGGGTCTTTCGCGGATTTTTGAGGACAGCAAACACCTCGTCACCTGGGGTTCGGTCGATGAGCTCATCGAAAAAGTTCGCTACTACCTCGCCCATCCCGACGAGGCTGCCGTGATCCGCCGCGCCGGCCAGATGGAGCTGATCTCCCATCACGCCCCGGCGGTCAAAATGCGAGAGGTTTTCGATCTCGTGCACAGTGGCAACGTGAACCCCCGCTATGACTTAAGCGCCGAGCGGGCGGGCTTGAGCGTGCGCTTCCGGCGCGAGGATTTTGCAACCTGTGTGCGCGAGCGCTTTGCCCCCTACCAGGCGATTCAGGAGGCGCATCGCACCAGCCTGGGGGTGACGGTGTGGTGCGAGCAACCGGCGGCGTTAGCCAGTTTGGCCGATTTGCCCCGCCTGAAGTTTGCGGCCCTCAGTGAAATGCCCCGGGTGACCCCGACGGGGACGGTCGATTTTGTCTGGTTTGAGGGAGGGGTGGCCGAGTTGCCGGCCTGCTTGCTCGACCGCAGCGTGGGGCGTTTGCTGCTGCCCAAGGCCCCCTCGGCCGAACTCGCCGCAGCGCTCGGCCAGTGGGGCTACCAGGTGGCGGCCGATTGCCCGGCCCATTATCGCCTGGTGAACCCGGTGGCGCTGCTCAGCCAGGCGGCGGCGGCCGGACGGGTGGAATTCGTCGCCGAACACCTCGGCGTGGGGATTGAAGCGGCCCGCACGGCCGATGACTGCTTGATCTGCGCCGAGTTGGCCGATGCCCAGGCGATGCCCGAGCTGAACTTCCGGGCGCTGGAACGTGCGGTCGGTCTGGATCGCAACCATGCCGGGGCGCTCATCGGGTTGGCGGCGGCCACCCTGGACGCGGGTGATACCGCCTCCACCTTGCTTTACCTCGAGGAACTCCGGCGGATCGGACCCTTGCCGGCCGAGGCCCGCGAGCTCTACGAGGAACTCCACGCTAAACTCGCCGAGCATGTCGACTTGCGCAATTACTACGAGTGCGCCGGGCTGCGGCCGGTGCCGGCGGCGCCAACCCCGCGTAAGATTCTGCTCGTGACCAACTTGTTTCCGCCGGAGGAGCTGGGCGGCTATGGCCGCAAGATGTGGGAGTTTGCCCATTACCTGACGGCTCGTGGCCACACCGTGCGGGTGTTGGCCAGCAGCATCCCCGCTTTGGCCAAACCGCCCACTGAGGAGGAACGGGCGTTGGAACCGGCGGTGTCACGCAGCCTCCGGCTCAAGGGTACCTGGGTCAAGGGTCTGCCCGAGGCGATCACCGATCCGAGGGAAATCCAAGAGTGCAACCGCCATAACCGCGCCTGCATTGAGCAGGCGATCCACGAGCTGGCCCCCGATGTGGTCTTTGCCGGCAACCTCGACTTCCTCGGCGTTGCGGTGATCGAGACCGCGTTTGCCCACCACCTGCCGGTGCTGCAATCGCTGGGCAACCCTGCGCCCGGGTATGGGCAGGGGGAACTGCCCGCGGGCGGCACCTATTGGCTCGGCTCCTGCAGCCAGTGGAACGCACGCAAAGTCCAGTCCCTTGGCTACCGGGCCGGCCGCGTTGATGTGATTTATCCGGGGGCCCGCGTGGACCGTTTCTTTAAGCTTAATCTGCCGGACCGGGCCCGATTGCGCATTTGTTTTGTGGGTCTGGTGATGTCGTTCAAGGGCGTGCATACCCTGGTGGAGGCCTTGGCCCACCTGGCGGGGCGCCAGGTGGATTTCACCTGCGAGATCGCCGGCGAGTGCACCAAGCCGGAGCTGCTCGACCTGCTCAGGGGCGTCGCCGCCACCCATGGATTTTCTGATAAGCTGGTGTTCACCGGCTTCCTCGACCGCACCGGGTTGGGCACCTTGTTGGCCCGCAGCAACGTCCTGGTGTTTCCCAGCATTGTGGAGGAAGGGTTTGGTATTTCCCAGGTCGAGGCCATGGCGTCCGGGCTGGTGGTGGTCTCTTCGGGCACGGGTGGGGCGCGGGAAATCATCACCGACGGGGTCGATGGACTGCTGTTTCCGGCCGGCGACGGGGCTGCTCTCGCCAATCAGCTTCTCCGGCTCCAGGAACACCCCGAGTTGTTTGCCGCCCTGCAGACGGCAGGGCAAAACCGCGCCCTCGCCTTTTCGATCCCCCGCTCCGGCGAAAAGATCGAAAGCCTGATCAGCGAAATGCTGGAGGTCCACTCCCCCGCGTCGATCGCGCTCACCTCCAGCTTATTTTAAAGCCTGTGAATCCAAGCCGGTAAGTCCTGAGATACGAGTGGTGGATCGTCGCCGTCTTTCCGCGCCGAACGTGTCGCAATCCACAGCGGCTCCTGTCGGGTGAATCGCGCCCCAAGCGAGGCGCTGCTCCCCGGGGGGGCAAGCTGATGGTTTGGGTGAGTGAATTGCTTGGGTACCAGCCCGCACCGCCCCCCACTTACGCATCCGGGTGGGGCGAACGCGACCAAGGCCCGCAGGGTGGCCAAGTGCCCCGCTGGGCCACGCTTCCCTCCGCCCCGGTCGAAAGCCCCTCCTACCCCAAGACCCAGGGGGGATAACCCTTGGGTGTCGGCCCATTCCCGCCCCTAGGCTTGGTTGCCCGGGGTAACGGTGGTGGGCTTGACGGCGGGTCCCGGCAAATTCTGCCACCACCGCGGCCGGCCTAGGGTAAATACCCGGGTTGGTTTTATTTAAAATTTAAATGTAACTGTATATCAGTGATTTGAAATTTAAATAATAAATTGGCCTAAGCTTTGCTATATGGGGTTTTCCTATGGTCACCCTCGCCAAACACGCCCGCCTTCGCTCCGCGCCTAAGTCCAAGGCCGTCCCTGAGTTTGTTCGCCACTACCACGATACGTTGGAGACCGCGTGGAAAAATCACGACTGGTCGGATGTCGCCGATCTGGCCGACGCCCTGCGTCGCTGCTGGCAGGACCGCCGCCAGGTGTTCCTTTGCGGCAATGGGGGGAGTTCCGCCAACGCCATCCACCTGGCTAACGACTTCCTCTACGGGGTGGCCAAGGCCGATGGGCGCGGCCTGCGCGTCACCGCCCTGACCGCCAATTCCGCGGTGTTGACCTGCCTGGGTAACGACATCGGTTACGCGGACATTTTTTCCCAGCAGCTTTCGGTGCTGGCCGAACCCGGCGACCTGCTGCTGGCGTTTTCGGGCAGCGGCAATTCGCCGAATATCGTCAAGGCCTTGGAGCGCGCCCGCGAGCTGAACATGACCAGTTACGCGATCCTGGGCTACTCCGGCGGCAAATGCCTCACACTCGCCGACCACCCGATTCATTTCCCGGTGGACGACATGCAGGTGGCCGAAGACCTCCAGGTCATGATCGGCCACATGCTCATGCAGGAGCTCTCGCAGCATCCGTGCGGTTGGACCGCAGACGCCGCCAACACCCGCCGCGCCGACGCTTCCCGCAGTTCCCGTTAACCCTCGCCGATTATCCCATGTCCGAACGCATCGCGATCATCGGCAGCAACTCCTTCTCCGGGGCCAGCTTTGCCCGCCACTGCCTGGCCGAGGGACTGGAAGTGCTCGGCCTAAGCCGTTCGCACGAGCCGTCGGCGAGTTTTCTGCCCTACCGCTGGCTGCCCACCGAGGCGCAGGCGGGCTGGCGTTTCGTGCAGGCCGATCTCAACGCCGATCCCGACCGCCTGATGGCCGCGCTCGATGCTTTTGCCCCGTCGATGGTGGTCAACTTTGCCGCCCAGGGCATGGTCGCCCAGAGCTGGCTCAATCCCGAGCATTGGTACCAGACCAACGTCATGGCCAACCTGCGCCTGCACGAGGCACTGCGCCGCCGCACCTGGTTGAAAAAATACGTTCACGTGGGCACGCCCGAGGTGTATGGCACCACCTCCGGCGTCATCACCGAGAACGCGCCCTTTAACCCGAGCACGCCTTACGCCGCCTCCCGTGCCGCCTGCGACCTGCACCTGCGCACCTTTTTTGCCAACTACGGTTTCCCGGTGGTCTGGACCCGCGCCGCCAACGTCTACGGCCCCGGCCAGCAGCTCTACCGCATTATCCCGCGCACGCTGCTCTCGATCAAACTTGGCCAGCGCCTCCCGCTCCATGGCGGCGGCCACTCGGTGCGGTCCTTTATCCACATCGACGATGTGGCCCGCGCTACCCTCGGCATCGCCCGCACCGCGCCCGCCGGCGAGTGCTACCACCTTTCCACCGACTGCTTCATCAGTATCCGCGCTTTGGTGAAAACCCTCTGCGACCTGCTCGGCGCCGACTTCGACCGCGTGGTCGATATTGTCGACGATCGTCCGGGCAAGGACGCCGCTTACACCCTCGACAGCACCAAGGCCCGCCAATCCCTCGGCTGGACTCCGACCGTGGGTCTCGAAGACGGCCTGCGGGAGACGGTCGCCTGGGTGACCGCCCACTTTGAGACGCTGCGCACGCAACCGCTCGACTACATCCACAAGCCCTGAGGCTTTTTTCCAACCCGCCCCGCTCGCCGCGCTCACCGCCATGGCCAACGAAAAAATCATCCCCTTCGCGCAAACCGCGACCCTCTGCGCCGATCTGCGCGCCGCGGGCAAGACGATCGTGCACTGCCATGGCACTTTCGATATGATCCACCCCGGTCATATCGTGCACTTTGAGGAGGCCCGCGCGCTGGGCGACGTGCTGGTGGTGACGATCACCGGCGAGGAGCACGTCAACAAGGGCCCCGGCCGTCCCTATTTTAACGACCAGCTGCGCTCCCGCTGGATCGCAGCCCTCTCGCCGGTGGACTACGTGGTGGTGGTCCCGCATCCCGCCGCCGTCGAGGCGATCGAGTGCGTGGCCGCCCACTTTTATTGCAAGGGCCGCGAATACGCCACTGCCGCCAACGATGTCACCGGCAACATCGCCGATGATCTAGCGGCGGTGGAACGCATGGGCGGGGAGGTGCGCTACGTCGGCTCCATCGTTTTCAGCTCCACGCGTCTGCTGAACTCCCATTTCGAGCCCTATCCACCCAACGTGAAAGCGTTCTGCCGCGCGGTTGCCGCCGAGTGCAGCCCGGACCGCTTTCGCCAGATCGTGGATAGTTTTTCGACGATGCGGGTGCTGATTATCGGCGACCTCATTTTCGATCGTTACACCACCGTAGAAGTACAAGGCTTGACCTCCAAAAACCGCATCCTTTCCGGTCGCCACATGGATGACGACATGCAGGCGGGCGGCGCGCTCGCGGTTTATCGACACATGCGTGAGTTCACTCCTCACGTGAAGCTGATCAGCCTGGCCGGCACCGAGCCCTGGCTCGACAGCACGCTGGCCGAATTCATCGAACCCGATGGCGACGCCATCATCCGCAGCCCCGAGTTCACCACGATCGTGAAGCAGCGATTCGTCGAACCCCGAGCGGAGGGCAAGGAGCTGTCCAAGCTCTTTTCGGTTAACTACATCGACAAGGAAAAACCCAGCCCCGCGCTCCAGCAGGCGGTCAACCGCCGCATCGATGACTACATCGACGACTACGACCTGGTGCTGGTGATGGATTTCGGCCACGGACTGATGGAAGACGTGGTCCGCGAGCATGTGCAGGACAAGGCCCGCTTCCTTGCCGTGAACTGCCAGACGAACAGCAACAATCACGGTTACAACATCCTCAACCGCCGCTACCGCCGGGCCAACATCTTTACCCTCGACCAGGCCGAGTTGCAGCTCGCCGTCGGCGCCCGCGATTTGGATTACGGCCAGGAGCTCACCAAGCTCGCCCGCCAACTCGGCAGCAGCTACGCGTGGCTTACCCGCGGCTCGCACGAAACGCTTGGTCGCAACTGCGTCAAAGACATCTCATCGTGCCCGCCCTTTGAGCGCCAGGTGGTGGACACGGTCGGTGCGGGCGACGCCTTTTGCGCGGTCGCCAGTCTGGCCGCCGCCAGCAAGGTGCCGCTCAACGTCGCCACCTTTATGGGCCAGCTCGCTGGCGCCCAGTCGGTGCGCATCGTCGGCAATTCCGAACCGATCCGGAAGGCTCGTTTGTTAAAAGGCGGCATGTCGATGCTTGCTTTCTAAACTGCCGCTTACCAGCTTTTTACCTGTTAATCGCCTCTCGTTATCCTCGAAAGCATGAACATCCTTCTTACTGGCGGCTGCGGCTATGTTGGCACCCCTCTCACGCTCAGTCTTCTCGAAGCCGGCCACACCGTCACCGTGGTCGACATGCAATGGTTCGGCAATGACCTGCCGGCCCACCCGCGGCTCACCGTTATAAAAGAGGACATACGCAACGCCGACCGCGTTCCCCTGGCCGGCATGGATGCGATTCTGCATCTGGCCAACGTTGCCAACGACCCGTGTGCTGACCTCGATTCCAAGCTCAACTGGGAGGTCAACGCACTCGCCACCATGCTGTTGGTCGAGCGCGCCATCGCCCACCAGGTTCCCCAGTTTATTCACGCCAGCTCGGGCAGCGTTTACGGTGTCAAGGACGAGCCCGAGGTCATCGAGGAGCTCTCGCTCGTTCCGATTTCCGACTACAACAAAACGAAGATGATCAGCGAGCGCGTGCTGCTCAGCTACGCCGACCGCATCTGCGTCAATATCGTGCGCCCTGCCACGGTCTGCGGTTACTCGCCGCGCATGCGCCTCGATCTCTCGGTCAACCTGCTGACGATGGCCGCGCTCACCAAGGGCAAGATCACGGTGTTCGGCGGCGACCAGACCCGCCCCAACATCCATTTGCGCGACATGATTCGCGTCTATCACCACTTCCTTGCCGTGGGCAAAGCCCACCCCGGAATTTTCAACGCCGGCTTCGAAAACATCTCGATTTTGGACATCGCCGAGCGCGTGCAAAAACACGTGCCCGCCGAGATCACCGTCACGCCGTCCAACGACCCGCGCTCCTATCGGCTGTCGTCCAAAAAACTCCTCGCCACCGGTTTCGCGCCCAAGTTCACGGTCGAGGATGGCATCACTGAGGTGATCGCCGCTTACCGGGACGGCCGCCTGCGCGACGAGGAACGCTGCTACAACATTAAGACCATGATGAAGCAGGCGATTAAGGCCTGAGTCCCTAACTGTCGGTACCGCTTCGCACCCGCATCCGCGCCACGCCGCCCGCACTCCCCTCGACCGCTGCATGATTCCACACGCCCCCGCCGACCTTGGAGCTGCCCTGTTCGAAAGCATGGTGCGCATCCGCAAGGTTGAGGAAGCCATCGCCGCCCATTACCCCGAGCAAAAGATGCGCTGCCCGGTGCACCTTTCGATCGGCCAGGAGGCCGCCTCGGCTGGCGTGTGTGCTGCGCTCCGCCCCGACGATCTCGCGATGAGCGGCCACCGCTCCCACGCGCATTACCTCGGCAAGGGAGGCAGCTTGAAGGCGATGATCGCTGAAATTTACGGTAAGGAAACCGGCTGTTCTCACGGTCGCGGCGGTTCGATGCACCTGGTCGATCTCGCCGCCGGTTTTGTCGGTGCGGTGCCGATTGTCGGCAGCACGATCCCGATCGCCACCGGCCTGGCCTTTGCCGACCGCCAGCTTAAGCGCGACCGCGTCACCGTGGCGTTTTTGGGCGAGGCCGCGACCGAGGAGGGCGTGTTTCACGAAAGCGTCAACTTCGCCTCTCTGCACAAACTCCCCATCGTGTTTGTCTGCGAAAACAACCTCTACTCCGTCTATTCGCCGATGAGCGTGCGCCAACCGGCCCACCGCGAAGTCTGGCAACTCGCCGCCGGTCACGGCGTCACCGCCCACCAGGGCGACGGCAATGACCCGCTGGCCGTTTACGAGTTGGCCCGCGCCGCGGTTGCCCAAGCGCGCTCCGGCCAGGGCCCGGTTTTCCTCGAACTCAAAACCTACCGCTGGCGCGAACACTGCGGCGCAGGCTTTGATAACCACATCGGTTACCGCACCGAGGCTGAGTATCAGTCGTGGCGCGAACGCGACCCGATCGCCTCCTTTGAGCGCCGCCTGCAAACCGCTGGCACCTTCGACGCGGCACGCTTTGCCCAGTTCACCGCCCGCGTGAACGCCGAGATTGCCGAGGCGTTTGCCCTGGCCGACCGCGCTCCTTTCCCCGCCGCCGCCACGCTCATGGACCACGTTTACGCCGCCGTATGAACACCGTGACCCGCGAGCTCTCCTACTCCGAAGCGATCCGCGAGGGGTTTGCCGTGGCCCTCGAACGCGATCCGCGCGTCCTGCTGATGGGCCTGGGCGTGCCCGACCCCAAGGGCTTTTTCGGCACCACCCTCGACTTGCAAATTCAGTTCGGCCCCGACCGCGTCATGGACATGCCCTGCGCCGAAGCCGGCATGTCGGGTGTGATGCTCGGCGCAGCGCTCAACGGCCTGCGCCCCGTGATCAACCACCAGCGGCTCGATTTTGCGCTGCTGGCGATGGATCCGATGTGCACCCAGGCCGCCAAGTGGAGCTACATGTTTGGCGGCGCGATGAAGATGCCGGTGGTCTTCCGCATGATCCTCGGCCGCGGCTGGGGCCAGGGCCCGCAACACTCCCAGTGCCTGCATTCGTGGTTCGCCCATATTCCCGGCCTTAAGGTCGTGATGCCGACCACGCCGCATGATGCCAAAGGCCTGCTGATTGCCGCCATCGAGGACGACAATCCGGTGGTGTTTATTGAGCACCGCTGGTTGCACCACATCAAAGGACCGGTGCCCAGCGGCCACTACACCACGCCGATTGGCCCGGCTCGCCTCGCCCGCACCGGTGGAGACGTCACGATCGTGGCGTTTTCCTATATGGTTTTGGAAGCACTCGAAGCCGCCGAAAAACTCTCACGCGAGGGCATCGAGGCCGAGGTGATCGACGTCCGTTGCCTGCGTCCGCTGGAAACCTCGCTGCTGCTGGACTCGTTGAGTAAAACCGGCCGCTTGGTCGTCGCTGACACCGGTCACAGCACCGCCGGTATGGCCGCCGAGATCCTCGCGCTCGCCAGCGAAAACGCCTTCGATGCCCTCAAAGCTGCCCCGCGCCGCGTGTGTTTTCCCGAATGTCCCACGCCGACTAGCCCGCCGCTTTCCGCAGCCTATTATCCGCGCTCGGGCCACATCGTTGCCGCTGCCCGTGCGACCCTTGGCTTGCCCGCTAATCCCGCCGACCTCGCTCTCCCCGTCGGCGTCGAGTTAGACAAACCCAACCCCGCCTTCACCGGCCCGTTTTAACGCCCCCCGTTTTTAACGCTTACCCCATGTCCGCCCCCACGTTTACCCCCGGCCGCGAGATAAACCTGCTCGACAGCCTGCCGCAGACCAAGCGCGATCCCAAGGCCCGCGCTGCTACAAAGACCGCCGAGGACCGTGCGCTCGCCAAACAATTCGGCCGCGACTTCTTTGATGGCGAACGCCGCCACGGTTACGGCGGCTACCGTTACGACGGCCGCTGGCTGCCGGTTGCCCGCCGCTTGGTGGAATTTTACCGCCTTCGCCCCGATGCCCGCATCCTCGATGTCGGCGCGGCCAAGGGGTTTTTGCTTCACGACTTTTTGCAGGTTTTACCCGGAGCGACGGTGCGCGGCATCGACGTTTCCACCTACGCGCGCGACAACGCCCACGCCGGTATGGGCGACAACATTGACCTCGGTTCGGGCGACGCGCTGCCTTACGCCGACAACTCCTTCGACTTGGTCATCTCGATCAACTCGATCCACAACCTGCCGCCCCACCGCGTGCGCACCGCGCTTCGCGAGATCGAACGCGTCAGTCGCGGGGCCAGCTTTATCACGGTCGATGCCTGGCGAACCGAGGAGGAGCATGAGCGCCTGCTCGATTGGATTCTCACCGCTGAATCCTACTTCCCGGTCGAGGAGTGGGTGCGGATGTTTTCGGAAGAAGGCTACACCGGCGACTATTGGTGGTTCATCCCCTAAAAACCCTGCGCAGTCCGCCTTCTGTTCTCGATCCGCCCCGCCATGAAAACCCTAGCCGCCATCTTGGTTCAACAGCGTCAGCCCCTCGTCATCGACGAGGTCGAACTGCCCGCGCTGGGCTACGGCCACGTTCTCGTTGAGATCAAGGCGACCCGGATCTGCGGCTCACAACTCGGCGAAATCGACGGCGCAAAAGGGGCCGACAGCTACCTGCCGCACCTACTCGGCCATGAGGCCGGCGGCATCGTGCGCGAGGTTGGCCCCGAGGTCACTCAGGTCAAAGCGGGCGATCACGTGGTGGTTCACTGGCGTCCGGGTCGTGGCATTCAGGCCCGCCCCGTGACTTACCGCTGGGGCAACCGTACGGTCAACGCGGGTAACCTCACGACCTTTCAGCAGTTCACCGTCGTCTCGGAAAACCGCCTCACGGTGATTCCGGCCGGGGTAGAATTTGAGACCGCCGCGCTCTTGGCCGACACACTCACCACCGGTTTTGGTACGATCACCCGTGAAGCCCGCCTCGAGTTGGGCGAGTCCGTCGTCGTCGTCGGGGTAGGGGGGATCGGCTTGGGCGCGGTCTTGGCGGCTAGTCTTGGCGGGGCCTGCCCGGTGATCGCCGCCGACATCCACGACCACAAGCTCGCCGCCGCCCGCGCCTTCGGGGCCACGCACACGATCAACACCAGCCGCGAACCCTTGGCCGACACGGTGCGCGCAATTCTGGGCGGCCCCGCTGACGTGGTGATCGACGGCACCGGTCGTCCCGCCGTCCTCGAGCAAGCCTGGGCCGCAACCGGGCCTAAAGGGCGCCTTGTCCTGATCGGCGTGATGCCGCACGACGCGCGTTTTAGTTTTAACACCCTGCCGCTCCACTACGGCAAAGTTCTCACCGGGACCGAGGGTGGGGCGAGTCGCCCGGCCGAGGATATTCCCCGCTACCTTCGTTTGCTGGCGGCGCGCGGCATCGATCCACGCGGCATGATTTCCCATCGCTGCGCGCTGCCCGACATCAACGCCGCTATCGCCACGATGCGCGCTGGCGAAAGCGTTCACACCGTAGTTTCTTTCTAACCTGAGCATGCCTGTCCCGCCGCCCTCCGTCGTTTTTATCCTGGCGCTTTCCAGCGACATTGGTGCGGCCTTGGCACGGCATTACCTCGGCCAAGGGGCGACTATCCTCGGCACCTATCGCACGGAACTGCCGGCCGATTTACAGGCCAATCCGCGTGTCCGCGCCTGCGCCTGCGACCTGGCGGAGCCGGCAACCACGTCCGTGCTGAGCGACTTCCTTCGCGCCGCCGCTGAGCCCTGGGATGTTTTTATTTCCTGCGTCGGCCAGCTCTCGCCGGTCGGTAAATTTTTGCAGGTGGACTTCGATCAGTGGGAAACTGCGGTGCAGGTAAATAGCACTGCGCAACTCCGCGCGTTGCACGCCGCCTATCCGTTTCGCCGCACCGGGGGTGAGGTCGGCGTGGTTTTCTTTGCCGGTGGCGGCACCAACAGCCCCTTTACGTCTTACTCCGCTTACTGTCTCGGCAAGATCGCGCTCATTAAGATGTGCGAACTGCTCGACGATGAAGCGCCTGATCTCAACGCGTTCATCGTCGGCACGGGCTGGGTGCGCACCAAGATCCATGCTCAGACACTTGATGCCGGCCTGGCGGCGGGAGCTAACTTGACCACCACCCAGCGCTTCTTCGCCGAAGGTCAGATCGGCACTTCTTATGCCGACATCGCCGCGGTGATCGATTGGGGCTGTTCCCAGGGCCGTAGCGTTACCGGGGGGCGCAATTTCTCTGTCGTTCACGACGCTTGGCGCCACGGTGGACAAGCGTTATCTGCCGCGCTTCGGTCCGACCCTCACCATTACAAACTGCGTCGGCACGGTAACTCGTTTGCGCCCTCCAACGCGCCCTCCGCGGCTCCTGCAAACTCTGTTATCCCTTCCGCATGAAACTCACCGATTATCTGGCCCAATTTCTCGCCGAGCTTGGGATCACCCACGCCTTTGGCATGTCGGGCGGGGCGGCGGTGCACCTGTTCGACTCGATCGATCGCCATCCCCACATGAGCATCGTTTCGGTTACCCACGAACAAGCGGCCGCCATGGCCGCGGACGGCTACGCCCGCAGCACCGGGCGGATCGGGGTGGCCGTTACCACTAGCGGTCCCGGCGCCACCAATCTGCTCACCGGCGTGTGTTGTTCTTATTACGACTCGGTCCCCACGCTGATGCTCACCGGCCAGGTCGCCACGCATCGCCTGCGCGGTGATCGCGCCGTGCGCCAGCTGGGGTTTCAGGAAACCGATGTCATTTCTATTTTCACCCCGGTGACCAAATACGCGGCTCAATTGCGTAACCCGGTGGACATTCGCTACGAGTTGGAGCGCGCCTGCTACGAGGCCGTGTCTGGTCGTCCCGGCCCCGTGTTGCTCGACATCCCCGACGACTTGCAGCGCGCCGAAGTCGATCCTGCCACGCTGCGGGGTTTCACTCCGCCGGTCGTCAATCCGGACGCTGAACTCGAACGCGCCGTGGCCGAGGTGATCGCCCGTCTGCGCGCCGCCAAACGCCCCGTGTTGATTTTAGGCGGAGGGTTAAAAACCCCCTTCGTCGGTGAAGAATTACTCGCCGTTCTCGATCGCCTCGGCGTGCCCGCGCTCCTGACTTGGGCGGGGCTCGATTTGTTGCCCGCCAGCCACCCGCTGCGCATCGGCACCTTTGGCGTTTATGGCCCCCGCGCGGGCAACTTCGCGGTTCAGAACGCCGACGTGATTGTCACGTTGGGTACCCGGCTCTCGCAAAATCTCACCGGTGGTATCCTCAGTGCTTTCGCCCGTGAGGCGCACATTACCATGGTCGATGTGGATGCGCATGAGATGAGTAAATTCGACGGTCGGGGCATTGTGATCGCGGGTCGGATCTGCGCGCGCGCCACCGAATTTCTTTCTGCGGTCGACCGAGCTTTGCCACCGAGCGGCCTTGGGGGCGACCACGCGCCCTGGATGGGGCAGATCGCGCATTGGAAAACCGCCTTCCCCGCCGACACCTCACCACGTCGACCTGAGGCCGCTTGTACCCAAGACGCCAACGGGGTCGTCGCCGCGTTGTCGTCGGCTCTGCCCGCTGGCGCCCACCTGTTCATTGATACAGGGGGCAATCTGACGTGGACTTGCAACGGCCTGCGCCCCAAGACCGGCCAGCGGGTGTTTTCGGCCTGGAACAACACGCCCATGGGTTACGCGTTGCCCGCCGCCATTGGGTCCGCTTTTGCGCAGCCGGGTTGTGCGGTTTTTGCCGTCATTGGTGACGGCGGACTGATGCTTTGCCTCTCCGAACTGGCCACGCTTGCGCGCCATGGTTTGCCGGTGAAAATCCTCCTGTTTAACAACCACAGTCACGGCATCCAAAAGCAGACGTTGGAGACGTGGCTTGGCGGTCGTTACGTCGGGGTCGATCCGGCCTCGGGGTTGGCTTTCCCTCAGGATTTTTCCCGTGTGGCGGAATCACTCGGCGTGCCAGCCCGTACGGTTAATGGCGACACCGACTTGGCCGCGGAGCTTCCCGCTCTCTTTGCCCTGCCCGGGCCTCTGCTGATCAACATCGAGATTAATCCCGACCAAAAACTTTACCCGTTCCTCAAGTTCGGCGCGCCTCTGGAAAACCAAAGTCCGCCGCTCACCCCCGAGGCCCTCGCGCGCGAAATGATCGTCCCGCTTTATAGCCCGACCACCGATACGTTGACCCGCCGCCAAGCCGCCCAAGGCTGGTAGGTGGGTTCCCTCGTCAACGCTTTGGCTTCCTTCCCCCCCCTCGCCATGCTCAGCAACTTCGTCACCAACCTGCGTAAGGCCAATTGTCTGGTCGCAGGCGGCATGTTTTTCTACATCTCGCCCGGCCACATGCTGCTGGAAACCGATTTTCTGTTGCGCCAGCTCAGGTGCAACCCCCGGTTCCTGACGCACACAGCGGTGGTGATTTTACCGCCGACTGACATGGCGCTGATGCTGGTGGAGATTCTCAAGCGACATGGGGTGCAAACCATTATCGATGCCAACGCCCCGCTGATTCTGCGCGAAATCCAGTTGTTTTACCCAGAGCTCGTTTTCGACATCGGCCAGGCTCACTGGAAGGTGATTCGCCCCGATGATTCGCCTCGGGTGATCGGCGACCTTTTCCCGCTCAATTTTGGTTGGGCGCTGCGCGGCGACGAGTTTGTTGCCCAGCATATCCGAACCCTGGAAGCCTGGACCGCCACTGCCGGGCAGCGCCCGTTGCGCGAAGGCCTCGATAAGATGCCTGGCGACCCCGCATTTGTCGCTCGGTTAAAGGAGAAAAAATACGCGGTTCTGCAGATCAAGTCGGTGATCGGAAATGGCACCGCCCGTCTCCTTCCGGGCGAGATCTATCGCCCCGCCCTGGAATTCCTCCGCGACAACGGCTACGCCGTGATTCTCGGCGGTCGTGAACCGATGCCCGAGGTGTTCCGTGAGTACGAAGTTTGGGATTATCCCCGCACCCCCTTTGCATGCCCAAAGAACGATTTTTATCTTTTTGCTAATGCCTCTGTCGGCCTGGTCAGCCCCTCGGGAGCAGGCCTTTTTTGTGACACCCTTGGTACTCCCTGTTGCCAGCTCGGTAGCTGGACGCTCATGCCGCATCCCTCCGAAAAAACCGTCGTCGTTCCGAGTCGACTCAAGGTCCGTACGACCGGTGAGGTGTTGCCCTTCTCTCGGCAGGCATCTGCCTTCGTCTCAAGTTACGACCCCGTGCTCGGCCCCGCCCCATTTAATACGGCGTCTTACGAAGATATCCCGCCATCGGCCGAAGATATCGCCGACGGGCTGCGCGACACCCTTCGGGGCAACCCGGCGACTGAACAAGCCGGACAGACGGCAATCCGTGCGGCCGATCCGGTAGGCATGTGGCGCGCCGCGGCCAGTCGTTTCGCCCCTTCCTTTCTTAATGGGCATCCCGAATTTGTCGCCTGATTCCCTCCTCCTGCGCACCAACCTAATCGCTGACTCGCACCCCCGTATCCCACCATTTCCCCCCGCATCTTTCCGATCTTATGAAATTCGAAAAACTCATCCAAATCATCCCCAAACAGGGCGGCGTCTTTTTTGAAGCCGGCGGCAACGACGGCATTTTCCAATCCTACACCTACCCGCTGGAACGCGACCGCGGTTGGACCGGGGTCTTGGTCGAGCCTTCCCCTCAAGCCTACGCCAAATGCACGGTTAACCGCCCCAACAGCCGCGTCTTCAACTGCGCCCTAACCGACTCCGGCGTCGCTCAGATCACCGGCGATTTTGACGGTAATCCGATGTCGAGCGTCCATGGCCAGCGCCTCCAGCGGGCCGCCCAAGTCACGGTTCGTGCCGCCTCGCTGACACAAATTTTCGACGCCGCCCTCAAGGACAAGCCGGTGGACCTGATGTCCATCGACGTCGAAAATTACGAACTCAACGTTCTGCGTAGTCTCGACTACTCGATTTACCGCCCGCGCCACATCTTGGCCGAGGTTTACACGCCGTCGTTCTACGAGGTTGTTAACTACCTGCTGTCGCAGGATTACAGCCTGTTGTGCAACCTCACCAATTTCAACAAACGCGACAATCCTCATTGGGACGGCAGCCACAACGACTACCTCTTCGTTGATCGCCAAGCCGGCTGATCTCAAAGCAGGCAGCTCTGTCACTGGTTTTTTCTGCTTATAAAAAGTAAGCAAAGAGTGGGCCGATCTGGTAACGCTTTAGGCCCATTCACTCGGCAATCATTGAACTCGATTGCCGGGAGCAGCCGTTTTTCTGCTAGGGGTTAAGTTAGTCGGTCCTGAATAATTCACAAATTACTGAATAGTATTTAATTGAGGATTTTAGTGGGATCTTTTCGTGGTTAAGTTTAACCCGACCAACAAAAATTGGGAAAAATAGATGAAGCCAAAAGCCACCATCTACCAAGCGCAGTGGGAATTGTTCCGAATCGAATTGGACGGGCTTGTGGATGCGGGCCACGCGTTGGTGAAGCGGGCTTGCAGATGAACTGGGTGGTGTTCGACGAACAATTGGGGAGACGTACGACCCGAGCAACGGTGCGCCGGGGGTGAGCACGCGGCAGAGGGTCGCGCTGCATTATTTGAAGTATCGGTATGATCTAAGTGACGATGTCGTACTGGGCCAGTGGGTGGAGAATCCCTGATGGCAGCTTTTTAGCGGTATGCAGTTTTTTGAGCACGAGCTGCCGATCCATCCCTCGAGCATGATGCGGTGGCGTAAGAGGCTCGTGGAAGCCGGGGCGGAGGCGATGCTCAAGGCAACCCTTCGGCCTGAAGATGAAGGCGAACACGCCCGCGCAGATTGAGCGGGTGAACGTGGATACAACGGTGCAGACCAAAGCGGTGTGGTTCCCGACGGACTCCCGACTGTACGACCGGGCTCGCGAGGGCTTGGTGGAAACGACCCCCAAGCAAGGGCTGCGTATCAAACAATGTTATGAGAGGGTAGGCCGGCGTTTACTCATGGCGCATAGCCGCTACGCCCAGCCCTCCAGATGCAACGGGCCCGGGCGTGCACCCGCAAACTCCGCACCCATCTGGCCCGGGTGATCCGCGAAATCGAACGGCAACAATCGCAGCCGCAAGGTCTGCTCGGCAAGTTACAGGCGACCGCCAAACGCATCCCTGCACAAAAGAGCGCGGCGAGGGGCAAAAAGTGTACAGCGTGCATGAGCCCGAGGTGGTCTGCATCGCCAACGGTAAGGACATCGCTCAGGAATAGCTCTTCAAGGGTAGCGAAGGCCCGAATTTGTCCAACGTCTTCAAACGAACGTTCTATCAAATGGTGATGAAGTTAAAATTGGCCGGAAATGACTCCTTTCAAGGTCCGAAAATTAAAGGGAATCGCCGGCGAACTTTTTTCATCAATGAGACCAATTGTGCCCAAAATACCCGCCAAGTCTGGCGACATCGATGTCTCTTACGGACCCGGTGGATGCGTTTTAACGCATCATGCACAGCTATGAACCTTGCCGCACTTGTTAAGAGTGGCGTTAGGAATTGGCCTAATTTGGCCCTTCTACTTTCGCTTTTACCTCCGACAAGGCCATTTAGGAAAATGGTGCCCGGAGTCGGACTCGAACCGACAAGCCTTTAGAGGGCGGCAGATTTTGAGTCTGCTGCGTATACCAATTTCGCCATCCGGGCAGGAGGTGAACGAGGAATCAACGTAGGAACGCCCTCAGACTTGTAAATGGAAAACTCCAACGTTCCACTCGCGCCCATGTCCGACTTCCGCGTCTTCGCCCCTGCGCCCCATAACGGCCTCATTGTACTGCCGGCGGGCGAGTCACACCATTTGGTCACCGTCAACCGGGCCCGCCCCGGTGACACGGTCATCGCGTTCGACGGTCACGGCACCGAGTGGACCTGCGAACTCACCGAGGCTCGCAAGGCCGGCGTTGGCCTGCGCGTCACCGCCACCCACACCCGCGCCTCCCTGCCCTGCGCCATCACCCTCGCGCAAGCACTGCCCAAGGGCGGAGTCATGGACGACATCATCCGCCACGCCACCGAACTGGGCGCGGCACGCATCGTGCCTTTGTCCACCGCACGCACCCAAGTCCACCTCGACGGCGACCGCTCCGACAAGAAGGTTGAAAAATGGCGTGTCGGCGCCCTCGAAGCCGCGAAGCAATGCGGCAACCCGTTTTTGCCGGAAATCTCCGGGGTGAGCACGCTCGCTGAATTCCTTGCCGGCGAGCTGAGTGCGACCAACGCGGGCCCGACCGCTGCGGGCGCGGTGCTCAAACTGGTGGCAAGCCTGCACCCCGGCGCGCAGCCGTTGAAGTCGGCGCTCACGCAGTTCAAGGCGGCGTACGGGAGCGCACCAACCCAAGCGGTTTGGATGGTGGGCCCCGAGGGGGATTTTTCGCCCGCCGAGATGCGGGCGGCGGTGGCGGCCGGTTTTATTCCCGTAACCCTCGGACCACTGGTACTGCGCTGCGACACTGCGGCGACGGCAGCCCTAGCCGTGCTTGCTTACGAAACGCTGGCGTAAGCCTAACCGACATCGGCCACCCCAGGGCCGAACCGCAGGGCGAGACGGGGCTCACTTCAAACCGTAGTTGGCCGGTGTCTCGCCCCGCGCCCGCAAAGCAACAGCCAGCGCCTTCAGGTCGAGCTGGGCGCCGGGCTTGACGCCACTGAACTCAAACCACCCCTGCTTCATTTCCAGCGCGAAGAGCACCGCTCCGTTACGCGACATCACCCGGGTTTCGTCGAAAGGATACATCGGGTAAACTTCCCGGAGAATTCCATCGGCGGTAAAAAAACCGATATCGAGCGGGCTGGGCGTGTTGCGCATCCAAAAACTCATGCGTTGCGGCTTCGCGTAAACAAACAGCATGCCCTCATCGGTCTTCAAATCGGTGCGCCCCATCAGGCCGTGTTCCATCTCGGCCGGTTTGACGGCGAGCTGCATGCGGACGGCTTTGCCGCCCACCCCGACCGTATAAAAACTGCGGTTCGCCGTCGCAGCTGCCGGCGGCGAAACGACTTCACTTCGGCCACAGCTCGTCGAGAGCAGAACGACCGTGAGCAGTACCAACCCGCGTAGAGGCGCAGAAACCTGATTTGCGTTTTTCACAGAGCACGTGACTGATGGGTTCACATTTTAAACACAACCTCATCGTGGCCCGCCTCACCCCCGCCAAGCTCCTTTACGCCGATACCGCCCGCAGCGCCGACATGCTTTATTTCGGCCAATTCGGCGTGCCGGACCCGTTCATCGCCTTCGCCCTGGGCACCAAAAAAATCGCCGTCCTCAACGCCCTCGAATTCGGTCGCGCCAAAAAATCCTCGGGCTTCGACACCGTGCTCGCGCTCGAGCCGTGGCTGGAAAAAGCCCGCGCCCGCCACCCCGGCGCCAAAGTCGGCGCCGCCGAGGTCATTGCCCTGCTCGCCCGCCACTACAAAACGCGAGCCTTCGAGGTTGCCAGCGACTTCCCGCTCGGCCTCGCCGATCGCCTGCGCGAACTCGGGCTGAAACTCACCTCCGTCCCAGCCCTCTTTCCAGAGCGGGAGATCAAAACGGCCGCCGAAATCACCGCCCTGCGCGCGGGCAACCGCTGCAGTGCCCTCGGCATCGGCGCGGCCGAACACCTCCTGCGAAAGAGCAAAATTAAGGCCGGCCAGCTTGTCCTCGACGGACGCCCGCTCACCTCCGAGCGCCTCAAAACCGCGATTGAGATCGCCTGCCTGGAGGCCGGCGCGCTCTCGATCGACACCATCGCCGCCGGGGGCGACCAGGCCTGCGACCCGCACGAACGCGGCCACGGCCCGCTGCGCGCCAACGAACTGATTATCGTCGACGTGTTCCCCCGCGTCTCCGCCAGCGGCTACCACGGGGACATGACGCGCACCTTTCTCAAGGGCCGGGCCAGCGAGGCGCAGCAGCACCTCGTCGCGGCGGTGCGTACCGCTCAGCTCGCCGCCCTTGAAGTCGTCCGGGCCGGGGTCAACGGTCGCCACGTCCACCAGCAGTGCCTCAACACCTTTGAGCGCCACGGGTTCGAAACCAAACGCACACCCAGCGGATCGGTTGGGTTTTTCCACGGCACTGGCCACGGGCTGGGCTTGGAGGTCCACGAGGCCCCACGGATGTCCGCGGTCGATTACGTCCTTAAAAAGGGTTGCGTGGTGACGGTCGAACCGGGGCTTTATTACCCCGGGTTGGGCGGCTGCCGGATTGAGGACGTGGTGCAGGTTACCGCCACCAAGCCGAAGCTACTTTCGGAGTTCCACTACGACTGGGAAATCCGCTGAGGGCATTGCCCAAGCAACGCGAAAGCACTCAAAAACCCAAAAATAGCTTATTACCATAGTTTTCGGCCTCTTAATTTCGGGTTATTTCGTGTATTTCGCGGGCAACGTTATGTTTAGCCATGCCCGAGCTCGCCGAGGTTGAATTTTACCGCCAGCGCTGGAACCCCGGTATTGGCGAGACCATCCAGGGCGTCTTGCTTCACCCCCAGTCCCGAGTTTTCCGTGGGGGCGATCCAACTCTGCTGGTTGGTAAACTCACCGGCGACGTGCTGCTGGCGTCGGAAACCGCCGGCAAACAGATGCTCTTTCGGTCCCGTGGCGATGGCTGGCTCGGCATCCATCTCGGCCTGACCGGTGAACTCTCTTTGCAACCGGCCGACTACGCGCCGGGCAAAAGCGACCACCTCGTCCTGGTGCAACGGGAGCGCGCGCTGGTGTTCACCGACCCGCGGATGTTTGGCCGGGTGCAATTTCACGCCGGCCCCGGCGCGCCCGCGTGGTGGACCGGCATCGCCCCGCCGATTCTCTCCGCCGCCTTCACCGTCGAAGCGCTCGCCGCGTTCCTGCATCGCCGAGCACGCACCCCGATCAAAAGCGTTTTGCTCCTCCAGGAGCGCTTCCCCGGAATCGGCAATTGGATGGCCGACGAAATCCTCTGGCGGGCCGCCCTGCACCCACGACGTCCTGCGGGGTCGCTCACCGCCGCCGAGCTCAAAACGCTCCACCGCGAAATCCGCTGGGTGGCGGAAAACGCCCTGCGGATCATCGGCGCGGCACAAACACCCAGTCTCCCCGATCCGCCCGCCACCTGGCTGTTCATCCACCGCCGCGAGGCTTATGGCAAATGCCCCAAAACCGGCGCCCCGCTCATCCACGAAGAAATTGGCGGACGCATCACTTGCTGGTCGCCCGCCCGCCAAAAACTTTAACACTCGGCCCAATCACTTACGTAACCCCGTCCACCGCTGCGCCCCCCATGCAAATCCCTCCGCACAGCAAATTCCTCTTCATTGGCGACTCGATCACGGATGCCGGCCGCGATCCCTCCGGGGAGGCCACCCCGTGGGGCCAGCCCGGCACCGGCCGCGGCTATGTTTCCCTTATCGAAGCCTGGCTGGGCGCGACCCGTCCCGCCGACCAGATCCGTGTCATCAACCGCGGCACGAGTGGCCACACGGTGCGCGACCTCGCCGCCCGCTGGCAGGCCGACGTGATCGACCAGCGCCCCGATTGGCTCTCAGTGATGATCGGCATCAACGATGTCTGGCGTCAGTTCGACACTCCGCTGCGCACGGATTTGCAGGTGCCGCTTGAGGCATACAGCCGCGTGCTCAACGCGCTCGTTGAAAAAACCCGCCCTCTCGTTAAAGGCCTCATCCTGGCCACGCCCTATGTCATCGAGGGCAACCGTGGAGACGCCATGCGCCAGCGCATGGATGCGTATGGGGCGGTCGTGCGCGACTTGGCGGCGCGCCACAATGCCGTCTTTATCGATACGCAGGCGGCCTTTGATGCAGTACTTCTTCACACTCACCCCATGACCCTTGCTTGGGATCGCATCCACCCCAACACCACCGGGCACATGATCCTCGCCCGCGCCTTCCTCGCCGCCCTCGGCGCCGCCTGACCATGGCCGCCTCCCGCCAACGTCTCGACGAACTGCTCGTCACCCGTGGTCTCGCCGACTCGCGCTCGCAGGCCAAGGCATTGATCATGTCGGGCCGCGTCCTCCACGGCACCGACCGCCTCGACAAACCCGGCAAGGAGTTCCCTGGCGACATCGAGCTGATCGTCGAACAGCCGCCGCGCTACGTGTCCCGAGGCGGTGAAAAGCTCCACGGCTTCATTGAGAAATTCGCCCTCGAGCTGCACGGCGCCCACGTGCTCGACGTCGGGGCCTCCACCGGCGGCTTCACCGACTGTTCGCTGCAACACGGCGCCGCCGACGTGGTCTGCGTCGATGTGGGCCGCGCCCAGCTGCACGCCCGCCTGCGCGCCGATCCCCGGGTGACCAACCTGGAAAAAATCAACGCCCGCAACCTCCGCGCCGAGGACCTGCCGCGCGCCGATTACGATGTCATCGTCATGGACCTGTCGTTCATCTCGCTCAAGAGCGTGCTGCCCGCCGTCTGGTCGCTGCTGCGCGCCGGGGGCACCCTTGTGGCGCTGGTGAAACCCCAGTTTGAAGCCGGCAAGGCCGAGGTCGACAAAGGCCGCGGCATCATCCGCGACCCAGCGGTGCAGGATGCGGTGTTGGCCGACATCCAAGGCTTCGCCCTCGCCCAATTACCCGCCGCCCAGCTGGTTGGCTCCATGGATTCCCCGATCACTGGCACCGACGGCAACCGCGAGTTTTTGCTCGGACTACGCAACGGCAGTTAACACAGTCCCCACCATGCCACCCATCCGCAAACTCGCCTTCGTGGTCAACGATCCCAAGCCAGGCGCGGCCGAGTTGGCGGAGGCCCTGATGGAGATCGCCCGCGCCACCGGCGTGGAGGTCACCTACACCAGCGCCTACCCGGTGCCCCTCGATTTCCTCGTGGCCCAGGACGCATGCTGCGTC
>JBILBW010000119.1:0-8416 GCA_044353465.1 Rariglobus sp. | reverse complement strand
GCCTCAATCGCTCATCAAGCCATGGAGAAAGTCGCTCAAATCGCCGCCTTACTGGGTCGGTTTTATGCATCCTCCGAGCCTGCATGCCCACGCTTTAATTGCTACACTTATTTGCTGACAAGCCCTTTGCGTTCTTCGACACCGACCACGACGGCATCCTTTCGCCTGCCGAAATCGCCGGAGCCGCCGAGGTGCTCCGCCAACTCGACAAAAACCACGACGGCAGCCTCACCGCCGACGAATTGCCCCGCCGCCGCCCAGGACCACCCCCGCGCGATCGCGGCCCGGGAGCAAGCGACGACGGCCCCCCTTCACCCCCGCCCCAAACCTAAGCCCCGCCGAATTCGAACTCGGCCAGCCCCGTTCACCCCCCAAAAAAACATGAACCCCACCACCCCGCTGCTCGTCCTGACCCTCGCGTTAACCGCCACCGGTTTCGCCCAACCCACCCCTCCGCCCCGGCCCAAGCCGCCAGCTCCGGCTGGTCCGCCCAGTCGCCCGCCGGCTCCACCGGCCGGTCCGGCTGCCGGCCAAACCGGCGGGCCGCTGGTCGGCCTGACCACGGCGGAACTGACCAGCTTCCGCGATGGCCTGGCGGATTTCCGCCAGGAGGAGACGGTCGACAGCGGACTGGGCCCGATTTTTAACGACACGTCCTGTGTGGTTTGCCACGCCGCCGGTGGCGTCGGCGGGGCCAGCCGGCGCACCGTCACCCGCTTCGGCAAAACCACCAACGGGGTGTTCGATCCGCTGAGCGCCCAAGGCGGCTCGCTGCTACAGGCCCGGGCTATCGACCCGGCGTTTCGCGAAGTCATCCCCGGCGCGGCCAACACGATCGCCAAACGCGTGACCACGCCGTTGTTTGGCGCCGGCCTGATCGAGGCGATCCCCGACGCCAGCCTGATTGCCGCCGCCGCCGCAGCCAAACCCGACGGGGTCAAAGGCCGGGCAGCCTTGATCAACGACGTGACCACCGGGGCCCAGCGGGTGGGCCGCTTTGGCTGGAAAAACCAACAGGCAACCCTGCTGGCCTTCGCCGGCGACGCCTATGTGAACGAAATGGGCATCACCAACCGCTTTTTCCCAGAAGAGAACGCCCCCAACGGCAACACCGCCCTGCTGGCCCGCGCCGACCAGATCCTCGATCCGGAGGACCAAGTTAACCCGGCGACCAACAAGTCCGACATCGATCGGGCGGCCAACTTCATGCGCCTGCTGGCCCCGCCCAGCCGCGGCCCGATTACGGCCGCGGTCAGCGCTGGTGAGCGCCTCTTCACCAGCCTGAACTGCACGGTCTGCCACACGCCTGCGCTGACCACCGGGACCAGTTCGTCCAGCGCGCTCTCGCTCAAGCGCGTGCCGCTTTACTCCGACCTGTTGCTCCATGACATGGGCGCCCTCGGCGACGGCATCGCCCAAGGCGCAGCCGGAGCCCGCGAGATGCGCACCGCCCCGCTTTGGGGCCTGGGCAGTCGTCCGGTTTACCTGCACGACGGGCGCACGGACTCGCTCGACGTGGCGATCAAAGAGCACGCGGGCGAAGCCTCCGCGGCCCGCAGCCGTTACGTCGCCCTGCCGGCCGCCCAACAGCTGCAACTGGTGGCCTTCCTTCGCTCGCTTTAAAAACCCACCGCAGGGCTTGGCCGTCGGCCCCGCGCCTACCCGCCCGAGCCGAGTGTCACCAAAGGGCGGACCTGCGGTTTTGGTCACCCGGCTCGGGGCGGGGATGCCCGAGCCGGGAGGGGGCCATTGGCAGCGCCGCGGGTTGCGGCGGGGCGATCACCGGGAAACCAGGGTAGGCAGCTGGCCCGGTTTGAACGTGTCTTTGCGGCCGCTTTCGCAACAGGCTGAACGTCATGAGCGCTCCCGCCTGTTCCCCCACTCGCCGCCCCCGCATCCTGATGCTGAACGCGTCCCTGGCTGGCGACACCGGCAATACGGCCGCACTCCTCGACCACCTCGCCGCGTGGCTCACGCCGCACGCCGAGCTGAACCGCCTCACCCTCGCAACCACCCCGGGTTTCACAGCCTGCCAGCCCGCCCTCGCCGCGGCCGACGCCCTGGTGATCGCCACCGGCACCCACTGGGACTCCTGGAGCAGTCATCTCCAACGTTTTTTGGAAGAGGCCACTCCCGCCGAGGGCACCGCCCTGTGGCTGGGCAAACCGGCCGCCTGCGTCGTGAGCGAACACTCGGTCGGCGGCAAAGGCGTGCTCTCCCGCCTGCAAGGCGTGTTGCTCACCCTCGGCTGCAGCCTTCCGCCGATGAGCGGGCTAGTCCTCTCTCTGGCGGCCCAAACCGCAGCCCGACACGACGCCACCCCCGCCGAGGACTTCTGGTGCGCCGAGGACCTTGCGGTGGTCGCCCACAATCTGCTGGCCGCTGCCGCCCAGGCCCACAACACCCCGGCCGCTTGGCAAACTTGGCCGGTTGACCGCACAGGCTTTGACCGCCGCTGGTTTCAGGTTTAGAGCTTCCAGCAACCACCATGCGCACCTTTTGCCAAACCCTCATCGGCTGCGGGATCATTTTAATCACGATCCAATTCATTCGGACCCCCAAAAACATTGCCGCCGGTCCTGATCCCCGCGACCTGCTCGTCCAGCACCCGGCACCGCCGGCCGTGCAGGCAATCCTGCAGAACGCCTGCTACGACTGCCACTCTAACACCACCCGTTATCCCTGGTACGCCGAAATCCAGCCGCTCAGTTTGTGGCTGGCCTCCCACGTCATCGACGGCAAAAAACACCTCAATTTCTCCACCTTTTTCGATTATTCGCCAAAGCGCGCCGATGCCAAACTCGAGGCCATGGCCGACGAGGTCCGCGAGGGCGAAATGCCCCTGCCCTCCTACCGCCTGGTCCACTCCGCGGCCCGCCTCACGCCGGACCAAGTCGAGGCCCTGACCACCTGGATCACCTCAGTTCGCAGCCGCATCCTTGCCACCGCCGCCGAGCACGACACCCCATGAACGAACCGCAGTACGCTCTGGCCCGCAGCTTAATCGACGCCGCCCATGCCGCCGACCCGACGCGCACGGCCGACGGCCGGCCCGCCGAATTGGTTTACGCCGATCGGATCGAAGCGTGGGTGACCCGGCTCGACGCCCAAGCCAGCCCGCTCCTGCGTTTGGCCGCCCGGTGCCAGCACCTCGAACGCTGGCAGAGCCCGCGCGCCTCCTATCCGGAGGGCAAGGCCGGCTACCTCACCTGGCGACGCGCGCTCTATGTCCAACAAGCTGAACGCGGCCGGGCGCTCCTGCTTGTCGCCGGCGTATCCGCCGAGGAGGCCGGGGCCGCCGCCACCTGGATCGCCAAGTCCGGCCTGAAAACCAACCCGGGCACCCAAATCCTGGAAGACGCGGCCGTCCTGGTGTTTTTGGAAAACGAGATCGCGGAGTTTGCCGCCCAACACGCCGACTACCCCCGCGAAAAGTTCATCGATATTTTGCGCAAAACCTGGCGCAAGCTGAGCCCGGGCGGCCAGCAAGCCGCCCTCGGCCTGAGCCTGCCCCCGGCAATCGGCGCTTTGGTCCAGGAGGCCCTGGCCCCCCACTGACCTGCGGTGCTGAGGCGCCTGGGCTTGGCCAGGTTTTAAAATTAAAGCGGACCAAACCTCGTGCCGATCTTGCTAACGGCACTGGCTGGGCGGTGCCGCTGCCCCCACCATGTCCTCAACCCATCCGGCGCCTGAACCGCTCCCCGCCCCCGACACCCCACCCCCGGCCAAGCCGGTGCCGGCCTGCGAGTTGTACCCGCCGCTCTATGTTACCGCCAACGACCAGGGGCGGCTGCGCGTGTTGCGCGTGCCTATTTCCCACGCCAATGAACGCTTCTTCGTGCTGGCCGCGCCCTATCCCCTGCCCAACGGCACCAACAAACGCATCATCAGTCGCACCGATCCGATCATTCCTGACAGCCCGCTCAACGCCGTCCGCTACTACCTTGCCTTTTTGACCAGCCAACGCCTCGACAACGAGCTGATGGTCCAGCTCTGGAACACCCGCATCAACGCCGCCGAAAAGCTGCTGGCCGAAGTCGAGTCCGGACAAGACGTCGTCATCGATAAACCCTAACCTGCCGGCCCATGACTACCGATTCTAACCCTTTTGATCAGCAGCTGCTGATGCTGACCTTACTCAACCATGTGGAGGACGCGATTTACTTCAAGGATCGCGACAGCCGCTTCCGCTTGGTCAACGAAGCCCTTGTTCGCGTGGTCGGGGGCAATTCGGTGGCGGCGGTGCTGGGGCGCACCGATGCCGATTTTTTCGGCGCGGTGCATTCCCAAGAGGCCCTCGCCACCGAGCAGCAAATCATTCGCACCGGCCGGCCGATCCTCAACATGGAGGAAAAAGAAGATTTTCCCGATGGCCGGACCTCCTGGCACTCCACCAGTAAATACCCGCTGTTTAACGCCGAGGGGGTGGTGATCGGCACCTACGGCATTTCCCGTGACATCACCGCCCGCAAACAAACCGAGGCGAAAATGGCCTTGCTGCAAAGCGAGCTGCTCAACACCGAACGGCGTTTGGCGGTGGACGATTTTGCCGAACTGGTCCTGTTCCACACCAACAACATGGCGGAGATTTCTGGTCGCTCCATCGAGCGGGTTAACGCGGCCATGGGCAACGGCCACTTTACCCAAATCAAGGCCTTGGCCGATCAGTTGCTTGGCCTGCTCCCGCCCGCTTCCCCGGCAACCGATCCCTGCATTTCGTTAGTTGGCGAGATTGAGTCGGAGGCCGAGCAGCAACAACAAATCCGCCAGGATCTGTTGGCGTTAAAAAAGCAGCTTCTTGGGATTATCCAGCTGGTCAAAGCCCGCAAACATGTCCCCGTTCCGAGCCATTAGGCTTGGCCCCCAGCCTACCCGGGGCGCTTTGGGCCGGAACCGCCTCCCCCGGACCTGTTCGCGCGGCCTTGGTTAGCAACTCGCCCTCGCAAGCCGGAGAACCCCGGTCCAAATCCCGGCACACCTGCGGCCGCCGGTCATAAATGGTGCAAAAAAACTCCCGCGTCCCCGCGGCGTTGGGTCGCACCGCTAACGCCGCACACCGGCCGGACTCCATCCGCAGATAGGCCCGATGGCCGATGAAGTGAGCAAACGAGTCCGCCTCCGGCCCAAGCCGGGTCCAATCCGCGCCGCTGACGCGCACGTAGGTCTCCAAGTGGGAGTGGCAACACACCCCGCAGGCCAAACAATCGGGAATCGGTGAGTTCACAAGGTGCCGCCTCGGCCCTCAGGCGCCGGCAAGCCCGGCCAAACTGGCCCGCGCCCGGTCCAAAGCCAACCGGAAAGCCGCTCCGGCCGCCCCGCCACGGTGGCCGGATGGATTCGCCCTCACTCAGGACAAAGAGCCTTTTTTCGCACCCGGGTGCGTGGTTTTGGTCAAAAGATGCGCAGCGCCGCGCACCACTAGCGCCTAGAATATCACCTTATGCACAATCCCCTGAACACGTTCCACTTTTGGTTGGAGGACGCCAAACGTCACGGTGTCCATGAGCCCAATGCGATGGCATTGAGCACCGTCGACACCGAGGGGCGTCCCTCGGTGCGGATGGTGTTGCTGAAACATGCCGACGAAAAGGGCTTCGTTTTTTACACCAACACGGAGAGCCCGAAGGCCGCCGACTTGCGCCACCAGCCTTACGCCTCGCTGTGCTTTTACTGGAATCCGCCCGGGCGCCAAGTGCGGGTCAGCGGCCGGGTCGAGCCGGTCAGTGACGCGGAGGCAGACGCTTATTTCAACTCGCGCCCCTATCTGAGCCGAATTGGCGCCTGGGCCTCGAAACAATCGAAACCGCTCGATGGCTATGCCGAATTGGAACGGGCGGTCGCCTCGACCATGGTGAAGCATCCCCGCGGCCGCATGCCCCGCCCCCCCCACTGGCATGGCTACCGGGTCATCCCCGACAACATCGAGCTTTGGCAGGAGCGCCCCTTCCGCCTGCACGAACGCTTGGACTACACCCGCACCGCCAAAGGCTGGAAGGAGCAGGCGCTTTATCCGTAACCCTTGGCCCGCGGCCGCGTTGTTCTTTGGCGGTTGCTGCCGGCGGAGCGGCCGCGCCTTGGTTCCCGGGGGAACCAAGGCGGCCGGAACCTAGACCACCGGCCGGCGGCGATAAAACAACAAGCCGGGCAAGGCCAGCCCCACGGCGAGGGCGGTGACGATAAAGAAGGCCCGCAGTCCATTTTCCATCATTTTGGCGAACAGCTCCGGGGTGTAACCAGTACGGTCGATCTCGACCACGGCCAGCAGCGCGGTGAAGGCGTAGACCCCGGGGATCATCGGAATGACGGCGGCAACCGTAAACACCTTGGGGTGCGCGCGCCAGGTCTGCGCCCACTGGATACCCACCAGGCTGACCACCGCGGCGGCCAGCAGGGTGGACCACTCCAGCGGCAGCCCGCCGAACTTATGCAGTCCTAGGCGGAGCGCGTGGCCCAGGGCGCCGGCCAGGGCGCAATACTTGAGCGCGCCGGCGGGGACATTAAAAATCATCGCGAAACCGACCGCCGGGATGGCCGCCACCAACGCATCTTGAAGGATTAAAAGGAAGGGATTCATAGCCAGGTCCAGGTATTCCACACGGTCATGGCCAGCACGATCCCGCCGCAGCTCGCCAGCAGCAGCAGCAAGGCGGTGCCGGCGCGGGAAAGGCCCATATTCACGTAGCCCTTGACCATGTCGGAAACCGCATTGATCAACGGATAGCCCGGCACCAGGAGCAACACGCTCGCCGCCATCGCCAGGCGCGGGTTGCCCACCCAGCCGTGCAACACCCCTTGGGCGGCAACCGAGCTGGCCACAAAGGCCGCCAGCGCAAAAGTAACCAGCGGATTGAACCCGTGGTGCCCCAGCGTCTGGCGCACCACCATCGCCAGGCTGCTGCCGGCGAAGGCCCAGCCGAGCGTGCCCCACTCCAGCGCCTCACCCTGGCCCAACTGGCCGAGGCGGGCAAACGCGGCGCAGGACAGGCCGACCATCAACGCCACCCACCACCGGTTGTAGCGGAAGGGCTGGATGTCCGCCAAACGAGCGGACACCCCGGCCAAATCGAATTCGCCCGCCTCCAAGCGCAACAGCGCCCGCTGCACCTCGGTGACCACCTGCATGTTCAACCCCCGGTCCGAATTGCGCCGCACCGTGGTGCAACACTGCCCGCGGAAAATCGTCGTGAGGGTGATTCCGTTGGCCACCAGCACCACCTCCACCTCCTCCAGACCCAAGGCGAGGCCGAGCCGGCGACAGACCGTTTCGGCCAACGCGCTTTCCGCCCCGTGTTGCAACAGGAGAAGCGTGGCCTGCGCACACACACGGGTGATCTGCCGCTGTTCCTCTTCCGAGATTTGTCTGGGTTCGGCCATTTCGTAAAAACCCTAACAAAAAGCCGCCCCCACCCCGGCGCAATTCTTGGTTTTGCCTCGGCGCCTCGGCGAGCGCGGGCTAGCGGGCGCGCACGAGCAGCAGGGTGCGGTCGTCATGACGCGAGGCCACGGCGGTGAACTGCCGGAGGTAACGGTTGAGTTTCTCCACCACCCGCGGCAGGGGCGTCTGGTCTTGGCCGCTCAACGCGGAAATCAGGCGGTTGCGTCCAAACTCCTCGCCGGCCGAGTTGGCCGCCTCGGAAATGCCGTCCGTGTACAACGCCAGCAGGTCGCCCGCCGCCAGGTCGATCTCCACCTCCTCCAACACGGAGTCAAACACCGGACCTTCATCAAAACCGAGCGCCAGCCCGCCCGCCTGGAGCAGTTCGGGCTCGGTCTTGCCAGCCCGGATCAGCAGGGCCGGCTCGTGGCCGGCGCGCACGTAGGTGAGGCGGTTGGTGTCGAGGTCGAGGATGCCGTAGAACAGCGAAATGAACATGCCGCGCGGCATGTCATTGTGCACGGCGCGATTGACCCGTTTGACCACCGTGGCCGCGCTGCGCTCTCCCGCCGCGCACAGGCGCAGCGTGGCCCGGCACGAGGCCATCATCAGCGCGGCCGCCGGACCCTTGCCCGCCACATCGGCGATCACAAACCCCCAGCGGCGCCCATCGACTGGGAGCACGTCGTAATAATCCCCGCCAATGTGCAGCGAGGCCTGGGAAAGCGCCTCGATTTCAACCTCGCCGATGTCGGGGAACAGGTGGGGGCGCAACTGGTGCTGAACCTCGCCTGCCAGGCGCAAATCGCGTTCACGCAAGGCGCGGTCCCGGTCGTCAGCCGCTTTGCGCAGGGTGATGTCGGTGATCAGGCCCTCGTGGTGGGTCACGTTACCGGCCGGATCGAAGCGGACCACCGTGTGGTCGTCGACCCAGCGGACGGAGCCGTCGGCGCAGACAATCCGGTATTCCTGACTGTATTCGTGGTGGCGGGCGTTGGCGTGGGCCTCCACCTCGGAGCCGACCCGTTCCCGGTCGTCGGG
>JBILBW010000118.1:0-8434 GCA_044353465.1 Rariglobus sp. | reverse complement strand
TGCCTTGTGATCAGGGGTTTTTGACTCACCCTCAAGGTGCGCTTTTTCCGGCGGTAAAAACGGCGGCATATGACCGCCAAACAATCACCTGCGTGATTTTTGGCTAGTTCCTACTGCCGGATTTAGGTTTAACGCTCCGCGGGACAAACTTGAATCGGGAAAGCGGGTGCCCGTCTGGGCGATCCATGCTTTCCCGATTCGGTGCGCGTTTACTTCACGGTCTCGGGTTTCATTTCGGCATCCGCTTTTTTTTTGTTTTTTTTGGCGGCTTGGGCCTTTTTATCGGCGATCCAAGCGGCGCGCTCGGTTTCATCGAGTTTGCCGTCCTTGTTCAGGTCGTATTTTTTGAGAACCGTCGGGGTTACCGGCTTTTCGGCAGCGGGTTCTTGAGCTGACGCGGCCGTAACCGTGCTAGCAAGGAGGGCGAGGGCGCCAAGAAGGGCGGGGGTGATGAGTTTTTTCATGTGAACAAATGTTCACCGCTGCCGACCAGCGAATTGAGTTGGGGTTCCGCTTGGGGGTGGCACTGCTTGCTGGCTGAGGCCCGCTTTAAGCCTGCGCCCGCTGGGTGCGTTGCTCGCGCCAAGCGCGGGCAGCTTCAACCGCGATGGGGAGCACCGAGACGGTAATGATCGCCAAGATAACCAAGCCGAAGTTTTTCTTTACCACCGGAAGGTTGCCAAAAAAGAACCCGAGGTAGGTGAACGCGTAAATCCATACGAACCCGCCGACAAAGTTAAATGCGAGAAAGCGTCGGTAGGACATCGACCCCACGCCGGCTACAAAGGGCACAAAAGTGCGCACGATGGGAACAAAGCGTGCCAGGATAATGGCGCGGCCGCCATATTTCTCGAAAAAAACATGAGCCCGCTCGAGGTGTTTTTTACGTAGCCAGATCGAGTCTTCACGCCGAAAAACCGCCGGACCGAGTTTGCTCCCGACCCAGTAATTTAGGGTGTCACCTAGGACCGCGGCGATGAACAGCATCATTGCCAGCAAGTGGACATTGAGCCCCGATTCCGGCAGTGCGGATAGTGCTCCGGCGGCGAACAGAAGCGAGTCGCCGGGAAGAAGCGGCAGGATGACCAAGCCCGTCTCGGCGAAGATGATCAAAAACAGCAACCCGTAGGTCCATAGTCCGTAGTTGTGAATGATTTCCGCGAGGTGAGCGTCGATATGTAGGACAAAATCGAGTATTTTTTTGAGCAAGTCGAACATGAGGCGAAAGAGGGAGCAGGGCGCTCGGTTTGGGTGATTCGAGGGGAGGAGGTGAAACCTTTGGCGAGCGAATCGACACCCTCCCACGCCGAGGTGCGGAGTTTGAGGGCACAAAAAAACAGGCAGTCTTGAGAACTGCCTGCTTTTGAAAAGCGATCGAAAGAAGCTGGTTTAGGCTTCGGGCTTGGTCTTGCGCAGGCCGGCGACGCGGTCGCCTTCCTTCCATTGGCCACGCTTCTTGAGCACGGCTACGCGCTCGAAGCGCTTGAGGACGTTGCGCTTAATGACGATGCCGGAGGCGCCTTGGAGACTTTTGTGCTGGGACATGGTGATTTGAAAAAAGAGGTTTTAGACGTGTGAAAGGATTACGAGATGAGGCGCGAGCGGGCCCATGACAAGTATTTTTCGGAAACATGTTCAGTCTTTATTACAATCCACTCCGGCAGCTGGTACGGATGGCGGGCATGGACCCATGGCTCCAGGCTGGCAATTTGGGCCGGTAGGCCCTTGAAGGTGACGCGGTACTCCTCGGATTTTTCCATTACGCCATCCCAGAAGTAATGCGCAACGAGGGGACCCTCTACCTGCGCACAGGCCGCAAGCCGTGCTTCGACGGCCGCGGCCGCAAGTTCCTCGGCGGTGTCACGGTCCGGTAGGGTGGTCCAGGCGATGCGCATGGATCAAAGCCAAACGCACTTGGGTTGCGGTGCAAGTCCACGGTGTGGATTGGGTGGGTCTGCCGCGGGTGGCAGGCTTTTCCGCTGCGAGGTTGATTCGCGTTCAACCCACATCCCCCTCAACGCGGGTGGCCTGCCGAGGGGCAGGGCAGTGCGCGTCGGTCCGGTCGGTTTGACGGGTTTTAGCGATCAAGCACTAACCCTCCCCGGTGCGCTTCATCACGCTTTGCAAGCCCCCGATGAAAAGCGTGCGCACTACGTGTTGTCGTGTTGCCCGATCGTAGCGGTCCGGGGCCGGGGGAGTTTGCTGAATTAGTCCCAATGCCGTTAAGGAAAGTTGACTGTAGTTAGGGAAACGGGGCTGGCGAAGGAGGGTTGGGTGTTTTTCAGGGCCAGGACCTGACTGGTTAACGAAGGATGCGAGGACAGGAACGTGCGCGTCGCTGAGCAAGGAGTGCGCTACGTTACACTGACTCGAGGTAACGTTGGCATAGGGTGGAGGCGAGTAGCGGCGAGCACTGGGCTTGGGCCCACGCTAAGCTCTGCCTCAGTTTCTGGGTGATCTGAAGAACCGTTAAGAAGCTGACCCGCAAGGGGGGGGGCTCGATAAGGCGCGCTCCAGCGTCCATGCGAACTCGGGTGCCGGCGGTCATCGCCAGCACCACGGCGATGACTGCTTGCAGCGAGGTCTCCAGCGTATGGCTATTGATTAACACCGCTGAGCGCACATCAAGTTTGCGCTCCCGATAGGCCACCTCATGGTCCCAGCTTTTAGCGTAATTTTGCGCCGGTTCCAGCGCCGGATAGGGTTGATGATCAAAGAAACTGGTCAACAGCCGCACCTCGCGGCGCTTGCCGTCCCGGCCCACGACCCCGAAGCGGTTTTCACGCATGAGCAACCCCCCGATCTTCGGGCCTTACCTCGTCTTGTCTCTGGTGTAAACGAGGGCCTCCACCCGTGCACTGCTATCGCTCAAGCGCTCAACGATCCGCGTCTTGATGTTTTTACGAACTCGTACCAGCCACTCAACCCGACCCATGGCTGAAAGCGGCTTAGCTCATCCCTGTCGGGTGACGCGAACGCTCATTTTGCGCCAGAGTAACCGATGGATATAGCTGATGGTAAACCAATTAATCGGGTTAAGCACTGAATTTCAGGTTTGGGGGGAAATCCCGAAAAGCGGCTAGATCGAATGGGCTCGGCAGTTACCATTGGAAAGCTGGATCGCCCGGAAACGGGTGCGGCGTCGGTGCGGATTCAAAAAAACCAAAAAGGTCGTTGACAACTGGCCTGGTATTTTGCGTTTCTGGCCATTCTTCTTTTTGGTTTCCTAGCTCAATGGTAGAGCAGTTGACTCTTAATCAATTGGTTCCGGGTTCGAGTCCCGGGGGAACCACCAAATTTCCGCCTATGGCCCTAGCCTTGGGAGGTTCATTCGGTTGGCCTTGTTCTTTAAACTTCTGGTATCGTGTCGGCCTTTATTTTTGCCGGCGTAGCTCAACGGTAGAGCACCTGTTTTGTAAACAGGCGGTTGCGGGTTCGAATCCCATCGCCGGCTCCAGTTTGGGTGCCCGTTCCGCCCCCCACACGATTTTCTCACTGCTCGATGGTGTAATGGTAGCACAAGCGACTCTGACTCGCTTAGTCTAGGTTCGATCCCTAGTCGGGCAGCCATTCTATTATAAATTCCCGTTACTATCAGTAGTTGCGGGATTTTTTATGTCGATAGGTTGGATTAGGTCCCAAAAGAAATAGGGGGGTGATTCCCATAAAGTCCGCTGATGAACGCGGATAGCGTGGAGGGTTTTTTAGGTGAAGCGTAAGCGGGGTAAGGGGGGGCGTTCGCCTGAGTCGTTAGCTTAGAAATCGCGATAGGTTCTGTTGGCGTTAAAAAATTCCTGGGTAAAGCCCCTCAAACCAGCCTTGGATAAGCCTCATTCCCCTCGTTCGTGCGTGAGAGGTCGCATGAATTGGGTGCCGGGAAACTATTCAGCACTTAGGATTTCTTACGCACTCGGGCGTGATTCCTTTCGTTTTCCTCGACCGACCGTATGACTTGTACTTCGATATAATTGATATGCAAAAATTATCAGCACTCACGCTTGTACTCCTTATGTTTACCCTCGGCGGTTGCGCAACCGCACTCAATAGTTCCCAAAAGGGCGATCTTCGCTCCTATCAGGCAAAAGGGCTTGAGGTTCGTGAGAAAAATCCAAGCACAGGTGCTGCTCTCGGTATTTTGCCGGGAGGTGGTTCTTTTTACGCCCGCGAATACGGCTTCGGTGTGATCAATCTCCTTACTTGGCCTCTCTCAATTTTCTGGGATCCCGTAAGCGGTTACGAGGGATCACAGTCTATCAATTTCTACCTTACCAAGTCGGCAGCGGAAAAGAAGCTGAAGCAAGAAATGGCCGCGTTGGATGATAAACTGACACTCGGGGTGATCACTAAAGAGCAGTATATCAAGGAAAAGCACGCCGTGGAATCGATGTATCAGCCTTAAATCGGCTGTTTTGAAAGTGATCCAAGCGGCACAATCCGCCTAATTCCCTTCGTAAGCCTCAGAATGTAGGCGGTGTTCCTGCCAGTTGGACTGATAGCGGCTGGCCAGCTCTGTGTCGCGGATAGGCTCAGTAATCAGGCCAAATGCGAGAGTGATCGTTTTCAGAACGGAGCACAGGTCTAGTTTAGACGAACTGTGTCCGCTTGCCTAGGTTTCCCTGTTCGATCTATCTCAGCTGCATTATTTTTTCAAAGCCATCATCGTGTCTATCGCGCTGATGGCTTTTTGTGCCTGCCACAAAGGAGCTCAATCAGCAAAAATCGAAGTAGCGCCAGCCGACGCTGTCGGCATGAGGGAGCGCAGAAATACTTTCTCTGAAGGCAAAGGCGTAACGAAGGATGACTTGAGGCGGCTACCTGATGCCCCACCTACCTGGCCGTTACCCAAATGGGGCGCCCGTTACGGCAAAATTACCCGCCGATCGATCATCTTACCGGGATTAGCCTGGAGAGGCAATCGACTCGGGCCATTGCCGCCCGACTGGGCGAGTTTTCCGCTGCCGATTTGGATCGTTTGGCCCGTTCACGAGCTGGGTTGAAGCCGGTGCTCTCCTTCGAGACGGCTTTACGCGAAGGTGAACGGAATCAGTTTTTTTACCCGATGTTCGATCGGTTACTCGGGCCTGGGTTGGCGGCTCCTTTGGATGAGAATGCACGCTTGGAAAAGGGGGCAGCTCCGGCTTTGGAGGACGAGGTGGTGACCAGTTTGCGGCTCAGCGGCATCATAACCGGAGGTGAAAACATGATCGGTCTGGAGCGAACGCAGGATGGGAGCTGTTTTTGGGTGCGCGAAGGACAAACGGTGCAAGGCGTGAAACTGCAATCGATAGATCAATCCAGTAAGTGGGCCTTTATCCTCATCGGCGAACAGAATGCCGTGGTCCAGTTGGCGTCCAAGCCGGTGCTGATTTGCCGGCCCGGTGGAGATGAAAAACGGCTGCGGGCGCTGTTTAGATATGTTGGATAAGAGAGGCCCTTCGCAGGATGAAGTGATCAGCCAAATCATCCGTTGTGTAAGCACCTATCCGAATGGGCTTACCGGATATCTGGATTACCTGCGCCTGGAATATAACAAGCTGTTAATCCAAGCCGAGCAGGATGCCGATCAGGTCAAAGAACCCAAGGCGGCTGCGAATTCAGGCAGTCCGGAGGATCCACTGCTGAGTGTATTTCGTCCGGGATTTTCAATGTGCGGTCGCATCATCAATAGTGCGAATCTGGAGGCTTTTATGCTGGATGCCGCCTTGCTGTTCAGGCGGCAGAAGCTGGCCGGACTGCCGCTGGTACCGCCCCTGGATCCCTGGGCCAACGAGGGGACGCGCCTGAAGTTGGAGCGAACGGGTGACGGTCGCTTTACCCTCGGGTCGGTTTACGAAAAAAAAGCGGGAGAACCGCAAACGCTGTCGTTTGGGCCTCCCGCTACACCGCCAGTGAAGTAGTAAGTTCCCACAGTCGTGGGCCGCCGGACTTACTTCTTGGCGAACTTTGCTTCGATTAACCCACGCAGTGAGGCATGGAGTTCGTCGTTGGTGAGCTGGTTGAGGACTTCCTCGAAGAAGGCGAAGACCAGCATCTCCTTGGCGTTGGCCGGTTTGATCCCGCGCGCTTGCAAATAAAATTCCTGCTCCGGTTCAATGCGCGCGCTGGTGCTGCCGTGGCTGCACTTCACGTCGTTGGCCTGAATCTCCAGCCCGGGCAAACTATGCGCCTCGGCCTCGTCAGAGAGCATCAAATTGCGGTTCTTCTGGTAGGCGTCGGTCTTCTGCGCGTCCGGTTCGACGATGATCAGCCCCGAGAAAATGGTCTTTGCCGAATCGAGCAGGGCATTTTTGTAGAGCAGGTTCGAGGTGGTGTTCGGCGAGATGTGGGTTTGCAGCGTGCGCTGGTCAAATTCCTGGGTGCCGTTGGCGACCGTCACGGCGAGCATCTCGGAGTGCGCGCCCGGGCCGAGCAGGCGTGAATGCGATTCGTGGCGGGCCTGGCGGCCACCGAGGTGGACGTTGAGCGACAAAACCTTGGCGTCGCGCTCGACCACGATCGAATTGGCTTGGAAGGCGAGGGTGTCCTTGGACCAGTTTTGCGCCCCCACGTAGGTGAGTTGCGCCCCCGGGCCGGCGTGCAGGTCGTTGACCCCGGAGCAGAGGTGGCGGGACTGGTCGGCGGAGACGAAGTATTCGACCAAGGTAGCCTTGGCGTGGTCTTCAAGGATGACGATCGTGTGGGGGAAGGTCGCCTTGTTAGCCCCTGAAAGGGTGTGCTGGAGCACAAAAGGCGTGGTGATCTCGACGCCCTTGGGCACAAAGAGCAGGGCCCCGGCGCCGGTGAAGGCGGTGTTGAGAGCAACAAATTTTGCCGAACCGAGATTGGCGGGGTGCTTCTGGAAGTACTTGCGCACCAGATCGCTGTGTTGGGTGAGCGCCTCGTCGAGCGGGGCGAAAATCACGCCCTTGGCGGCCAGCTCGGCGGGCACGGTGCTGCGGGCGACGAGTTGGCGGTTGGAGAAAATGATCTCGGCAGCGTGGGGGTAGTCGGCGAGGTGGGGGATGTGCTGGGAGGCGTCCTCGGGCAGCTCGAAGCCGGACAGGTCGAGGGTGGACAGGCTGGAGAAACGCCAAGTCTCGTCGGTGCGCGAGGGCATCGGCAGGGCGTTGAACTGGTTCCAAGCGGCCTTTTTGGTCTCCAACCACCAAGCGGGCAGGTAGCCGCGCTGGGACAAGTGCAGCGCAAAACGGGCGGCTTCGAGGCCGATGATGGGAGGTGCGGATAGGACAGTGGCGGACATGCTAGGAAAAATTTGAGGGACTATTTCGGAGGTTACACGGAGGGCTCGAAAGCAGGCACAGAGGCCACGGAGGCGTGCTTTGTTGGGCAGGGTGGGTCTTGGTGGAATCCGAGTTTCCTCGGGTGCCCTCTGTGTTACGGGATCGTGGTTGAGCGGGCGTTTAGCCGACCGAGCCTTCCATTTCGAGGTCGATGAGGCGCTTGAGCTCGACCGAGTATTCCATCGGGAATTGGCGCACCAGGTCGTTAACAAAGCCGTTGACCGCCAGGCTCATCGCCTGCGCCTCGGTCAGGCCGCGCTGCTGCATGTAGAAAATTTGCTCCTCGTTGACCTTGGAGACGCTCGCTTCGTGCTGCACCGAGTGGGTGTCGCCGCGCACCACGATTGCCGGATAGGTGTCGGTGCGGCTGTTGGAGTTGATCAACAGGGCGTCGCACTCGGTGTTGTTTTTGCAACCTTTGAGGTGCTTGGGGATGTGGACCACGCCGCGGTAAGTGCTGCGGCCTTGGCCTACGCTGATCGACTTGGCCACGATCACCGAGGTGGTGTCGTCGGCGGCATGGATCATCTTCGCGCCGGTGTCCTGGTGCTGGCCGTCATTGGCCAGGGCGATGGAGATAACTTCGCCGCGGGCGCGTTTGCCCTTCAGGATTACCCCGGGGTACTTCATCGTCAGGCGGCTGCCGATGTTGCAGTCGATCCACTTGATCTCGGCATCCTCGTGGGCGACGCCGCGCTTGGTCACCAGGTTGAACACATTGTTGGCCCAGTTTTGCACGGTGATATACTGGATCTTCGCGCCCTTAAGGGCGACCAGCTCGACCACCGCGGAGTGCAGCGTGGAGGTGGAGAACTTGGGGGCGGTGCAGCCTTCCATGTAGGTGACCTCGGAACCCTCGTCGGCGATGATCAGGGTGCGCTCAAATTGGCCGAAGTTTTCCGCGTTGATGCGGAAGTAGGCCTGGAGCGGCTGGGCGACCTTGACGCCCTTGGGCACGTAAATGAAGGAGCCGCCGGAGAACACCGCCGAATTGAGCGCGGAGAACTTGTTGTCACCGGTCGGGATGACCTTGCCGAAGAACTTTTTAAAAATCTCCGGGTGCTCGCGCAGCGCCTCGGTGGAGTTGCAGAAAATCACGCCCTGTTTGGCGACGATGTCCTTGATGTTGGAGTAGGCCGCCTCGGAGTCGAACT
>JBILBW010000240.1:0-2604 GCA_044353465.1 Rariglobus sp. | reverse complement strand
GCGAGACGGCGGATGTGGCTGTCGCTGAATTCGCCGCTGCCGTGGTGATGGGCGAGATGGAGTACAACTAAAGGCCTTACGGCGGTAATCGCTGATTGGGGGGCGCCAATACGCCGGAGGAAACTTTCGGAGAGGGGCCCACCGGCGGATTCGTGACCGAGGCTGCGCCAGCGCAGGCGGCCGCGAACCTCGGACTGGGCGGTGGTGGCGGGTTTGCCGAAGTCATGCGCCAGGACCGCCAGCAGAAGAATCCGGCGGCGCGCCGGGGGGGAGTCAACCCAGTCGCCCCGTTGGACGAGAGCGTCGCAGCAATAACCGGTGTGGGTAAATACGTCACCCTCGGGGTGCCACTCGGGGTCCTGGGGGCAACCGCGCAAGGCGGCGATTTCGGGGAAATGCACCAGCCAGCCGGTCTCCTCCAGCACAGCAAGGCCGCGGGAAGGGTAGAAGGCCTGGGTGGCCCACTTGTCCCATTCCCCCCAGATGCGCTCAACCGGGAGCTCGTTGTAAGTATCGGTGATATCGCGACAGAGCGCGGCGGTCTCGGGGGCGAGAGTGAGGTTGAAACGGGCGGCGAACTGGAACGCGCGCAGTACTCGCAGCGGATCCTCTACGAAGGCGGGGCTGGTGTGGCGAAGGATGCGGTCGCGCAGGTCGCTTTGCCCGCCGTGGGGGTCGAAGATTTCGCCGGTGAACGGGTCGCAGGTGAGCGAATTGATGGTGAAATCGCGCCGGGCGGCCGCGTCGGCGTCGCTGAGCTCAGGATCCGGGGTGATCGCGAAGCCGCGGTGGCCGGCGCCGGTCTTCGACTCACGCCGAGGCAGGCTGAAATCGTACTCGGCCCCCGCCAGACGGAGTTTAATTACCCCGAAGCTGCGTCCGACCACATCGGTGGCGCCAAAAGGTGCCAGCACCCGGTGTAGTCGGTCGAAGGTGATGCCCTGCACTTCCACGTCAAAGTCCTTGGGCGTCAGTCCGAGCAGCGCGTCGCGCACGCAGCCCCCGGCCAGACGAGGGCGGGCCACACGGCGCAACGCCTCCAGCACCGGACGTAGCTCGGCGGGCAGATCCATGAGGTGGGGGAGGCGGGCAGGAGGGTTAGACAGACGGAGCCGAGCCGGTTTGTTTTGGTGTGGCTCCGGCCACACAGAGCCAGCCGACGATCAGAAAAAAACCGCCGAGCGGGGTAATCGGGCCCAGCCAGTGAGGGCCGCCCAAGGCTAGGCCGTAGAGCGAACCGGAAAATAGAACGATGCCAAGAAACCAGCAGCGGCAGGCGCGAATTAACCATCGGCGAGCAAGCGGGTTTTCGGCGGGAAAGAGGCAGGCGGCGAGTAATGCAGGGGCGTGGAGCAGGTGGTAGAGCACGGCGGTTTGCCACAGGGAGAGTGTGCCCCAGGCAAGCAGGTTGCTTTTGAGGGTGTGGGCGCCAAATGCGCCGGTGAGGATGCCGGCTGCGCCGATACAAGCGGTGAGGTATAAGGAAGTGCGCATGGCGGCAGGGTTTGCGGAAAAGCGAGGGAAGGCCAATGCGATTTCGGCGGAATGTCGGACCTTCATGGTCGATGAAGTGAAATCGGTGTTGATTTGCGCCAAATGCTTCCCCAGTTTGACCGCTCGTTCGGACACCTAGCTCAGTTGGTTAGAGCACATCCTTCACACGGATGGGGTCGCTGGTTCGAGTCCAGTGGTGTCCACCATTTTGATTAATCGGTCTTAGTCAGGTTTTCCGAATTTACCAAGTTTTGGCAGCGTGCCCGATGATAATACTCGGGGTGGCTTTTTTAATCGGTAAGGTTTACTGGCATGGGCGAGACAGCGAGACGGGTGTGAGTAGAACGTTTCGATGAGGGTTGGATTCCGCCAAGAGGAAGGGGAAGACAAGGCGAATGGGTCAGGACTGCATCGCGGAGCATCACCCAGTTGGCCAAGGCATTGACTTAGCGTGTGCGGGAGTGGTCCTCGATGAACAGGGCTTCGTGGCACCAGGGGTTGCTTTTTGAACCTCGGCTAGCGGCCTCGGATCAAGCCCAGCCACTGAGTGAGGGGATGCGCGTGGGTCAGGTGGCTCGAAAGGGGGTAGTGCGTAAGCAGTTTGCCCTCAGCGTTACGCTTTATCACGCGGTGTGAACGTACCATAAACAAGTTCAGCACGAAGGGTTGCCGGTCGTCTCGGGCTCAATGGCTAGGGCCTTCAACTCCCTCGGGGCGATATCTCCGTGGCCGGGTTCGGTGAAGGCAAAAAATGGGGCTAGTGAGATCGCAGAACTGGGCGTGCATCATGGGCTGGTTGCATCCGGTAGTCAGCCACCGGCTGCATGGGTCCACTATAATCCCTTTCGCGCAGCTGTTGCTCGAACCACTCAGGCTTTCACCGCCGGTGGCCATCCGCACCTTTAATGGCCGGTCCCCGATCTTTGCGCTCTAATTCAGCGTGCGTCCCAACCAAGCTGAATAAAAAATAACCGCTTTGGTTTAGCCTAGTCGGCCCTGAATAATTCACAAGGCATTGATTGTTATTTACTTGAGGTTTTAATAAGCATCCCGTTTTCTTGATTAAGTCTAACCACACCAACTAAAACTGGGAAAACACGATGAAGCCAA
>JBILBW010000117.1:0-8484 GCA_044353465.1 Rariglobus sp. | reverse complement strand
ACCTCTCCAAGGTCTCCATCCCGTCCTCCGTTGAGGTCTCCGAGGCCGACATCGCCGCCTCCGCCAAGAAAAGCGCCGCCACCCCCCGCAAGAAGGTCGCCGCTCCCAAGGCCTAACCGCCCCCCCTGTTTAACACATGAGCACTCCCATCACCGCCCAACAAGTCAACGACCTGCGTGGCCAAACCGGCGCCGGTCTTATGGACTGCAAGCGCGCGCTTGTTGAAACCAACGGCAACTTCGACGAAGCCGTCACTATCCTTCGCAAGAAGGGTGCCGCTTCCGCCGCCAAGCGTGCGGATCGCGAAGCCAAAGAAGGCCTCATCGAGAGCTACATCCACGTCGGTGGCAAAGTTGGCGTCCTCATCGAGGTCAACTGCGAGACCGATTTCGTCGCTCGTAACGACGACTTCAAGGCCCTCGTGCGCAACCTCGGTATGCACATCGCCGCGGCTAACCCGATCTGCGTTTCCCGCGATCAAGTGCCCGAGGCCGATATCGCCGCCGAGCGCGAAATCGCCACCGCCCAGGTCGCTGGCAAGCCGCCCGCCGCCGTCCAGAAGATCGTTGAAGGAAAACTCGAGAAGTATTTCGCGACCGTCGCTCTGCTTGACCAGCCTTTCGTGAAGATCCCCGAAAAGACGATCAAGGAGATCCTCACCGAGGCGATCGCCAAGACCGGCGAGAACATCCAGGTTCGCCGCTTCGTCCGCTACCAACTCGGCTCATAAGCGCCCGAAGCTGCTTCTAGCAGCCCCCCCCAAGGCACGCCGATTTTTTCCGGCGTGCCTTTTTTGTGTCCAGCGGCGCCGTTTCCCGCTCCGCTCTCTTACATGCAAGTCTCCAAGGGCCAGATCTTCCAACGGGGCATCACCCACTGCTGCCCAAACTGCGGCGCCAACAAACTGTTCAAGGCCGATTCGTTTTTCGCGCTCAACCCCGAGTGCCCAGATTGCGGCCTGAAAATAGAGCGCGACGAGGGCTTCTTCCTCGGCTCGATGTCGCTCAACTACGCCGTCACCACGGTGGGTTTTTTGTTTCCGGTGCTGATCCTTTATCTGGTCGGCGCGTTTTCCGGAGTGGTCGCTGCGGTCATCGCCGGCGCCGGCGCGCTCGGGTTCCCGGTGCTCTTTTACCGGTCCTCGCGCAGTTGGTGGCTAATGAGTTACTACTTCTTCCTGCCCCACCACCTCCCGGCCAACCGCGGTGAACTGGTCGCGCAGCAGGATGACAATTTATAAGCAAGGGATGGAGACCGAACTCCAAACCGTGAGGTCACGCCCCAAGCCACGGGGGCAAGCGCTCCTCGTGGACACTGGCGCGAGCATTTTAACCTGGCCCTGAGCGAGGTGCACTTAGGGTCATCGCTTCCGCCAGTCGAAGCCTACGTTAAACCGGTCTAATCAAAGACCACCGTCTTATTACCGTAAACCAAGACGCGGCTCTCCAAGTGCCAGCGCACCGCTTGGGCCAAAACGATTTTTTCCAGGTCACGGCCCTTGCGGACCAGATCCTCGACGCCATGCCGGTGGGTCACCCGGGTCACGTCCTGCTGAATGATCGGGCCGTCATCGAGCACCGCAGTCGCGTAGTGGGCGGTGGCGCCAATGAGTTTAACTCCGCGTTCGGCAGCTTGGTGATACGGGCGCCCGCCGGCAAAAGCCGGCAAAAAGGAGTGGTGAATATTGATCACCGGCCGGCCGAAATTTTTTAAAAAATCGTCAGACAAGACCTGCATGTAACGGGCCAGAATCACCAGCTCGACGTCGAGCGAGCGCAGCAGCTCAAGCTGCGCGGCCTCGCCCGCTGGCTTGGCCGCAGCCGTCACCGGAATGTGGTGAAAAGCGAGCCCGTAGCCCTTGGCAGCAGCCTCCAGTTCACGGTGGTTGGAGACAATCGCGACCAGCTCACAGGCGTAATCGCCCGACTTCCACCGTAGTACCAGATCGTGGAAACAGTGGTCGAACTTGGAGACGAAAATCGCCACCCGTGGCCGGTGACTGGAGGCAGTTACCCGCGCCTGCATGCCGAGCGAAGCAGCAAAGGCATGAAAACCTGCCGTGTCGGCCGAAGCGGCCCCGTGGGACGGCACCCACTCGACTCGCTGAAAAAAGATGCCCGCCTCCATGTCGCGGTGTTGATCGGCATGGAGGATGTTGCCACCCCGCTCGAAAATCCAGCCCGCCACTCGCGCCACCAGGCCTGGCTGATCCGGGCCATGAAGCAGGGCGACGAGGGTGGCGAGGGCGGCTGGCGACGACATCGGCTAAGCGGCTCAAACGGTGGCGACGTTGCCCACGTAGCTCTGAATCGGACGCACCCCGACTCGCTTATTTTTGAGCGCCTGGATACCCTGCACGGCGGCCTTCGCACCCGTCATGGTGGTCATGATACACACGCTGTGGGTGTAAGCGGCCTGACGGATCGTATTCTCGTCCTTGCGCGGAATCATCCCGCCGGGGGTGTTGATCACGAGCTGGATATGGCCGTTCTTGATCATGTCGACGGCGGTCGGGCGCCCCTCGTCGATCTTGCAGAGGCGGTTAACCGTGACGCCGTTGGCAGCGAGGTGGTCGGCGGTGCCGCTGGTCGAGTAGATGGCGAAGCCGAGACTCGCCAGATTGCGCGCGATCTCAACGACATTGGACTTGTCCGAGTTTTTAACCGAGAGGAAGGCGTTGCCCTTGACGGGCAGGCCCGGTTTGGCGGCGGCCTGGGCCTTGGCGAAAGCGATGCCGAGATCCTCGTCGAGGCCCATGACCTCGCCGGTCGAGCGCATCTCGGGAGAGAGCGTGATCATCGCGCCGGGGAAGCGCACGAACGGGAACACCGCTTCCTTCACGCACCAGTGCTTGGGGGTTTGCTCGCGGGTGAAGCCAAGCTCGGCGAGCTTCTTGCCAGTCATAACCTTGGCGGCGAGTTTGGCCAGAGGCACGCCGATCGCCTTGGCGACGAAGGGCACCGTGCGGGAGGCGCGCGGGTTCACTTCGAGAATGTAGAGCTGGTTGTCCTTGATCGCGAACTGAACGTTCATCAGGCCGATCACCTTGAGCGCTTTGGCAAGGGCGTAGGTGGCCTGGCGAACGGTGTTGAGCATGTCCTTCGATAGGGTGTGCGGGGGCATGACCATCGAGGCGTCACCGGAGTGAACGCCGGCAAACTCGATGTGCTCAAGCATGCCGCCGATTACCGAGGTCTCGCCGTCGCTGATGCAGTCCACGTCGAGCTCGATGGCGTCCTCAAGGAACTTGTCGATGAGCACGGGCTTGCCAGGCATGACGTCGAAGGCTTGGCGCACGACGTCGCGGAACTCCTGTTCGCTGTAGACGATGAACATACCGCGGCCGCCGAGCACGAAGCTCGGGCGCAGCAGCACGGGGAAGCCGATGGCGTGGGCGGCCGCGAGGGCGTCGGCCTCGTTGAGCGCGGTGCGGTGCGCGGGGGACTTCAGGCCAGTCGTTTCCAGGATTGCGGAGAACAGCTTGCGGTCCTCGGCGGCCTCAATCGATTCAGGCGAGGTGCCAATGATGTTAACGCCATTGGCCTTCAGGGCGGTGGCAAGGTTGAGCGGGGTCTGGCCGCCGAACTGGACAATCGCACCGTCGCACTTCTCTTGTTGGTAAACCTCAAGAACGTCCTCGAGGGTGAGCGGCTCGAAATAGAGGCGGTCGGAGGTGTCGTAGTCGGTCGAAACGGTTTCCGGGTTGGAGTTGACCATGACCGTCTCGAAGCCGATTTCACGCAGGGCGAAGGAGGCGTGGACGCAGCAGTAGTCGAACTCAATGCCCTGGCCGATGCGGTTGGGGCCGCCGCCGAGGATCATGATCTTCTTCTTGCCGTTGGTCGAGGGCACGACCTCGTTTTCGTCGCCGTAGGACGAATAGTAATACGGTGTGAACGCCTCGAACTCGGCCGCGCAGGTGTCGACGAGCCGGTAGGTGGTGTTGATGCCGCGGGTCTTGCGCTCGGCGCGCACCGTGCCGAGGTCGCTCTTGAAGAAGTGGGCCAGCTGCACGTCGGAAAAGCCGAACTGCTTGGCGCGGAGGAAGGCTTCCGGAGTGACGGTGGCGAGCGAAGCCTGCTTGAGCTCCTGCTCCATGTCGAAGATCTCCTTGAGCTGGATGAGGAACCAGGGGTCGATCTTGGTGAGGTCAAACACCTGGTCGCAGGTGTAGCCGGCAAGGAAGGCGTAACGGATGTAGTAAACGCGCTCGGCGTTGGGCGTGGCCAACTTGCTGCGGATGGTTTTGTCGTCCGGCAGCTCGTCGCCGCCCCACTTGCCGCCGCCGCCACCGAAGCCGCGCGCGCCGGTTTCGAGCGAGCGAAGGCACTTCTGGAACGACTCCTTAAAGGTGCGGCCAATGGCCATGGCCTCACCGACGGACTTCATCGCTGAGGTCAGCGTGGAGTCGGCATCGGGGAATTTCTCGAAGGTGAAACGGGGGATCTTGGTGACGACGTAGTCGATGGTCGGCTCGAAGCTGGCGGGAGTCAGGCGGGTGATGTCGTTGCGCAGCTCATCGAGAGTGTAACCGACGGCCAGCTTGGCGGCGATCTTGGCGATGGGGAAGCCGGTGGCCTTGGAGGCGAGCGCGGAGGAGCGCGACACGCGAGGGTTCATCTCGATGACGACCTGGCGGCCGGTCTTAGGGTCGAGGGAGAACTGGATATTGGAGCCACCGGTCTCGACGCCAATCTCGCGGATCACAGCGAAGGAGGCGTCGCGCATGACCTGGAATTCTTTGTCGGTGAGGGTCATCGCCGGAGCGACCGTGATGGAGTCGCCGGTGTGAACGCCCATCGGATCAAAATTCTCGATCGAGCAGATCACCACGCACTGGTCCTTGTGGTCACGCATGACCTCCATTTCGTATTCCTTCCAACCGAGCAGACACTCCTCGACGAGGACCTCGTGGACCGGGGAGAGATCGAGGCCGCTGGTGACGATTCGCTCAAATTCTTCCTTGTTGTAGGCGATACCGCCGCCCTGACCGCCCATGGTGAAGGACGGACGGATGATGAGCGGATAATTGCCAATCGAGGTGGCGGCAGCGCGCGCCTCGTCCATGGTCTTAACGGTCTTGGAGCGGGCCACATCGAGGCCGATCTTGATCATGGCCTGCTTGAAGAGTTCGCGGTCCTCGCCCTTGTTGATGGCGTCGGGCTTGGCGCCGATCATCTCCACGCCGTGCTTTTCGAGGATGCCCGCCTTGAACAGCTCCATCGAGAGGTTGAGCGCAGTCTGGCCACCGAGCGTCGGAAGGAGAGCCGAGGGCTTCTCCACCTCGATGATCTTCTCGAGGCTGTCCACCGTGAGCGGCTCGATGTAGGTGACGTCGGCGAACTCCGGGTCGGTCATGATGGTGGCCGGATTGGAGTTAACCAAAATAACGCGGTAACCCTCCTCGCGGAGCGCTTTGCAGGCCTGGGTGCCGGAGTAATCAAACTCGCAAGCCTGGCCGATGACGATAGGACCGGCGCCAATAATAAGGATGGACTGAAGATCGGTGCGTTTAGGCATGGACGTGAATGCCAGCGAGGTTGCCCCGCCTCGATGCCGGGGCAAGCGGAAAGGCTGGAACTCCACGGGACATCTCCCGACGAACCAAAGCGGGCCCAAAAACGCCCCCAACGCGACCGCCTTAGCCCGTCAACCGAGCTGGCTCAATTCCGAGGATTTTGGCAGCCGAGGTGCGGTCACCCCGGCAGCAGTTAAGAACCATCCCTACATAGTGGCGCTCCTGAACCGCAAGGTACTCGGTGAGCGCCGGCCAATCCTTGCCCTGCTTCAGGCGCAGCGGCAACTGCTCCGGTGATACCACCCGAACCGGAGTGGTGGCGGCGATTTTGGTGACAACCTGGCTCAACTCGGACAAATTTCCGGGCCAATGATAGCCCTGCAGGGCGTCAAGGGCCTCAGCCGAAAACTCAACCAAGTTGGCGTCGAAGGCAGGGTTGGTTGCCGTGCCTAGAAAATGTTTCACCAGAAGGGGGAGGTCATCGCGCCGCTCCCGCAACGGAGTCAGCAGGACCGGCAATGAAGCGACGCGATAGAACAGCTCATCGTTAAACCGCCCGTCCTCGGTCAGCCTGTCGAGGTCCTCCGTTGTTGTGCATATGAGACGGAAGCTTTGTGCGGTGTTGCGCAACACCCCCACCAACTCCTGTTGGGTAGAGAGATCCAAGCCGTGAAGGTTTTGCAACAACAGCGTGCCGCCGCGGGCCTTTTCCACCCAGGTGCCGCCTTCACCGTTACGGCCCAACAACCCGGAACGTAAATCGGCCGATGAACTTAGCGCGCAGTCGATCCGAACCAACGGTATTTCGGAAGCGTCGCTGCCAGCATGCAAAATTGCAGCCACGGTACTGCGTCCGGTTCCGGATTCGCCTTGCAAGAGGACCGGAGTGCGCACGGTCACGAGCTTCTTAACCTGCTGAATCAACCGCTTGATGGCTGGTCCCTGCCCGACCAAGCGGTGCTCCAAATCAAGCGACCTGAGGGCAGGTCCCCGCGCCGCATTGTCGCGTTCGGCGTGAAGCTGCTTGAAGGCCAAGCCCCGCTTGAGGGTGGCAATCAACTCGTCCACGCGAAACGGTTTTTGAAGGTAGTCGAAAGCGCCGAATTTAAGCGCCTGAATCGCGCTCTCGGTGCTTGCGTAGGCCGTCATGATGATGACCACCGAGCTGGGGTCGTAGGCCTTGATCTGCTTCAGCAGCGTGATTCCGTCCATCGGCTTCATGTCGATATCGGCCAAAACGAGGTCAAAGCGCTCGATTTTATACCGGGCCAAAGCCTTCTCTCCATCCGTTGCAAACGCCGTGACAAACCCAGCGGGCTGAATCACGGCCTCCAGCATTTCATGGATGGAGAGCAGATCGTCGACGATGAGAACAGATGGCATGAATTGATGCTTTGATTCTAGCGATCAGGATGCAGGACACAAGTTATCGCACTTACTCCAAGCCGCCGGCAACCGCCCCCAACTTAAAGATAGGCAAGAACATGGCCATGACGATGCCGCCGACCACTACGCCTAGAAAAACGATCAGCAGAGGCTCAATCAAGGAGGTCAGGGAGGCGACCGTAGCCTCACTCTCGGTATCGTAGAAATCGGCGATCTTGTTCATCATCCCGTCGACATTGCCCGTGGACTCACCCGCCTTAACCATGTGCTTCATCATTGGCGGAAAAAACGGATTAACCGCCAGAATATCGGAAACTTGGCCGCCTTGACTGACATGCTTGGCAATTTCCACGCAGGCATCCTCAATTTGCACCTTTTCGCTGGCCGCGGAAACGATCTCCAAGGTGCGCAGAATCGGCACGCCGGAGCGCATCAGAGTGGCGTAGGTGCGGCAGAAGCGCGACAGCGCGATTTTATGAATCAAGCTGCCGAAAATCGGGGCCCGAAGCAGGCCCACATGGAGCATGCGGCGGCCACGTGGGGTGGAGACGAACTTTTTAAAAGCCCAGTAGGCAGCCCATGCAGCCACCAGAAGATAAAAGAAGTTTGCCTTAAGGAAGTTGCTGAGGTCGATCAGCATCTGGGTCGGAACCGGTAGTTTGGCCCCAAAATCCGCAAACATTGAGGCGAACACCGGTATCACGAAAATTAAGAGGACGTTAACCAGGGCGACCGCCAACCCAATTACCGCGATTGGATAGGTCATGGCCGACTTGACCTTTTTGGTGAGCTTTACGGTGGATTCAAAATACAAGGCAACCTTGCTGAGAATTTCCGCGAGGGCACCGGAAGCTTCGCCGGCCTCCACCATGGAGGTAAACAAGGAGTTAAACGCCCGGGGGAATTTTTTAACCGACGAGGAAAATGAATTACCGGACGAAATATCGGCGCGAACATCGCGGATGATGATACGAAAAACGGGATCCTCCGTCTGGTCTTGCAATGCCTCGAGACACTGGACCAAGGGCAAGCCGGCATTCAGCAGCGAGGATAGCTGTTGAGTAAAAATGGCGAGTTCACCGAGCGGTAACTTATACTTGAGAGCCTGCTTCTCGTAAGCCTTTTGCTTGGCCATCCCCTGCGAGGCGGAGAAACCAGCACCCTTTCGCTTCACCTGAACCACTGGGGCGGGATGCTCAGAGGAGGCGGACGTAATGAAAGCCATGACTGGACAACTCTGGGCTAAGGCGACAGGGCCCACAACTTATTTTCGGCCTGACCAAAGCAAAAAAAACTGCGCCTCATGGGGAACGAATTTGCGCTTACACCAGCCAAGGCTTGACCCGATCCCGCACACCTGCGGAAACTCTGCTGCCATTTCGTAGCGGTCGTAGTTTAGAGGTAAAACTCCTTCCTTCCAAGTAGGTGTCCCGGGTTCGATTCCCGGCGACCGCACCATGGCCCCCGGGAAACCAGCTTAGGGCCTGTCAGTAAATAACCGTATCGATTTTAGGTATTGGTTTCGGCAGGATGGTGTAATTCCATTCTCCATGAAAAGGGTCAGTAACGAGGTGCAGTGA
>JBILBW010000001.1:0-95542 GCA_044353465.1 Rariglobus sp. | reverse complement strand
GGAGAAGTTCAACGGGGTGGCCCTGTTCGGCTCGGCCACCAGCACGGTGAACGCAACCGAAGACGCCAGCACCGCCACGCAGATCACGATCTCTGGGCGTGACTTGGGCAACACCAGCAGCGGCGGGATGGGCGACATCACTGCGGCCACCTCGCTCAGTGCGATCACCTCGATCGACACGATCAAAACGGCGATCGAAAACGTGGCAACGATGCGCGCCGCCAACGGCGCCGAGCAAAGCCGGCTGGGGTTTGCCTCAGAACTGTTGACCGTTAACAAGGCCAACCTGGAGGCGGCGACGAGCCGGATCACCGACGTCGACGTGGCCGAGGAATCGACCCAGTTGGCGCGCTGGAACACGATGGTGGCTGCGGGCACCTCGATGCTCTCCCAGGCCAACCAGAGCGCGCAGACCGCGCTGCGGTTGCTGCAGTAAGCCAACAGGACGCCATCCTGATTGGGTTCAAAGTGAGACCCTCCCGCACCCGCGGGCGGGTTTCCTTGCTGGGTGAACCCGCAGCCCCGAGGAACCCGCGGCAGGCGATCTCATTAACAGATAAATGCAGTGCGGCTTTCGACTGCGTTGCAGTGAGGCGGAGGGGCTGTGGAGTTTCGCACTGAGGCACGAGGCGGAAACCATTAAAGAGATGTCCAGTCGCATCCGGCAGGGCCCAAGACGCGCCCAGCTTGATTTGCGAGGGCTGGTTTTTCGCTTAAAAACGGCTCCGGCTGATCGCCACTGGCCCGCTTTACCCCAGGAAGAGCCTCACGCCGCCAACTGCGGATGGGCCTTGATATAGCCCGCGACGTATTCGGCGAAAGCCCGCTTGACCCGCCGCGTCACGCTCCCCGGACCGACGTCGAACGCGACGTCGTCGATCGCACGCACCGGCACCAAGTCCTTGGTTGTGGCCGTCAAAAAACACTCCGACATGCCGGGCAAATCCTCGGGCCGCACGGTTTCTTCGCGCACCGGCACGCCCGCGAGGGGCGCGGCCTGATCAATCAAAATCCGCCGAGTAATGCCCGCCAGAATGCCGGCCGTCAGGGGGGGCAAAATGAGAGCGCCATCGCGTACAAACCCAATGTTACTTACCGCCGCCTCGGTAATTTCACCCGCCAGATTGGTGATCACCACTTCGTCGGCACCGCGTGACTTCGCTTCACGCAAGCACAGCAGGTTATTCAAATAATTACCGGTCTTCCAGGCGGGATTAAGGGTGGCGGGGTGGTTGCGGCGCAACTCACGTGCCAGTGACAGCACGAGGCCGGCAGCCTCTTGAGCGGGTGACAACAACGGGCACGGCTGCACCAATAAAACAAAATCAACGTGGTCGGCCAAGGCCACATCGAGGCCGATGGCGCCCCCGCCGCGCGTGACTTGCAGGCGAATATAAAGTTCCACGGACTCACCGGTGCGGGCGCGCCAAGCGGCGACGGTTTTTTTGATCTCGGCGAAGATCTGCAGCTGAGTCCAAGGCAGCTCCATATACAAAGCCGCCGCCGAACGCTCCAGCCGCTGCCAATGCTCATCCCAGGCGAAAACCACGCCCTGGTAGGTCCGCCACACCTCATAGATGGCGTCACCGTAGAGAAAACCACGATTAAGCGGGGTAACGGAGGGTTCCGCGGCGGAGTGCAGGCGGCTGTTGGTATTGGCCTGTATAAAATGGGCAGGGTGCATAGGGGGAGTGCACTCAACCACGCCCACGACCGCTCTGGGCGCAAGCGGCAAAAAAAAGCCCCGTGGATTTAACCACGGGGCTTTTGAACGAAAAAAGAAACAAGAAAGTCGCTTAGGAAGCGGCAGGGGCTTCGACCACGGCCTCAGGGGCGGGGGCCGCGGCACGGCTCTTCACCAAACCGGCTTCTTTTTTGATATTCTGCACGCTAGGCAGGGAGATACCGAAGGCCTTGGCGATTTCGGCGCCCGACTTGTCTGCCTGCACTGCGGCAATCACCTGAGCTTTAAGCTCGGGGGTAATCTTAGCGCGACCGCGTTTAACCTCTTTTTCAGCCTTAGGGGCTTTGGCTGCCTTAACAGCTTTAGAACCTTTAACTTTTTTGGAGTTACCGGCAGCAACCGTCAGCGCTGTGATGAAATCATTGAGGTTCGCGTAACCGTAATCGCCAGGAAGTTTGGCGAGAGCCGCAGCGCGGTCGGCGGACAATTTGGCTTCAGCCTGAGCGAGTTTGGCTTTAGCTTTTTCGAGTTCTGCAATTTGATCAATAAATGACATATCACAGCTAAAGAACGATCATATTTTTTTTGCGCAAGACTTTTTATTATAAAAAATGTTCTAGCTGATGCGAATCTACCACTCCTCTTAAAACAAAACCCCGGATCACGGATACTCCCCCGAGGACACGGTTACATCTGATTTAAAATAAGTTAAGCGCGGGGCAAAAATCCGAGGGCGGCATCTTCTGTAATTATCCCAGCTTGGGTTATAGGCTGCCCGCTTACCCTGTGCCCTCGAAGTATTAACCCACAGAAGCGTTTAGCCATAAAGGGTTTAAAACACTCAGCAAACCAGTCTCAAGGGCCCGCGCTTGAACACAAACCTCACATAGGCGCCGCCGGCGCGCCCAAGACACCGCTTATAAGTCGGCTTGCAACGTCGCCGACAACTTGCGGGCAAATTCCTCACTGGAGAAGGGTTTCGACAAAAAGAAGATCCCCGGCTGGGACATGGCCTCCACGGTGGACGGATCGTCGACATAGCCCGACATATAGCATACGCGCAGGGTCGGCTTTAACTGTCGTAGACGCTTGGAAAGCTCATGCCCGTCCATCCCGGGCATCACAATATCGGTCACCAGCAGGTCAATATCGGCCAACCCATTTTGCTCCGCCCATGTACAGGCTTCGCGACTGTCACTATAGGTGGTGACGTGGTGGCCTAGCGATTGGGCTAACATCTGGGTGACCGTGCGCACCAATTCATCATCTTCCACCAGCAAAATATGCACGCCGGCGACCGGGACTACACCGACCGCGCCCGGCTCTTCGTAACCCGCCAACGGATCGGCGATTTCCGGCAGGTCAATATGGAAAACCGTGCCCTTACCCAGCTCGGTCTCATACGTCAGGTCTCCGCCAAAGGCACGAATGATACCTAAGGAGGTGGCCAAACCAAGCCCGGTTCCACGCCCCGGGGCTTTCGTCGTATAAAAAGGCTGAAATAACTTGGCCCGGACCGCCTCGGAAATACCCCCACCCGTGTCGCTCACAGAGAGGCGCACCCGGCGATCGCCGCCCAACGGATCTGCTCCGCAAGTTACACGCAAGGTCAGGACGCCTTCGGTGATCATCACATCCCGGGCATTCAAGCAGAGATTAAAAATGACCTGCTCAAGTTGTTTACTATCGGCGCGGCACCACGCGGGTTGAGCACAGGGCTCCACCTCGATACAAATGTGTTCACTCAGGAGTGAACGGATAAAGCCGCGTAAACTATCGACCAAGGAGTTGAGATCGACCGGCTCGGGATGGGAAAACTCTTGCCGGCTGAAGGCCACCAACTGTCGCACCAAATGACTGGCCCGGCTGGAGGCATGCAGGATGTCGTCGACCCGGGCCTGCTGCTCGGGCACCTGCAGATCATCGCGTAACAACTCGGCGAAACAGCGAATGGCAGTGAGCAGGTTATTAAAATCGTGGGCCACCCCGCCAGCCAGCAGTCCGACCGCTTCCATTTTCTGCAACTGGAGCGCGCGCTCCTCGCCCTCGCGCTGTTTGCGCGCCGTGCGGTGACGAGCGTGGGTGATGGCTAAGATACTGACCAGATCGCGCGCATAGTGCATCGGGCCGATCGGCTCGGAGCTGGGCTCGGCCCGCAAACCGATGATCCAGCCCTCCTGAGGGGCTTGCGGATCAATCGGCACCGCCACCCCCTCGAGCCAACCCTCCGCGCTCATCCAGGCCTGCTGGAGGGGAAACGTTTCCCGGTCTTGGGGATAATCCAGCGTATCCCCGACTGGGGTCAGCTCAGCAAGCTGGGGGGCTTGAGCGGCCGCGCTCAAGCCGTGGACCGCGGCTACCGCCAACGGCCCGCCTTCCTCTGAGTGCAGCAGCAGCACGCCGGCAGGCACCGCCAAATGCTCGCAAAACAGGCGCAGAGCCTCGCTGTTAACCTGTTCCGCTGAAGCTACCTCCACCACCAGACGACTAAAATAGGTGAGCGAAGTCTGGCGCATGGCGATGATCGCCAAATACTGCTCCTGCTCCCGCTGAGCCTGGATGTCGGTCGTACTGCCGATAAAACCCAGCGCCCGCCCCTGCCTGTCACGCCACCGCCGCACTTTTTCCTGCACCCAGCGGTAACTCCCGTCGGCCTGACGCAACCGGTATTCAAACGAGATCGATTCCCCCGGGAAGGCCGTCGCCATCTCGAGCAAACGCCCCCGATCGACCGGATGGACCACCTCCCAGACAAGATCCCCCTGGTATTGAGCGACCTGCATACCAGTCGCCTTGGCCCACGTGTTGTTCACGTGAAGTAAACGCCCCTGGAAGTCGCCGATCCAAATCAAGGACGGGGCATTGTCCAGAAAGGCCAGCCAGGCGTCGTCTAACACCGGCAACACGGTGGCCGAGGGGATCCGCGGCCGATGGATGAAAAATGGCATAGAAGTAGAAAACGGGATCGCACCCGCTTGCGCGAGCGCGATTCAGCTCGATTGCCCGAAGCCCCGGCCCTAGGCGACTCCCCGATCACTGACTGTGGCGCACAAGAAACCGGGGGTGAGCTGCGCCCCCGCCCCCACCACCCTGCCCGCCTATCGGTCAGGGTTCCCCGAATGACCCCGGTTTAGCTATCGCGGAAACTCAGGGTGTCATTACCCGAGGAGGTGGATTTTGCGGGCGGCTTGCCGGTGGGCTTGCCCAGCGCGAGCGGCGCCGCTTTGGCCGGCATCACCGGCCGGAGATGGGAAGAGATAGGCGGAAAACCCTGCGAGCCGGGTGCGGGCGGGGTCCCCTTGGAGGCGCCCGAGACGATTTTGACCAACTGCTCGACCGCAGCCTTCAACTCGATCGATTGCGCACTGAGCTCCTCGGAAGCCGAGGCCGATTCTTCGGCCGCCGCCGCATTGGACTGGGTCACGCCGTCGAGCTGACTGACCGCCGTGTTCACCTGGGAGATGCCTTGGCTCTGCTCGGTGGAACCGGCGGCGATTTCACGCACCAGTTCGTTCATCCGCCGGGCCTTGTCGGCAATGTCGGTGAGACTGGTGGCGACTTTGTTGCTCACCTGCACCCCGTGTTCGCTCTTTAGAATCGAGTCGGTAATCCGATCGGCGGTTTCTCTGGCGGCAAGGGCGGAACGCTGGGCGAGTGAACGCACCTCGTCAGCCACCACGGCGAAGCCGGCGCCAGCTTCGCCCGCACGAGCGGCTTCGACCGCCGCGTTGAGCGCGAGGATGTTGGTTTGGAAGGCGATTTCGTCGATCGTCTTGATGATTTTGGAAATGTTGTCGGAGGCGGCCTTGATCTCCCCCATGGCGCGCACCATCTCCGCCATATCGGCGGAACCGCTATCGGCAGCGCTGCGCGTCTGCGCGGCAATCGCCTCGGCATTGCCGGCATGCTCGGCGTTACGCTTGGTCATGCTGGAGATTTCCTCCAAGGAAGCACTGGTTTCCTCCAAAGAGGCCGCCTGTTCGCTCGCGCCCTCGGCAAGGCGCTGCGAGGCGGTGGCGATCTCGCGGGCCGAGGTTTCCTCATGGCTGCTGGCGGCATCGATCACCGCGATGGTCGCCTCGAGCGGACCAATGATGGTTCGGCGCGAGAACCAGAGGGCGCCGAAGCCGACCAGCATGGCCACCGGCAGCACCCACAAAGCGGTCTTGACCATGCCGGCACGGGCAACCGCATCGACGTTGTCGAGGGTGGCATGCAATACGAAGGCCCCATGAACTTCGCCGGTTTTCCAGTTTTCCATCTTGTAGCCCACCATGTCCAACCCATCACCAGTCGGGCTGGTTTTAGGATCCCCGTGGCAAGACAAACAGTCCGCGGTGAGCTTAATCGGCCGGGCCAAAATGACTTGGTTGGCGGCCCGGTCGACGTGGAAGTACTCGGGCACATCGCCCTTCTCCAAAATGGCGAGGATGGCCTCCTCGGCGGGCGTCGGGGTATTTTTGTCGTTGCGGGCGTTGTTTTTCGGCACCCGGAAGGTCCATTTATTTTCGTCGGCCACTTTTTGGATGGCATCCCAAGCGGCGACCACGGGCACGGTCTTGTAAAGGGTCGATTTGCGCAGATCGCCACCGCGTTGGTACTCGTCGACCAACTTGGTCAGGTCGAACGCCCCCGCGTTGTTCAACGTGGAAATGGTGCCGCGCACGTTCTCGGCCTCAACGATGGCCGCCCGCATGGTTTGCTGGGTCAACTGGATGCCCTGATCGCGAATGACGCGGTGCTGCACCGCCAAACCCGCGGCGACACTCACGCCGATGGACACCAAAACAATGCCAACAATTTTGTTACCTAATTTCATGGAGGGAGAGAAGCGATTCGGGGGCTAGGAAGAAAAAGAGTCCGATGCGGGCCCAGCTTGGAACGCAGTCGATTACCAGCTATCGGCAATTTTCGACCCAGCTTAAGCCTTGCCCGGCAAATACCGCCCCAGCCGGTGCACGTTTATGCGCAAAGTCGGGAACGGCGGGAGGCGCGGGATTAGCCCGCGCCAGCGTAGCGCGCAGCAGCGCTCGGCGCAAAAAACCCCGATGCCGAAAACCGGCGCCCCCACCGCCCCCCCCTACTCGGCCGCCGGTTGCAGGGCTTGGTTCACCGCCAGCACCAGGGTGAGGGCCTCAAAGGGCTTGGGTAAAACCCCACAAATTAAATCCCTCAAGGAGGGCACGAGCGCACAACTTGAGTCATTGCCCGTCATCACAAGAATACGCTGCTTGAAGTGGCGGCTGTGCAACAGCTCGATGAATTTCACCCCCGAAACCCCCGGCATGGACATATCCGTGAGGATAAGATCGACGCGCCCGCCGCAGGCCTGGAGCTGCGAAAACGCCGCGTCCGCCCCGGCGGCACCAATCACCCGATAACCTTCGCGGCTGAGGGTGAGCCGAATGATATCACGGACATCGGCCTCGTCGTCGACCACCAGGACGGTACGCCCCGCCCCCGTTGGGGTGAGCGGGGTGACCTGGGTGAGCGGCCCGGGGAGGGTCGCAGCGGCCAGCGCGTCGGGTTGCAACGGCAGGTGCACCTTGAAGATGCTGCCGACGCCCAGCCGGCTGGACACGCGCACAAATCCCCCGTGCGAGCGAACGATGCCCAGCACCACGGAAAGCCCCATGCCGCTGCCCTGGCCAAAGGGCTTGGTGGTGAAAAAGGGATCAAAAATCTTGTCGATCACCTCAGGCGCAATGCCCGTACCGTGGTCGACCACCGTCAACACCACATGCCGGCCGGCGATCAAATCCGAATCGCTCGCCGCCTCGGCGGGCGAAATCTCCACGCGGTCCAGGCTCAGCACCAGGCGGCCACCGCGCGGCATGGCATCGGCCGCATTCAGGGCCAGGTTCAACACCACCTGCTGGAGCTGATTGGGATCGCCGAGGATAAAAAAATCCCCCGTGGCCGGGGCCAGCTCGACCGTGACGCTTTTGGGGAAGGTCTCGCGCATGATCGCACACGAATCGCGGAGGGTTTTTTGCACGTCGAGGCGGACCTTTTCGCCCGATTCGCCGCGGGAAAACGCCAACAGTTGCTTGACGATGGCGGAGCCGCGCCGCGCCCCCGACTCCATGGATTCGAGGAGCATGCGGGCGCCGGCGTCGGCCACGAAATTGCGCAACATGGCCGGGGCCATCAGAATCGGCGTGAGGATGTTGTTGAGGTCATGGGCCACGCCGCTGGCCAGACGGCCGACACTTTCCAAGCGTTGCTGGCGCAGAAGCTGGGATTGGAGCCGGTTGCGCTCGGAGACGTCGCGAAAAATCGACAGGTGCAACCCGGGCTGAATGTGGGCAATCGCACTGCAGTCGGCCCGCAACAGGGTGCCGTTTTTGCGCCGGAGTGAACACTCCCCGCGCAGGGTGCCGGCCTCCAAAAACTCATGCCAGGCGCCCTCGGCCCAATTGCGTTCGCTGGCGGAAAACAGGTCGGCAACCCCAACGCTGAGCAGCTCATCGCGCAGGTAACCGAGCAGGGCGCAGGCGGCCGGGTTGGCTTCCACATAACTGCCCCGGTCGTCCGCCAGGAGGATGGCATCGTTGGAATGATCGAAGAGCGCCTGCAACCGGGCTTGACTGGCCCGCAATTGGTCCTGCCAACGCTTCCGCTCGGTTACATCACGCTGGACTCCAACAAATTGAGTAACATTACCCTCGGCGTCTTTGACCGGCGTCAGTGAGCGTTCACACCAATAGGCATCGCCGTTTTTGCGGTGGTCGAGCACTTCCTCTGAAAAGGGCAGTCCGGCCACCAGGTTGCGGCGCACATCGGCGCGCCGCTCGGGGTCGGTTTGCCCGGCCTGTAAAAAGCCACAGGGGAAGCCCAGGATTTCGCTGCGGCTAAACCCGGTGATGCCGATCAAGCTGTCGTTGGCATAGGTGATATTGAGGTCGGCGTCGGTGATGAGCACCCCTTGGCTAATGGAACTGAGCGCATGATTGCGCAGCCGGAGGGCCTCCTCGGCCTCGATGCGGTCCGTCATGTCTTGGGCGTTAAAACACACCCGGGTGGTTCGGCCGTCAGCGTCGGATAACGGCGTATAACGTACGATGAAGCGCCGCTGCCGCCCGGCGCCAACGCTGACCGCAGCGTCGTGGTGAACCACTTGCCCGGACATGGCCAAGGCAAGGCTTTGCTGGGTGCGCCCGCACATCAGCGCGGGCAGTTGAGCCACGGCGGCATCGCCCTCGGCAACCAAATCGGGGAGGAGTTCCGCGGCGATTTGCCGGGCGCCCCGGTTGGCCATCTCAACGCGGCCAGCCCGGTCGATCACCAAATAAACCTGGTCGGAGGAATCGAGGATGGACTGGAGCAGACGATCGGAGTTGCGCAACTCGACGGTACGCAGTTCCAGGAGGCGCTGGGCGCGGATGAGCGCGTTTTTTTGCCGGGCCAACACGCACAACCCAAAGAGATAATCCGGGGCGTAAGGGCGCAGGGTATGCACACTGGCGCCCGCACGGATCGAAATGACCGCCGCTTGCGGATCGGGATTAGCGGTAACCAGGACAAAGGGGGATTGCGGGGCGGCCGTGATCCACATGCGCACCAAGGGAATGGAGCACTCCGGCAAATCGAGATCGCAGATCACCGCCTCCCACGGCTCGCGCACCAGCACCTCGTCGAGATCGGTGACGTTCTCGACTTGGCAGATTTCGCAGCCTTGGGCTCCGAAAACCCCTTTGAGCGCGGCAGATTCCGGCCCGGCGGCCATGGCCAGTAACACCTTCCAGGACGGCGCCGCCGGCGGCGCCTCGATGAGCATACGCACCCGTTCGCGCAAGCGGGCCACCTCGACCGGAAGCGGAAAAAAGTCAGTCGCCCCCAATTCGGCGGCAATATCCGCCGCCTCTTCGCTGCCAAGAATCCCGGAGAGCACCAGAATCGGCGTCGGGTTGAATCGCTTGTAGGCGGCCGAGCGCAGCATCCGGCAAAAGGCCCACCCGTCGATATCGGGCATGTAGAGATCGGTGATCACCAGGGCCGGCTGGCTGCGGGCCATTGCCCGCAGGGCTTCCGCAGCCGATCGACAACACACCACCTGCCAAGGCTGGCCGCCGAGAATACCAGCGAGCAAATCCAACTGAATCGGGTCGTCGTTAACCAAAATAACGACGGGAATAGGAGGCGAAACGGGAATCATCGAAATGCAGGTGGTTCGGCGCACAAAGTCGGGTGGAGCCGCCGGTCATGATCAGCCAGCACCGCTTTGATTTGCACTGCAAGAACGGAGAACACCGGGGCCATCTCCATCCCGTGGGCCAGGGCGGACTCCGCCTCGGCGGCGGCCAAATGCAGCCCTTTGGCCGAGAAGTTAACCGCAGCCCCCTTTAAGCTGCGCAGGATGCGGGTCAGCAGCGCAGTGTTGCCTGAGGCATAGGCGGCGCGGGCCCGATCCAAGTAAACCGAGGCCTCGCCGCAAAACTGGGCCAACATTTCCTGGGCCAGTGGCGTGTCGCCGCTTAGGCTGGCCAGGAGTTCGTCCCAATCAATTGCGGCCGGGAGTTCGCTGGGGGTGGCCAGGGCCGTGAGGTGGCGAGAAAGGCACTCGGCCAGCGATTTGGTGCTGATCGGCTTGGTCAGATAATCGTTCATCCCCGAGTCCAAACACCGCTCACGGTCACCTTCCATGACATTGGCGGTCATCGCGATGATCGGAATAGCGGTATTGATGGCCGGGTTGTCGCCCGCCCGCACCGCCCGGGTGGCGGCATAACCATCCATCTCGGGCATTTGGCAATCCATCAGTACGAGATCATACGGGGCCCGGCCGAGAGCGGCGAGCGCCTCGCGTCCATTGGCCACGGCATCGGCGCGGTAACCGAGCCGGGCGAGCATGGCCAAGGCGACCCGCTGGTTAATCGAATTGTCCTCCACCAGCAGCAGGCGCCAACCGAAGCGGTTGCCCGTTGACGGGGGGGGCGGCGGCGGTAACCGCGGCGCCGGGGCCGGGCTAAACAAGGCGCCCAGGGTACGATACAGGGAGGCGGCCCGGACCGGCTTGGCCAGGGTGGCCACCGCACCGACCAGCGGAGCGCGCACCCCCAAACTGGTCAACACCACCACCCGCAGGCCAGCGGCTCCCGGCTTGCGCGGCAACGCGGCAGCCGCCACCGCCTCGGCCGCGCCGGAAACCCGGTCGGATAACAACAACAGGTCGCACCCCGGCCCTTCCGCCGCGCTCAACCGGTCCAACACCGCGACCAATGAAGTCGCCACCTCGCAGTGGGCGCCGGCGGCATCCAACAGCAGCGCGATATGGTCGGCGGTGGGCCGATGCGACTCCACCAGGAGAACCCGTTGCCCCGCCCAGCCCGGGCGCAGCGGCACCGCCGGAGCGGGCGCAACCTGCAACGGCAGGGTGAGCGTAAAGGTGCTGCCAGCGCCCGGCCGGCTTTGCAGCGTGATTTCCCCGCCCATCAATTCGGCCAATTGCCGCGAAATGGCCAAACCCAATCCCGTGCCCCCGAAACGCCGCGTGGTCGAGGAGTCCGCCTGGGTGAAGGGTTGAAACAGGTGAGCCGCCCTTTCCGGGTCGATCCCCACCCCGCTGTCGGTCACCGAGATCCCGATCCAGGGCTGGCCGTTGTCGTGGGACCGCAACCCGACGCGGACCACCACCTCGCCGCGCTCGGTGAACTTCACCGCATTGCCCAGCAAATTGACCAACACTTGCCGAATCCGTCCCGGGTCGCCACGCAACCGCGGCGGGGTGCCGGGCGCCATGACCACCGCCAATTCCAGGCCGCGCTCGTGCGCCTGGAGGGTCAACAACTCCATCGATTCCTCAACCAGCTCACCGAGATCAAACTCGAGGGTTTCCAACTCCACCTTGCCGGCCTCCACCTTGGAAAAGTCGAGGATGTCATTAACCAGTTGCAGCAGGTTTTCGCCGCTGGTGCGGGCGGTCTCGGCAAAGCCTCGCTGCTCGGCGTCTAGCCGGGTATCCAGCAAGAGCCCCACCATCCCCATCACCCCGTTGATCGGGGTGCGCAGTTCGTGGCTCATATTCGCCAAAAACAGGCTCTTCGACTGGTTGGCGGCGGTGGCTTGGGCAGCCATCTCGGTGGCATGGGCAATCGCCTCGCTCAACCGGGTGTGACTCGGCTCGGACTCCGGCGCTGATCCGCCCCCATCGCTTGCACCGGGGCACTCCGTGAAGATCAACAACGCTCCGGCGGCGTGCGGGGTGCGCCAGCGCGAGGCACGCAACCGGATGGCCCGCGGGCCCGCCGGATCTGCGCGCATAAAGCTATCGGTAAACACATCCCGCTGGCCCGCCAGCAGCTCGCGCAAACCGGAGGCAAGGCCGGGCGCACGCTCAGCCAAAAAGTCCTGGCCCACCCGCACTCCGGCTTCAGCGGTAGCGGCGACCACCACCCCGGCGCCGTCGATTAAGGCGCCCGCCCCCGCAAGCGCCGCGGCCATGGACTCAAGCAGTGCCTGGTCACCGCTGAGACCAGCGGGCGGTTCTGCGCAGGCGCAGGGCAAGGGCTGGGACTCACTCATGCCGGCCCTCCCTGTTGCCCAAACCAAGGCCCCGGACCGTCACGGCAATGAACCTGTGCACAACTTCCACCCAGGCCGGGGAGAACAATGGAAACAGAGAGGACATGAAAAAAACTACCCCCTGCATCGGCACGAAAGCGGGTGAGCTTAAACCCGAACAGGACCCCGCCAAGTTCGAGCCTGGTGCCCCCCCGCCGGCCAACTGCGGCCAAAAAACGCCCAAACCCGCAAAAAAAAGAGGCGGCGCCTGCGCGCCGCCTCCGCACTGAGGCCCCAACGGTTGGGCCAACCGCTTAGTTGCGGGACAGCAAGCCGATCAACTTGGCTCCGGAATCGCGCGACTGGGCCAACATCGCCGAATGGGCTTCGGTGAGCATTTTGAGGCGGGAGATCGCCGTGACCTCGGCGGCCACATTGGGGTCGCGGATGACCGAGAGCGCCGCCTCGTGGTTGGCGCTGGCGGTGGAGGCCACGTTGGCGGAAAAATCGACCCGGCTCTGCACCGCGCCGACATTGGCCAGCACCAGCGCGTTCTGGCTGAGCGCATCGCCGAGGAGGGTCCCGATTCCGCCACTGGCGATCGTCGCGGTGTAGGCGCCGGAGGCGTCTTGGTGGATCAGCGCCCCGACGGCACCGCTACTCAAATCCATCGACGGCAGGGTGATTTTTTCGTCGGCTTGGAGCCCGATTGAAAGGGTCTCGCCCGTGGAGGGGCCAAAGAGGCGCGAGCCGTTGAAGGAACCGGTCGGATTGAGCACATCGGCCGTGCCGCCGATTTGGGCGGTCGTGCCGCCGATGGTCTGGCGGAGCTGATCTTGGAGCTGGGTGAACTCCACTTGGTAGAGCGAACGACTGGCGAGATCCTGAGTGGGATTGGTCCCGAGTGCGGACAGTTCGCTCATGCGGGTGAGGACCCGGGTAATCGTGCTCAGTTGGCCGGCGGTGGACTGCATCCGGCTGACGCCGTTTTGCAGATTCACTTCCACCCCGCGCAGGCGGGCCTGCTGGCCGTCGAGCTTAGCGGCCATGCCGACCCCGCCCACGTCTGCGGAGGGGCGGTCAAAGCGTTGGCCGGAGGAAACCCGGGTAGAGGCGGCATCGGCCAGCGTTTGCAGGCGGCCGAGTCCGGCGGCGAGAAACAGGGATTGTTGGCTGGTATTGATCGAGGACATGAGGATAAGAAATTCGAGATTCAGGACTTGGGTGGACGGGCCGGGGTGACCAACCGGGGCAGCGAGGGCATGCGCGAACCGGCACCGCCGGCGGCAGGCGGGGAGACGGCGGCGGCTTGATTGCTTGCCGCGATGTCGATGAGGACCTCCTTGCGCACGATCGAAATCTCGCGAGGGGCCTGGATGCCGATCTTCACCGTGTCACCGTCGATCCGCGTGATGCGGATCTCGATGTTGTCTCCGATGACGATGGCTTCATTAACCTTTCGAGTAAGAACAAGCATGGCTGATCAGCTGGCGGTGACGAGGGGATGGCGGGCGCTGTAAAGCGCGTGGTTGGCGACAACAACTTGGCGGGCAACCCCAGTGTGTCGATTGACGATAATGGGACCGACCAGATTGACCGTTGCAGTAGAGGACTGGTCGCGGACGGTGACAATGTTGAATAACAGGGCGTCGCTCGCTTCGGTGATACCCAGTGCATTGGCGTCGTCATCAAACAGCTCGGGGGTGTAATCGGGCAGCAAGCCGGCCGGGTCGATGACCACGAAGTGCAGCGGCGTCGGCCCGTGCAGGCGCAGCCACTGAAACGGCAATTGGTCGACGAAGTGAAAAATCTCCCCGCGGCGGTGCTCGGGAAAGCCGACGATGCCGTTGGGGAAACTGAGGTCCAGGGTGGGGGGGGCCTCGAGGTCTTGCAGTTGGGGGGATTCGGCTAGGACTTTCATGGAGGGTAGGATGCGAAAAATAGGGTTACCGGATGTAATCGAGCAGCGACATTTTCATTAACGTTGCTGACGAGGACAGGGCGGCTTCATAGGCCTGCGTGGTCTGGTTGAGGTTAACAATCGTGGAGGGCAGATCGGCATCCGCTTCAGCGGAAATTTGGCGGTCCAGTTCGTCTCCGCGGACTTTGTGCTGAGTTTGGGCGACTTCGATGCGCAGTTGAACCGCGCCGTGTTCACTGAGCGAGGACACCAGGAGATTTTCGGAGCTTTCTAAATTGGGGCGGGTGGCCTGCACGCCAGCGGAGCTGCCGGACTGCAGGGCGTCGCGCAGGGCCACCAGTTGGTTCATGAAATCAGCCAGGCCGGAATTGGTGGCCGAGTCGGTCGTGGGTTTGATGGAGGTGCCGTCAGCCAGGGGAACGGAAATCTGGCTGCTATCGCCCGCATACGCAACCGAGGTGATGTTGCCAGAGGCGTCCCGGGTCAGCGTGTAGGGTGGCGTGGTGACGGCGGTACCGGCGAAGATGTAGTCGTTGCGCGAGCGGGTATTGCCAACGGTGGCGGCCTGCTCGAGCAACTGGTTGACCTCGGCGCCGTAGGCGGCCATCGCGTCGGTGCCGATGCTCCCGGTGCCCAGCACTCCGAGTTCGCCCGCGCGGTCGGACAGTTTTTTAAACTGATCCAAGGCCGAAAAGGAGGTTCGCGAGTAGAACAGGGCGGTGTCGGCGTTGCGGGAAAATTGCGCGACGGCACTGCGCTCCATTTGCGCGGAAATCACCCGGCCGACTGCGGCGGGATCATCGCCGGGCTGGAAAATGCGCTGGCCGGTGGCCACTTGGTTCTGCAACTCGGCTTGGCGACCACTCAACTTCTGCAGTTGCGCGAGAATGGCGATGGAGGTGCTGGCGGTGGAAATTCTCATAGCGTTTGCGGAACGGAACGTGAGCTGGGCCAAGCCGGATTAGGCGCCGAGGCGGTTGACGACAATATCGAGCAGGCCGTCGATAATGGAAATGACTTTGGATGAGGCTTCAAAGGCGTGCTGGTATTTGAGCAAGTCGGCCATTTCCTCGTCCATGGAAACCCCACTCAGGCTCTGCCGCTGCTGGTTGACCAGCTTGGTGATATTACTCTGATCCTCCAGTCGGTTGGTGGTGCCCGCCACCGTACGGCCGAAGTCACTGACCACGCCCGCATAATATTGGCTGAAGGTACCATCGATGCTGTCACCCGAGGTGGTGCTAAAAACCCGTGCGGACAGCGCGGCAACCGCTGAAGCCAGGGTATTGTCGCCGGCGGCCCCGTTGGACGACTTGAGGGTGACCGGGGTCAGACCGGTAGCGAGGCTCAGGGTGGACGCGGCCGCTCCGGGGGTGAAACTAAAGAAATCCGCCCCGGACGTGTTGGTGGGGTTGTAAGCGGCGTTGACGGCGGAACCGATTTGGCCGGCGTAAGTGTTGAGGTTGTCACGCAGGGTCTGGACCGCTCCGTCGCGGGCGGTAAAAAAACCGTTGATCGAACCCGAAGCTAGGGCGATCGGGGTGCCCGCCGTACCCGCGGTCAACCCGGTACCGATGTAGTTCACCGGGTTACTCACCGTGGCCAAGCTAACCAACGTGATCGCGGTGCCACTGGCGTCGCGCACAAACACATCCAACTGGCCGGCCTGAGTCGCGTTGATTGCGGTCTCGGCCCCGATCAGCCCGGCCAATTTCTCGATGGCCGCCTGGCGTTGGTCACGCAGGTCAACGGCCGTTCCCGGCGCGTTGATCTCAAAGCCACCAATCTGGGCATTGAGCGAGGCCACGGTGGCCAGCAGGTTGTTCACCGTGTCGACGTCGGCGACAATGTTGGTCCCGACATCGGTTTGCACCTGCGCGAGGCGCGCATCGGTTGAATTAAAGCGATCGACGAGAATCTCCGCTTGTTGAATGAGATGCTGGCGCTGGCCCACGTCGGTGGGGCTGGCGGCAAACGCCTTGAACGCGTTAAAAAAGTCACTGACCACACCCGACATGCCGGCTGCGGGCGAGGTGGCGGATTGGGTCCGGTCGATGGACTCGCCCAAGGCGGACTGGGTTTTGGCGTAAACGTCATTCTCGGCGGAAAGGCTGGCCTTGGAGGCAAGTTCGCGGCCGACCTGTTGATCGATCAAAGCATCACGGAGCTGCTGGATCGACTTGGCCTCGATGCCGAGCGACTGGGCCCCCTGAGGCAACAGCACCGTGCCGCGGTCGCCGAAGACGACCCGCTGGCGGGCGTAATCCACGTTATTGACGTTCGCTAGATTCCGGCCGGCCACCTCGATCCCCACAGATTGGGCATGGAGGGACTGGGATGACTGACTGAGTGTGGCGAATAGACCGGACATCGGGTTGGGGGGGCGAGGGGTTGAATGCGATTAACCCGCGGCCAGTAAAAGGGGGGCCCGTCCGTCGAGGGTGCAGGCGGTAAATTGGCGGAGTCCGATGTTCATGCCAACGGACTAAGCAGAGCCAATGCCACATCCCTAACTACCCGTATTGCCAGATTTTTAAAAAATCAGAGGAGGAGGCCTAACCGGACTAAAGCCGGCGGGAGGAAAAAACTGCCCGGGGCTGGCAAAACCTCGCGCCGACGAGCGTTCAGGACACCTGAGACCCGACAAGGTAATCGGCACAAGCGCTCCGGAGTTGAGCCCTAAAGCAGGAATCCGCTGCCAATCGCGACTGCGGCAGTTTTTGCCCCCACCCCGGCGAATCCGCCGCAATGCCAGCGTGGTCCCCCCGCGCGTGAGCTCTCCCGGCAACGCCCCGCCGCCAGCCAACCGGGCCGCCAGCGGCGCAAGAAGTCCGGTTCGAGCGAAAGGTTGCACCCCGAGGCCAGTGAGGGCTTGCCGAGCCTGTAGCCAAAAACCGTCCCGCCAGTTGCTGCCCCACGGGCCCATCCGCGGCGCGCCCTCCGCAGGACGCCCGCGGCGCGCCCCCGCAAGACGCCCGCGGGCGGAGCCGTGGTGTCACCTAATAGGTGACACTGGCAGCCACCGGCCCCGTTTTGGGGGCGTGGGCAGTCATAGCCCAAGGAAAACGCCGGGGCGCGGGTGGACGCGGGTGGGCGCACGCGGCGCTCCGGGGCGCGGGACTACCGATCAGGGTGCCCGGCGCAGCGGCGCCCGCGCCCTTGCAGCGCAAAGCCCCCGCGCCCGCCCCCCCCACGCGCAACGCACCCGCACCCGCGCCCCGGGGCAACGCAGCGGCGCGACATCGTCTTGGCGGCCGCCGGAGAGCTAGGCCCGCAGGTCGGCTCGGACCGCAGCCCGGGGCGGAACACCCAGAAGGCAGGAAAATCGGCCGAAGCAGGAGCTGGCGTTATCCGACCCTCCCCGGACGCGACGAGGCTGCGGGGCTTGCCGCGCCTAGGCTTGGCTTGGCCCAGACCCAGGAGGAGGCAACCGAGGGGGGGTCAACCAGGAGTTTAGCCGGCGGCCTGCAGGGTCGCAGCCGGGCCGGCGAGCGAGCCCATCCGGCCCGAAGGCGCATAGGTGCGCGGGCGGGCGGCGGGGTGCAACGTGGCAAGGGCCCCGCGGTGCAGCTCAACGGCGCGGGCAAGAATCGAGTGGTTTTGGCGGGCGCGACGACGCACCCGGTGCAGCAGGTGGTTAATTTCGTCGATCAGGGCCCCGAGCAGGGGCTGCTGGTCGGCGGGGAAAAACTCCAGTAAGCGGCGCAATTGGGTCTCGGCGGGCTGCCCCTTACCGGTGGCGAAGCGAGCCACCCACGCCTCCCGCTCCAGGCGGTGACGGGCGGTTTCCGCCGCGATTTGCTCAATGGCCAAGGACGTGTCAGCCACCGCCTGGACCTCGCGGCGCCAGAGCAGGGACTGCTGTTCGTCGAACAGCGCGAGCAGCCCGCCGTAACCGGCCAGCTCGGCGCGAAGAAGCTCCACCAGGGGAATAAAGAGTTGAGCGCTCATTTGGGTTGGGCGACCGAGGTCGCGGGAGAAAGTTGCCGGTTGATGACCTGGGCCAATCCAAGGCCACCGCCTTGCGCAATCGAGTTGGCCAGTGTGTCGGTGAGCATGTAGCCGAAAACCCCACCGCCGCCGCCGGCCCCGGCCTTCGATTTCTCACCTCCCACTCCGCCGTTCATCATCGGCTCGATTGCCGGCGACAACAACTGCCGCACCATGATGGCTTCAAACTGCTGGGCGGCTTTGGCCAGTTGGCTCGCGTTGGGTTTGGGCGAGTTCTTGAGGGGACCACCCGAGGAGGCAGCGGAGCGGTCTGTGGCGGAGAGGGCGGAAAGGGGATCGATGGACATGGGAGGATGAAACCGGAATCAGTTGATAATCAGGTCGGCTTGGAGGGCGCCGGCGGTTTTGAGGGTCTGGAAAATCGACATCATGTCGCGACTGCTCACGCCGAGCGAGTTGAGGGCCGAGGCCAGTTTCTCCACCGAAGGGGCCTCGGGAATCATGGTGAAGTAGCCCTTGGATTCCTTGATGTCGGTCTGGGTGGTGTTGGTGATCGCGGTCTGCCCGCCGCTCAACGGGCCCGGTTGCGAGACCGTGGGGGTGGAGGCGATCGTGATGGTAAGGGAGCCATGACTGATCGCCACGTGGGAAAGCCCGACCGGAGCAGTCGCAACGATCGTGCCCGTGCGCTCGTTGATGACGATCCGGGCGATGGCGTCGGGGTTGACCATGACGGCCCCCACATCGGCCAAAAACATCACGTCGCGGCCCACATAAGCCGGGGGCAGGTTCAAATCTACGGTGGAGGCATCGCGGGCCAAGGCCCCGGCCGTGGGAAACACCCCGTTGATGGCGTCGGCCATCCGCGCCGCGGAGGTGAAATCGGGGTTGTGCAGGCTGAAGGAGATGCGCCCGTCCTGAACGATGGTGGCGGGGATTTCACGCTCCACGATGGCGCCGTTGCTAATAATGCCGACGGTGGGGTGGTTTTTCTGCACCGTCGCGCCCCCGGCCCCTCCAGCCCCGCCGAGGAAGCCGCCCACCGCCACCGGCCCCTGGGCCACGGCATACACCCGACCGTCCGCACCCATCAGGGGGGCCTGCAGGAGCACCGCACCCTGCAACGACTTGGCGTCGCCCACCGAGGAAACCGTCACATCGATGCGCGAGCCCGACTTGAGAAAGGCGCCGATGTTGGCGGTGATGATCACGGCGGCGGCGTTCTTCGCCTTGATCAGCGAGGGATCAATCTTCAGACCGCTCCGCTCGAGCACATTGGCCACCGAGCTGAGCGTCGCCAAGGCGTTGGAATCACCATCGCCGGCCAACCCGACCACCAAGCCGTAACCGACCAGTTGATTGTCCCGCTGACCGGCTACCCGGGCGATATCCTTGACGCGCGCAGCCTCCAGCCAAAGCGGGGCGAGCAAACCAAGAATCATGAGGATACAGCGCATGGGGAAAAAGAGGGTAAGCTCCAGGAGGGTTAGAGGGGGCGGAGTTTTTCGTACACCTTGCTCAGCCAACCGCGCTTGGCGGCGTCGCTCATCATGCCCTCGGAGATGAACTCCACCCGGGCGTCGGCGATGTTACTGGAAAGGATGGTGTTATCGCTGCCGATGTCCGCCGAGCGCACCAGGCCGTGAAGCACGATGTTCTGGGTCTCGCCCGAAAAGGTGATCCGGCGGGCCCCGGCGATCACGAGGTTGCCGTTGGGGAGCACATCGGTGACAAGCACCGCGGCCCGTGCGGTGATCGACTGCGAATTCTTAACGTCACCACCGCCCTTGAAGTCGCTGGAGCCGCCAAACTTGATGCCGGGCATCTGGCCGCCTTTGGTGCCGAACTTGCTCACGCTGGCGGGAAACAGGAACTGGCTGACCGAGGCATCCATGTTACTCGCGCTGTTGCTGCTCTTGCTTTGCGAGGCCGTTTGGTCGGCCGACTCGGAAACGATGATCGTCAGAATGTCGCCCACTTGGCCGGCCTTTAACTGGGTCGCCACGCCCTGTTCGCGGGAACCGGCAGCGGTCCAGAGCGAATCGGCGCGCAGGGGGGAAACCAGGGCTGGGAGAAGGCAGAAAAGAAGCAGGTGAGGGTTCATGGCGGGGGCGGCTTAGAAGCGGATGGTGGCGCGGGACTCGGAAACGACCTGGGCAACGAATTCCTTCTTGGAATCGGGATTACGCACCCGCACGGATTCACCGCGGGCTCCATCCTGGAGGGCGATGGCGTGTAAGGTGACGGTGAGGGCGCCGTCGGTGGCGACCACCTCCATGGCTTGGCCGCGGCGCACCAGCGGGCGGCGCACGACATCGCGCCAGGCCACCAAACGACCGGTGGGCATGTTGCGGGCAAAATCGAGTTCGAGCGTCGAGTCCGCCGGGATCGTGTCGCGTTCACGCAGGGCATCGAAGCGACGGGGATCGAGGTTGAGCGGGTTCAACTTGGTGCCCACCACCACCGGGTCGCGGACCATCCAGCCATCGCGCCAGAGTTCGGCGCGCAGCACCAGCATGTGTTCGCTGAGCCGGCCGGCAGCATCGGTCGCCTTGACCGTCACGAGGATCTGGGGGGCCAATTCGGCGGTAGCGGTCACGATGGCCAGTTCGGCATCCACGGGGGCGGCGGCGGGACGCGGGCGATTCCAAGCCAGCTGGAGCTGGCCGCTGACCTGATAGCGATCGGCCAGCAAGGCGGTCAGCGTCTCGAGCCAGGGATCGGCGGGCGCGGGCGCGGCCGGGGTCACCTGGGCCCGGCCAAGGGTGGCGAGGGCGAGGAGCAAACTCAGCAACAGATAACGGCGCATCATGGGAGGGCGGCTTAGCGTTTGAGCTGGTTGACGTTTTGCAGCATCTCGTCGGAGGCTTGGATCGACTTGCTGTTCACCTCGTAGGCGCGCTGGGCGACGATCAGGTTAACCATCTCCTCGACGATGTTGACGTTGGAGGTCTCGACATAGCCCTGCATGACGGTGCCGAACCCGTTTTCGCCGGGCGCGCCGGCTTCGGCGGTGCCGCTGGCGCCTGTCGCCGCGTAAAGGTTACCGCCCAGGCTTTGCAGGCCGGCGGGGTTGGCGAAGCGCGACAGCGTCAAGTTGAAGGTGGTGGTGCCGCCGGCCGTCTGGTAACTGACCACCCCGCTTTCCGAGACGGCAATCGCGGTGGTGCCGGCGGGAACGTTTTGGAAACCGCTGAGAACCGGGCGCCCGTCGGTGGTGACAACCTGGCCGGCGGAGTTGAGTTTAAAGGAACCGTCGCGGGTGTAGGCGGTGGTGCCATCGGGTTTTTGCACCTCGTAAAACCCGTCGCCTTGGATCGCGAGGTCGAGCTGCTGGCCGCTGTTGGTCAACTGGCCCTGGGTGAAAATCTTGGTGGTCGAGGCCACCCGGGTGCCGTTGCCGACCTCGATGCCAGTGGGGACCACGTCGCCACCGCCGCTCTCGGCGCCGGCGTTGCGCGGCTTCTGGTAAAGTAAGTCTTGGAACTGGATCGTGCTGCGCTTGAACCCGGGGGTGTTCACATTCGCGAGGTTGTTCGCGATGGTGTTTAGGTTGAGCTGCTGCGCTTCCATGCCCGTGGCGGCCGAATAGAGGGAAAGATTCATAGGGTAAGGGCTGGGGGGTTAGTTAGCTGACCGCGTCGAGGGTTTTTTGCATGATATTATCGCGGCTCTGGATGAGCCTCTGATTGGCCTCGTAGGCCCGGGAAATGTTCACCAGGTCCACCATTTCGCGCAGGGGAGACACATTGCTGCCTTCCAAATAGCCCTGCTGAATGCGCGGGTTTTCTACCGCCACCATCCCGGCGCCGGAATCGGGTAGGAACAAGCCACTGGACAACGAGATGAGCCGTGAGGGTTCGGTGGCCTTGGCGATCCCTAGCTTGCCGATGATGCTGTCGCCCTGACGCAGAGAACCATCCTCCATGGCCACGAGGGCGCCACCCGTGCTCTTCAACTGGATGGGATCGCCGCTATCGCTGAGGATCTCGCAGCCCTGGGCGGTCACGAGGGTGCGGTCGGCGCGGATCTGCAATTCGCCGGCCCGGGTGTAGGCGGTGGCGCCATCGGGCTTGCGCACCGTAAAAAACCCTTCGCCCGAGATCGCAAAGTCCAGATCCCGGCGGGTCGGGTTGTTTTCCCCCGAGGTAAACGCGATCGAATAACGCGTCTGGGGAAACAGGGCCGGCATGCCCTCGTTGTTATCCGGTTTCGCCCCGGGCTGGGTCAAAATCTCCCCGCGGCTTTCCGCCGCCACCTGGACCGAGCGGCGCTTAAACCCGATCACTTGCGCCGAGGTGATATTTTGGGACACGGCATCTTGCCAACGCTCCAAGGAGCTTAGCGCGGCGGCGCTTTGGTAGAGTCCGATATTCATGCCCTGCAACAAAGCAGAGCCAATGCCACATACCTAACTACCCTATTCCTCATGTTTTTAACAAGGTCCATAAACCTCACTCGCCGCCGGAGCACCGCGAGGTGGAAAAAACTGCCCCGACCGACCGCCGCCCTCTTGCCCACCACCCGCGCAGGCCCACGAGGCGTTGCTGACTAATCGGCACGGCGGCCGGGGAATTGAGGTCGAAATGAACCTAGGGAGCGCCGCCGCGACCGCGAGCCGGGTTAGACCGCCAGGACGGCCGCGACGAACTCGCCCCGGGTCTCCATGTGGGGATTATGCCCCGACCCGGGGATGACCTGAACCCGCGCACGGGGGAAATGTCCGCTGATTAGGTTGAGATCGGCTGCGCCCACATAGTTCGACTTCCCCCCGGTGATGAACAGCACCGGCGCTTCAAAGCGGTCCCCCGGCAACAAGGGGGAGGCCTCGAGGGCGGGCAGCGCGGCGGTGATCACCGGCAGGTTGATGAGCCATTGCCAGCGTCCTTCGGCCGTGGGCTCTAGGTTGGTGGTGAGAAACTTGCGCATGGCCCAGTCGCCCACCCGGGCCTCGAAGCGCAACTCGGCCTCGCCGCGCGATTGCAGGGTATCGAGGCGCAGTTCGTTCATCGCCGCGAACTCGGCGCGGTGGGCGAGGGAGAGATAATCGCGGGGGGCGATGTCGACCACCACCAGGCGCGCCACCCGCTCCGGGTGGCGGCAGGCGAGCAGCATCGCCACCTTGCCGCCCATGCTGTGGCCCATCAGGGCAACGCGGGGGAACCCCTGGGCGTCGAGCCAGGCGAGCACGTCGGCCACGAGGGTGGCGTAGTCCATGGGGGCGGCGTGGGGGGATTTGCCGTGGTTGCGCAGGTCGAGGGCGAGCACGTGGTGATGGGCCGCCAAGTCCCTGCCGGTCGTCAGCCAATTGCGCGACGAGCCGAGAAGCCCATGGAGCACCACCAACGGCGGTTTGCCCACCCCGCCCAGATCCCGATGAAAAAGAGTAACCATCCCCCGCACCCAAACCCCTCCCCGCGTCCGAGGCAATGCCCGCCTCCGGCCATGCAGTGTCACCTATTAGGTGACACTCCCTGATTGTCTTTTCCCTCGTACACGCAGGCGGCAAAGTGTCACCTATTAGGTGACACTTTGCTGGGGCGGGGGGCGCGCGCTGGGATGAGCCAAGGGCGCGCCGGATGGACCCGGCCAGCACTGGGGTTAATTTTTTCGTGTCTTCCGCCGCGTTCCCCGTTCCCATCCCCGCCCATGTCTTCCGCTCCCGAGAAACTCACGCCGATGATGCAGCAGTACTTCGAGGTGAAACGCGGCCTGCCGCGCGACACCCTCCTGCTGTTCCGGCTGGGGGATTTCTACGAGATGTTTTTTGACGACGCCGCCACCGCCTCGAAACTCTGCGGCCTCACCCTGACCAAACGCGGCGAAACCCCCATGGCGGGCATCCCCCACCACGCGGCCGACACCTACATTTCCAAACTGCTCGCCGCCGGCAAAAAGATCGCCATCTGCGATCAGGCCGAACCGGCCAAACCGGGCAAACTGGTCAAACGCGCCGTCACCCGGATCCTTTCGCCGGGCACCACCCTCGCCGCCAACCAGCTCGACGCCCAACGCAACCACTACCTCTGCGCCCTCGCCCTCAACAAGGCCGGCCTGCACGCCGCCTGGCTCGACCTGTCCACCGGCGAATTCAAGGTCGCGACCGACTCCCGCGCCGAAAACCTCCTTCCGGTGCTCACCGCGCTGGACCCGGCCGAATTGATCGTGACCGAGGGCGAGATCGAGCGGTGGAAAACCGCCCCGCACGACCAGACCGCCACCCACGCGCTGCACGCCTTCTGCGCGCCGCGCCTGTGCACCGACCTGCCCGGCTACCACTTCGAAACCGCCGAGGGCGCGCGCACCGTCATGGGCACCCTTGGTGTGCTCAACCTGCAAGGGTTCGGTCTCGCCCCCGACCACCCCGCGCTCGGCCCGGCCGGGGCACTGGTTCACTACGCGACCGAAAACCTCTGCGCCAAACCGGAAAACCTGCGCTCGCTCCAAGAGTACCGCAGCGCCCGCACCCTCCTGCTCGACCCCGCCACCCTGCGCAACTTGGAGGTTTTCCAGTCCGCCCGCGGCACCCGCGAAGGCTCGCTGCTTGCCGCCATCAACCGCACCGGCACGGCCGCCGGGGCCCGGATGCTGGAACGCTGGCTGGCCGCCCCCACCCTCGACTTGACCGAGATCCAGCGCCGCTCCGCCCTGATCGGCGAACTGTTGGGCGACCCGATGCACCTGGGCGAACTGCGTGAGGGCCTGGGCCAGGTGCGTGACATCCCGCGCATCCTTGGCCGCCTACAAAACCGCCTGCGCAACCCGCGCGAGTTGGGCGGCATCCGCGACACCCTCGCCCAACTCCCCGCGATCCGCACGAGCATCGGCGCCTTCGGTGCCCACTCTCAAATTTCAACTCTCAACTCTCAAATCCAAGAGCTCCCCGACCTCCGGCAGCTCTTGGCCGTGGCCCTGGCCGACGAGCTCCCCGCCGACCTGGCCGACGGCAACTACATCTGCGCCGGCCACGACGCCGAGCTCGATCGCCTGCGCTCGCTGACCACCGACAACAAGACCTGGCTCTCCGATCTCGAACGCGCCGAGCAGGAGCGCACCGGGATCCGCAGCCTGAAGATCAAGTTCACCAATAATTTTGGTTACTACATCGAGATCACCAAGGCCAACCTGCACCTCGTTCCGCCCGACTACATCCGCCGCCAGACCACGGTGAACGGCGAGCGTTACGTGACCGAGGATTTGCGTGCCAAGGAAAAGGAAATCTTCCACGCCGAGGAAAACGCCCTCGCCCGCGAGCAATCCCTGTTCGCCGCGCTGGTGGCCCAGGTGCTCGATGAGTCGATCGCCCTGGCCCAGACCGCCGACACCTTGGCCGAACTCGACGTGCTGGCCGGCTGGGCGGTGCTGGCCCGTGAATGGGATTATTGTCAGCCCGCGCTCGACGACGGCGACGTCCTGGAGATCAACGAGGGCCGCCACCCGGTGGTTGAGCAGATGCTCAAGAACCCGGCGATAGCCGCCGGCCGGGGCACCACCGCCTTCGTGCCCAACGACACGCTGCTCGCCTCCACCGACGCCCAGCTTGCGCTGATCACCGGCCCGAACATGGCGGGTAAATCGACCTACATCCGCCAGGTCGCCCTGATCGCGCTGCTGGCCCAAGTCGGCTGCTGGGTGCCGGCCAAGAGCTGCCGCGTGGGGCTGGTGGACCGCATTTTCTCGCGGGTGGGCGCGAGCGACGACCTGGCGCGCGGCAACTCGACCTTCATGGTCGAGATGAACGAAACCGCCAACATTCTCAACAACGCCACCGACCGCTCGCTGATCATTTTGGACGAGATCGGCCGCGGCACCTCGACCTACGACGGCTTGTCGATCGCCTGGGCGGTGGTCGAACATCTCCACCGCGACGCCGAACGCGGGCCGCGCACGCTTTTCGCCACCCATTACCAGGAGTTGACCCAGCTCGAAAAACACCTGGCGCGGCTGCGTAATTTCTCGGTGGCGGTGAAAGAATGGAACGACGAGATCGTCTTCGTCCGCCGCGTGATCCCCGGGGCGGCCGACCGCAGTTACGGAATTCAGGTGGCGCGCTTGGCCGGCCTGCCGATCAGCGTGATCGACCGCGCCAAGGTGATTTTACAAAAGCTGGAAAGCGACGATGCCAGCGTGGAGTTGCCCGCCAGCGCCGCGAGCGCACCCAAGTCCAGGCCAAAGAAAAAGATCAGCGTGGCCGCGGCCGACGACAGTCAGCTTAGCTTCCTGTAATCTGAAATCACTGCTCTTGAGTCTGAGATCACGGATTTGAAATTTGAGATCTGAAATCTCAGATCTGAGACATGAGATTTCAGATCGGATACTCTTCGGCTTCAGATCTGAAATTTCAGATTCGAGATCTCAGATCTGAGCTTAGGATTTTTAAGATTTGCCGTTTCGCCACTCAACCAGCCGGTGGATTTCGGGTCAGCATGGGCATGCCAACCTATCAACGATTCGAGGAGCTGCCGGTTTGGCAGGAGGCGATCATTCTCGCCGAGCGGTGCGAGGATTTTCTCGACGAAGCCAAAGACCGACTCACGGGGTCCAAGCGCGACCAGATCGACCGCGCCTCGCTCTCGGTATCCAACAACATTGCCGAAGGGTTCGAACGCGGCACCACCAATGAGCTGCTGGCCTTTCTCTACATTGCGCGAGGTTCCGCGGGCGAAGTGCGCTCAATGCTCTGCTACTTCGAACGGCGCCCAAAACTGGCTCACCTCAAACCGAGAATCACGCAGTTGAAGGTCACGGCCGAAAGCTGCTCGCGGCAGTTGGGCGCGTGGACGCAATCGCTGCAAAACTCGGGCATCGCCGGACCGCGCCATCTTAACGACCAAAGCCGGGCCGATTACCAAAAGCAGAGGGCCCGCGAGACGGGGGCCGCACCATTCCAGCAACTCCTCGCCCAACACCTTCCAGCTGGCCACCCCTGCCGACCGCACCCCCCCGCGCGCTGAGCGGGGCTAAATGTCAAATCGGAAACCTCAAATCTGAAATCTGAGATTCCCCATACCTGCCGCAACCCGCCAGCAACCCGACGACTTCACCCATCTCAAATCCGAAATCGCAAAGCGAAGAGTCAATCGCCGCCGTCGACTCGCCCACCGCCCTGGGCTCCTGAGGTTTGCGAATCCGAGATTTCCACCTTCGAATTCGCAGTCCTGCCGGCTTCCACGACCCGTTCCTCTTGAGCGGAATTGCGAACCGCTCTCTGCTTTGCACTGATGGCCAAGGGCAGCAACGCAAGCAGGGCAATCAAGGGCCCGAGCAAGCACAGGAGCACCAGACAAAATCTCATCAGGGAGGACATTCGCAAAAGGGATGGGCACTACGTTACCCCATCCGCGTTCATCCGAAGCCGGCCGCGATGAATATAATGTCTGATAATAAACCACTCCGAGGGCCCTCGACCCCACTAGCTTTTTTACCGGCAGCCGTTGCTGCCGCCCCCCCACTTCGGCTCCTCGGACCCGGAACTCCCCGGCCCTCAATCAGCCCTGAAAATACCCTTCGGCGTGCAGCACCCCGGAGTCGGCGTCATCGTCCGCGTCCGCGGCTTCACGGCATGCTTCAGGAAAGGCTTCCTGGCGCTGAACCCAGCGCACCGCGCACAGGCTGTTGGTGAGTGCCTCATGCAAGGCGGAGCCAAAATCATACGCGCGGCCGTCAAACCCCGCCTCCACCACCGCCTGATCCATCGCCAGCATAACCGCAAACATCCGCCCGCGTACCCCGGGAATGTACACGTCGAGGTCCTCATTCCCGCGCGCCAGATTCGTCTGGCAGGCCTCGGCATTGTGACTGTGGTGAGAACGGCAGGCCTCGGGCCGAGCCTCGTAGATCGAACAACTCCCGGAAGCCAGCAGCACGCAGGGCGTTTTCAGCGACGTCCGCTCGGGGTTGGACCGCCCGGAAAACGCCGCCCGGTGGACGGCCGCCCGCGCGATCAGTTCATCGAGCTGGGCGGGCGAAAAATGGGTCTGCACGTGACGGGCGGCGATCAGCACCTCGTGGGCCTGTACCCCCACCGGCACGTGGCAACACGCGGCACAGCCCGCCCGGCAGGCGACCGCTGTCTAGGCTTCAGCGGGAGCCGCGGCAAAGGCGCGGTCAAACTCCTTATGCGTGCTGGCCACCGCCGCCAGCAGCTCGCCCGGATTGCGCGTCTTGCGCAGGCGCTTGAGCACGGCCGCCCCGGTCTTTTCGAACAACGTGTCTTCCTCCGGTGAAAATGCGGCGCACATAATTTAAAACCATAAACGCCGCCGCGCCCATCGAGCACAAGGCCCAAGCCGCTGGCCCGCGCCCGCGCCTCGCGGTAAATCCTACCGGAGCGCCGCCGCCATTTCCTTGGCGAAATAGGTTAAAATCATGTCGGCCCCCGCGCGTTTGATCGCCAGCAGCGACTCGTGGCGGGTGCGCGCCAGATCCAGCCAGCCGAGCTGGGCCGCCGCTTGGATTTGCGCGTATTCCCCCGACACCTGGTAGGCGGCCACCGGCTTGCGGGTCGCCTCGCGGACCTCGCGGATGATGTCCAAATAAGCGCCGGCCGGTTTCACCATGAGCACGTCCGCGCCCTCGGCCTCGTCGAGGGCGATCTCGGCCAGGGCCTCGCGGCGGTTGGCCGGGTTGAGCTGGTAGGTGCGTTTATCCAACAGGTGGGTGCCGGCGGCCGAGGCGCTGCCGACCGCGTCGCGAAACGGCCCGTAATACGCCGAGGCAAACTTTGCCGAATAGGCCATGATCGCCGTCTGCGTGCAGCCAGCCGCGTCGAGCGCGCGGCGGATCGCCCCGATGCGCCCGTCCATCATGTCGGAGGGGGCGACAAAATCCACCCCGGCCTGGGCGTGCAGCACCGCCATTTTCACCAAAATCTCCACCGTGGCATCATTGGCCACGTCGCGGCCGTCGGCGCTAAGCACGCCGTCGTGGCCGTGCGTCGTGTAGGGATCGAGGGCGATGTCGGTCATGATCACCATGTCAGGCACGGCCTGTTTGACCGCCCGTACCGCCCGCAGAATCAGCGCGTCCGGGGCCAAAGCGGCGGTGCCGACTTCGTCCTTAAACGCTTTGTCCAACTTGGGAAACAGGGCCACCGCCGGCACCCCGAGTTGCGCCAGTTCGCGGCACTCCTTGACCAGGTCGGCGATAGCGTAGCGGAACACCCCGGTCATGGAGGCGATCGGCTCGGGCGCGCCCGTCCCCTCGACCACAAACAACGGCGCGATAAAATCAGCCGGCCGCAGGGTGGTTTCCTCGACGAGGGACCGCACGGTGGCGTTACGACGGAGACGACGGGGACGGTGGATGAGGTCGAGTTGGAATAAAGCCATTTTAGGGAAACCAACCCAACAGGGAGTCACTCGGCGCGCCAACCGATTTTTGCAGATAGCCAAAACAGGGATCATCCCCGTTTTTGAAAGTTCAGCCAAGAAATCCCCGCTGCGTGTCCGGGATCAAACGCTAGTCCAACAGCCTGTTCATTCACAGGCGCGGTCAACGCCACCAGAAACTCCACCTTTGTACCTACGACTTTATCGCCCACATATCTGAAAATCATGACCGTCGCCAGCTCCGCCCCCTTACCTCGATAAACGTCCCGCTACGAATCGGCGCTGCTAAATATTTGGGGCAACTAATTCGAATTTGTCAGATCAGGCTTAAATGAGATTGGGTGCGTACCGTGCCATCAAAACATAAAGAAGCGTCCGCCTTTCTCAGAAAAGGATTCTTTGAGGGGCTAAAGTCGTTTCGTGATTTTGAGGCGCGCACGGTGACGCTAAGCAACACCAAGGAAGTCGGTGATGCGTTCGAAATTTTGGTGGAGGCGTATTTACACTTAGACCCTGTTTTAAGGGCCAAAGAAGTTTGGCTGGTGGGAAATGTGCCGTTAAGCATCAGGTCACGCTTAAACTTGCCTGCGGATTCCAAGGGAATCGACGGCGTTTATCAGGATGCGGCGGGAATTTTAATCCCCTATCAAGCCAAGTACCGGACCGACAAAGACACCTTGTCTTACACTGAAGTCAGCTCGTTCCTGGGCGTGACAGAGGAGTCACTGCAGGATCGCGTCATCTTCACCAACGCCCGTGGCATGGCAGGCGACATCATCAATCGAAAAGGTCTACGTAGCGTTCGTGCCGCACAGTTCCATGAATTGGGGGAAGAAGACTTCAGCCGCATCCACGCTTGGCTTTGTGATAGAAAAAAGGAGCCGTCGCGCTGGGAGCCCAAGCCACATCAGAGCAACGCCATCGAAGCAATTACTGCAGAATTGCAGCATGCGAGCAGGGCCACCGCCGTCATGGCATGTGGCACAGGGAAAACGCTCGTTGCGCTTTGGGTGGCGGAAGCGCTGGAACCAAAGACGGTGTTGGTGCTTGTGCCTTCACTCGCCCTGCTTTCACAGACTCTGCCCGAGTGGTGCCGACAATCGAAATGGGGCGATCGTTTTCGTTATTTGTGCGTTTGCTCGGATGCCAGCTTAGATCAATCGGCTCAAAACGACGAGTACGCACTCAGGCAATCGGACTTGGAGTTTACAGTTACAACTGAGGCAAAACGGGTTCAGGGATTTTTGGCGGCTAATCCCACGGGCGTTAATGTCATTTTTTCCACTTATCAATCGGCCGAGGTGGTGGCGGCGGGATTAAACGGAGCGGCAATCGATTTTGGTGTCTTCGATGAGGCGCACAAAACGACGGGGCCCAAAGAAGGTCTCTTCGCCTTTGGTCTTAGAGATGAAAATATTCTGATAAAAAAGCGGCTGTTTCTGACAGCCACGCCGCGTCACTACGATCTGCGCAAGCGGGACAAGGACGGTGATTTTAGCACGGTCTCGATGAGTGATGAGAGGTGTATGGGAAAGTGGGCGATTGGGCTCGGAATCTAAGGGCCAAGAAAGATACACTGTCGCCCGAACGAATTGAGCGTCTAAACCAGCTCGGTTACAGATGGGATCTCTTGGCTGGAAATTGGGAAGTCAACTTTGCAGCCTTGGAGCGGTTCAAGCAGCGCGAGGGGCATTGTCGCGTTCCGCAGGGACATCAAGAAGACGGCCTAGAATTGCCCTCTTGGGTTTGGAAACAGAGGAAAGGAAAGAAAACGCTATCACCTGAACAAATTGAGCGCCTGAACCAACTCGGATTCAGATGGGATCCCTTGGCTGGAAATTGGGAAATCAACTTTGCTGCCTTGGAGCGGTTCAAGCAGCGTGAGGGGCATTGTCACGTCGCCACTTCTCATCAAGAAGACGGCCTAAAATTGGGCGCGTGGGTTTCGAATCAGAGGGCAGCAAAAAACAAGCTATCTCCTGAACGAATTGAGCGCCTGAACCAGCTCGGGTTCAGATGGGATCCCTTGGCTGAAAATTGGGAATCCCACTTTGCTGCTTTGGAGCGGTTCAATCAGCGTGAGGGGCATTGTCGCGTCGCCACTTCTCATCAAGAAGACGGCCTAAAATTGGGCGCGTGGGTTTCGAAGCAGAGGACAGCAAAGAACAAGTTATCGCCTGAACGAATTGAGCGCCTGAACCAGCTCGGGTTTAGTTGGAATCCCTTGCTGCAGGGACGCCGTAAAACTAAAAATCGGAAGCGCATGGCGGATAGTTGATGTGAACAAATCCGCCTCCGAACTCCCCCATGACGGAAGACCGGGCGGTTACCTTGGACAAAACGCGAAGGCGGCCCAAAAAACACCTTTCCGCCGCCCTGCGAAACCTGTTACCCACTACTTTCCCTTTTCCATGGCCATCAAGCTCCACGACTCGCTCACCCGCGAGGCCCGCGAACTCCTCCCCTCGCAGCCCGACGGGGTTTTCCGCTTTTATAACTGCGGGCCCACCGTCTACGCCGCCGCGCACATCGGCAACTTCCGCACCTTCGTGGTCAATGACCTGCTTCGCCGCCTGCTCGAACTCGAGTTCGGCCAAAACAAGGTTCACCACGTGCGCAACCTCACCGACGTCGACGACAAGACCATCCGCCGCTCCCGCGAAGAGGGCCGCCCGCTCGCCGAGGTCACCCGCCAGTGGACCGAAAAATTCCACGCCGACTGCGCCGCGCTCAACTGCCTGCCGCCCCACGACGAACCCCGCGCCGCCGACCCGCGTTTCATCCGCGAACAGGTCAACATGATCGAGGTGCTGATGGAAAAGGGTAACGCCTACCGCGCCGCCGACGGTTCGGTTTATTTCAAAGTCGCCTCCTACCCCAACTACGGCGCGCTTTCCCGGGTCAAGGAACGCGAGCTTCAGGTCGGTGCCACGCTCAAGTCGGCCACAGCCGATGCCGACGAAAAGGAAGACGTGAGCGATTTCGCGCTGTGGAAGGCGCACAAGCCCGAGGACGGCGACGTCAAATGGCCCGGCCCTGACGGCGCGGCCGAGGGCCGCCCCGGCTGGCACATCGAGTGCAGCGCCATGAGCAAGGCGTTGCTTGGCCCGACCATCGACCTGCACACCGGCGGGGTGGACCTGCTTTTTCCCCACCACGAAAACGAGATCGCCCAAAGCCAATGCTGCAACGGCACGACCTTTGCCCGCCACTGGTACCACAGCGAGCACCTGCTCGTGGACGGCAAAAAGATGAGCAAGTCGCTGGGCAACCTCTACACCCTCGACGACCTCAAGGCCAAGGGCTTCACCCCCGCCGCGCTCCGTTACGCCCTGCTCTGCGGCCACCCGCGCAAGCAGCTCAACTTCACCCTCGACTCGCTTCACGCCGCCGAGAGTGCGCTCAAAACCCTGCGCGCCTTCCGCGCCCAGCTCACTCCGGCCGGCACCGCCGATCCATTCGGGCCGGTCTTCGCCTCGCTGCAAGACGACCTCAACACCCCCGGAGCCTTCGGCGCGCTGTTTACGATCATCAACCGTGGTGCGACCGACAGCAGCCCGGCAGCCTTCGAGCGCGTACTCTTTGCCCTCGGCTTGGACCTGACCGAACCGGTCGTCGCCAAAACCGAAATCCCCGCCGAGATCACCGCCCTCGCCGAAAAACGCTGGGCGGCGAAGCAGGCCAAGGATTTCGCCGGCGCCGACGCCCTGCGCAAAGAGCTCACCGCCGCCGGCTGGTCGATGCTCGACCGCAAGGACGGTTTCGCCCTCGAACCCGTTAAATAAACCCTGTACCGCGACGCAGCGCAAACACACGCAACGTCGAAACCCGTTAACGCCCTAACGTCTTCCCTTCCGCTCTTCGCGCCTCTTCGCGACCTTCGCGGTTAACAACTCCGAATCCCCATTTACCATGTCGATGTCTCCTCTCGAAGAACTCCGCCACTCCGGCTCCCACATTCTGGCCACCGCCATCCTCCGCATCTATCCCGATGCCAAGCTCGACATCGGACCGCCCACCGACACCGGCTTTTATTACGACATCGATCTCGACCAGAAACTCACCCTCGAGGACCTGCCCAAAATCGAGGCCGAGATGAAGAAAATCGCCGAGGAAAACCAGGCCTTCATCCGCAAGGAAGTTTCCCGCGAAGAGGCCGCCGAGATCATCAAGTCGCGCGGCCAGGAGCGTTACAAACTCGGCCGCCTCGCCGACATTCCCGAGGGCGAAAAAATCTCCTTCTACCAGAACGGCGAATTCATGGACCTGTGCGCCGGCTCGCACATCCGCTACTCCTCCAAGTTCAAAGCTTTTAAGCTGCTCTCCATCGCCGGTGCCTACCACCGCGGCGACGAGAAGAACAAGCAGCTCCAGCGCATCTACGGCACCGCCTTCCCGACCAAGGAAGAACTCGCCCAGTACCTCGAACGCATCGAGCAGGCCAAACTGCGCGACCACCGCAAACTCGGCCGCGACCTCAAGCTGTTCCACATCGACGAAGACGTCGGCCAGGGCCTGATCCTGTGGACGCCCAACGGCGCCATCCTGCGCCAAGAGCTGCAAAACTTCATCAGCGACGAGCTGCGCAAGCAGGGTTATTCGCAGGTTTTCACCCCGCACATCGGCAAGCTCGCGCTCTACAAAACCTCGGGCCACTTCCCCTATTACAAGGAGTCGCAATTCCCCGCCATCCCCGAGCCCGACCAGCTCGCCCAGATCGCCAGCGAAGGCTGTGGCTGCGCCGAGATGACCGCCCGCCTCGAGGCCGTTTCCGCGCCCTTCGCCGCCGCCCTCAACGAACGCGTCGGCAAGGAAATGATCACCGCTGACCGCGTGATGGACCCGACCAAGCTGCTCGACGGTTTCATGCTGAAGCCGATGAACTGCCCGCATCACATCAAGATCTTCGCTTCGCAGCCGCACTCTTACCGCGACCTGCCGGTGCGTCTGGCCGAGTTCGGCACCGTGTACCGCTGGGAGCAGTCCGGCGAGTTGAACGGCATGACCCGCGTGCGCGGTTTCACCCAGGACGACGCCCACCTGTTCTGCACCGAGGAGCAGGTCGCCGCCGAGGTCCAGGGCTGTCTCTCGTTGGTGAAAACCGTGCTCTCCACGCTCGGCATGGCCGACTACCGGGTGCGCGTCGGTCTGCGCGATCCCGACGGTAAAAAGTTCGCCGGTAATCCCGAACAATGGGACATCGCCGAGGCCGCCTGCCGCAACGCCGCCGCCACCCTCGGAGTTCCTTTCACCGAAGAACCCGGCGAGGCCGCCTTCTACGGCCCGAAGATCGACTTCGTCATCAAAGACGTGATCGGCCGCGAGTGGCAGTTGGGCACCGTGCAGGTCGACTACGTGCTCCCCGTGCGTTTCGATCTCTCCTACATCGGCGCGGACAACGAAAAGCACCGCCCGGTGATGATTCACCGCGCGCCCTTCGGCTCGATGGAGCGCTTCTGCGGCGTGCTGATCGAACATTTCGCCGGCGACTTCCCGGTGTGGCTCGCACCCGAGCAGGTGCGCCTGGCCCCGATCAACGACAAGATTGGCGATTACGGCCCCGAGCTGCTCGCTCAACTCCGTCAGGCCGGCGTGCGCGCCACTCTCGACGACCGCAATGAAAAGCTCGGTGCCAAGCTCCGCCGCGCCGAACTGGAAAAAGTCCCCTACATGCTCGTGCTCGGCGCTAAGGAAGCGGAGACGAAATCGGTCAGCGTGCGCAGTCGCGCCAAGGGCGATGAAGGCACCCTGCCCTTCGATGAATACCTCGCCCGCCTGGTCAACGAGATCAAAACCCGCGCCCTGCCGGTGAAGATCGAAAAGAAGGCGGGAGTCTAAGGAAGAACCAAACCCGGTACGCAGAGGGCACAAGAGGTGGCACAGCGCGCACGGAGTAAAGGAGCTACAGGGATCGAACTCTCCGTGACCTCTGTGCCACCTCCAGTGCCCTCTGTGTAACTCGCCGCAATCCCCGCACGCCCATGTCCGCCTGGAAACACGAACTCGACGTCCTGATCGGCGCCCGCCACGGCGGGCAAACCGAGCACCTGCTCGGGCTGCTGCGTAAACTCGACGCCCGTTACCCCAACGTCGCCGAGATCAACTACCAGCTCGCTTGGACCCTGGAAAGCAGCGGCCAACTCGCCGAGGCCCTGCCCGCCTACGACAAGGCTGTCGCCCTCGGGCTCGCGCCCAACGAACACGCCAACGCCTTGATCGGCTTGGCTAACACCTTGCGCGGTATCGACCAACACGCACGAGCCGCCGAAGTACTGCGTTCCGGGCAGCTCCAGTTCCCCGACAACCGCGAGTTCGATGTGTTTCTCGCCCTCGCCCTGCACGCACTCGGACAGCACGCCGAGGCCCTGCAACTCGCGCTCACCGCACTGGTGGAGACGACTGAAGACCCCGGGCTCACTGCCTACCAGCGCTCGATCCGCCATGCGGCGGGGCAGCTCACTGCGGCGATTTGAGGGAGCGGCTGGGCGATTGACCGACGCGAGGCGCAGGCTTTCAGACGGCATTCTCCCTGGAACAGGCTGGAGGCCTACGCGTCGTTTTGCCGATCCGAATTCAGGTCGCTTTCAACTCACCAGCATAAAAAAGGCCCCGTCTTGTGACGGGGCCTTTTTTGATGATCGGAACAACCAACCGCTTAGACTGCGGAGTCGCCGCGCTCATCGGTGCGGATGCGCACCGCTTCCTCAATGGGAAGGACGAACACCTTGCCGTCGCCGATCTTGCCGGTTTTGGCAGCCTTGACGATCGCGTCGATCGCCTTGGCGACGATCTCGTCGGTGACGACGATCTCGATCTTCACCTTGGGCAGGAAGTCGACGGTGTACTCCGAACCACGGTAGATCTCGGTGTGGCCCTTCTGGCGGCCGAAGCCCTTAACCTCGGTGACGGTCATTCCTTCGATACCGATGGCGGAGAGGGAGTCTTTAACTTCCTCGAGCTTGAAGGGTTTAATAACAGCGATGATGAGTTTCATATAGGTTTTTCTTGGTTTTAAAAAGGTGGCGGGAATTAGTCCACGTAACCCTCTTCACCGTGCTCGTTGATGTCGAGACCCTGGCGCTCGACCTCGGCGGTCGGACGTAAGCCGACGATGGCTTTGACGATGTAGGCAATCACGATGGTCGCGACGATGGAAATGACCAGGGTGATGCCGATGGCCTTGAGCTGTTCAAGCCAGAGACCGCCGTTGGCGACCAACTCAGCGAGACCGTTTTTCTTGGCGTAAGCGTTGGCCTCAGTGAGGTTACCATTGATCGAGGAGGTGGCGAGGACGCCGGTGAGAAGGGCACCGACGGTGCCGCCGACCGCGTGGACACCAAAGGTGTCGAGGGCGTCGTCGTAGCCGAACACGGCCTTGAGCTTGGTGCAGAAGATATAGGGGATGACAGCAGCGATGACGCCGATGATGACCGCTCCGGTCGAGTCAACGAAGCCGGCAGCGGGAGTGATGACGACCAGACCGGCGACCACACCCGAGCAGAAGCCAAGGATGGAGGCGTGGCCACGGAAGACCAATTCGATCAGGCCCCAGACGAAACCACCCACAGCGGCGGCGATCATGGTGGTCATGAAGGCGTTGGCGGCGACACCATCGGCGGCGAGGGCGGAACCGGCGTTGAAGCCAAACCAGCCGACGTAGAGCATACCGGTGCCGACCATACAGAGGACCATCGAGTGGGGGGTCATCTTTTCCTTACCGAAGCCGATGCGGGGCCCGAGGATGATGCAAAGCACCAGGGCCGACCAACCGGAGCTCATGTGCACCACGGTACCACCAGCGAAGTCAATCGCGCGGATGACCGCGTCACCGTTCCAAACACCGTTCATCCAACCGGTCACACCCCAGACCATGTGGGCGAGCGGGAAGTAAACGACCACCATCCAGATGGCGACGAAGAGCATGATCGCGGTGAACTTCATGCGCTCGGCGATCGCGCCGACGATCAGGGCCGGGGTGATAATGGCGAACATCATCTGGTACATGGAAAACACGTTCTGGCTGATCCAGTAGGCGTAATCGGTGTTGGGAGCCGAAGTGACGCCCTTGAGGAAGAAGAACTCGGTGCCGCCGATGAAGGGGCTCTCAAAGCTCTTACCGAAGACCAGCGAGTAGCCGAAGGCCCACCACATGATGGTGACCAGGCCGGTGATCGCCAAACACTGGGCGAGCACGGAGAGGACGTTCTTTTTGCGAACCAGGCCGCCGTAGAACAGGGCCAGGCCGGGCAGGGTCATGAACAGCACCAAGGCGGCGCAGATCATCATGAAGCCGTTGTGGCCGGGACCGGCGACGCCGGCGAGGGCGGCACCCGGATCGGTGTTGTTGACATAGGCGGTAAACGCGGCGTCAGCCGCGGGAACGGCCGGCGCAGTCGCCGCAGCGACGGCCGCCTCGGCCGGAGCCGTAACGGCTTCCTGCGCAAAGGCAGTGAACGAGGCGCCAGCCACAGCCAGCGCACAAAGGATGGATTTAAGTGAGGTCTTCATGAACAGATCCATACTTAGCAAACTCCAGGCCACCGGAGCGGAAACGATGAATGCTTTTCACTTAAAAACTTAAGTTATTAACTTACAGTATTTTATTATAATAAGTTTTTTAAAAAAAATTGCCCAGGTCTGGCTTTCGGATGCGCAAAAACACCCATGGCGGCCGCCCCAACCGCAGGCCACCCCTGAATCGCCAAAAAAAAGGCCCTGTCCGAGGACAGGGCCGGGCCAAGCTGAGAAAAGGGGCGGAACGGATCAAACGGCGGCATCGCCGCGTTCGTCGGTGCGGATGCGGACCGCTTCTTCGAGCGCGAGCACGAACACTTTGCCGTCACCGATCTTGCCGGTCTTGGCGGACTTAACAATCACATCGACGGTCTTGGCCACCAGGTCGTCGGTGACCACGATTTCCATCTTCACCTTGGGCAGAAAGTCGACGGTGTACTCGGACCCGCGGTAGATCTCGGTGTGGCCCTTCTGGCGGCCGAAGCCTTTGACCTCGGTGACGGTCATTCCCTCGATGCCGATCGAGGAGAGGGCTTCTTTGACTTCCTCCAGCTTGAACGGCTTGATGATGGCGATGATAAGTTTCATTCGGGATAAGGATTAGAGTTACGCGAACAACAAGCTCCATTCGGTGCAAGAGAGCAAGCCCGTGTTCGGCGATGGGCTTGCGGAAATCTGCGCATAAATTGCGCCCCGGGTTCGCCGGTGCGGACGGCCGAAAGCGAACCGATACCGTCAAAACCAATAGGTTAGTGGCCGAAAGCGGCTAGTGATTGCGCCAACCCCGCGGCAGAAGCGCCGCCGGACCGTGGTTACACAGCAGGTAATAACCCCAAAACACCAGCGTCCCCAGCACCAGCAGGGCGAGGTATTCTCCGAGTTGCCCGCCGTTGCGCCGCCCGCTGCGCAGCATGGAGTTAACCGCCAAACCGATCAGCGGGGCCAGCACGAAGGCGACCAGGGAAGAACCGCCGAGCACGATGCAGATCACGACGAGGGTGCGCAGCAGCGGTTCGTCGATCCATTCGGCTTTGTAAGCCACCACACTGTTGGCGAGGTTGAGCAAGAGCAAGCAACAGGGGAGCACATAGTAGTTTTTAACAACGGAGGACGATTTCTTCATGGTTGGGCGGACCGGCGCCTAGTCCTTCAGCGCAGCTTGGCGGCCCTGTCAAACCGGCCCGCGGGCGGTCCCGTCGCGGTGATTTCCTCGCCGATATGGGGCGAACCGCTCAAGTCCCCCTGCCTACGCGCCGTTAACCTTATAGTTATTGCCACTGCTTCATGCCCTCCCTTCCACATCTCCGAGCTGGTGAGACGGTGCTTCGCCGGCGTACCCGCAGCGGGCTCGGTTGGGCGTGCGCTTTGCTGGCGCTGGGGGCTGGCTGGGGTTGCGCCGCCCCCAAGCCGGGCGCCACGACGCGTGGGCCTCAGGTGGCGGTGGTCACGGTGGAAAACCACACCGATTGGCCCTGGCGCATTGCGTTTGTCCGCGTGGAGAACCCCGCGCCGCCCCCCCCGGCTTTCCTGCAGTCCGGAACCGCGGAATCCCCCCCTGCCCCGCTCGGATTACCGTGGCTGACACTGGCCCCCCGGGAAATGCGTCGGGTGGACCTAGCCGGGGGCATTTATCGGGTATACCGCGAACTGCAGCAGGGGAAAACCGACCCCAAGGACGTACCGCCGCTCGATCCCGCGCCGGGGGTGAGTCTATGGCTAGTCCCCGGGCGCAGTTACACTTGGCCCCTGGCCACCTTGTTTTCCACTGAGGAGGGCTCGCATTGAACGAAGAACGGGTTTCCTGGCAGGCGGATGACCCCGAGAGCGGGGCGGTACAGGTGGCTGGCCGGCCAGTGCACGCCCTTTGGTCCACCCTTCGCGAGCACTTCCGGCGGGTTTTACTCGAACCCCATCGCCCGGCCGGTTCCGACAAAGTGGGCTGGCGCTGGCTGGGAGGCGGAGTCCCCAAAGCGCCGGAGCGGACCGACCTCGCCGACCTGCGCCAACTTTTACAACACGCCCTGCTCGACCTGACCGCTGAATTGGAGCGGCGAGAGGAAAACGCCGAAAGTGCCAGCCCGAAAGAGCTGCTCGCGGCGATGCAATCCATCGTCCACGACCTGAGTGAGGGCACCGACATCGATCTGGGGACCTATGCGGTGGAGACGGCCAACGGGTGGTTTATCCGCAGCTGGGGCTTTAGCCAACCCGCACCCGCGAAACTGGCGGACGCCACCGAGCCCGCCCCAGCGCCCGAAACGCCAGCGGCCCCCGAAGCCCCGCCGGCGGCGGAACAACCCGCCCCCGAGGCCCCGGCGGCGGCCGAGCCCACCCCGGCAACCGAGCCGCCCCCCCCGCCTGCCCCCCCCCCGCCTGAACCCGCGCCGCCTGAACCCGCGCCGCCTGAACCCGCCCCCGTCAAGCGGCGCCGCCGCCTGGGCCGCAAGGGCCGCTGGCTGGCGGGGGCGGCGGTGCTCCTGGCCGCGGTGGCCGTGTTTGTTTGGATCCGCAGCCGCCACCAACCGGCGCCGCCCGCAACCCCGCCGCCCGCCGCGGTCGGCGAAGCTCCGGAGGCCGAACCGCATCAGGGCGCGCCCCCCCACGCCCCCGCAGCCGAAGCGCCGGCCCCCAACGAGAGCGTCACCGCCAAGGGGGGTGCGCCAAGCGCAGCGGGCGTGCCCGGCGCGCCCCCGCTCACCAGCGGCCACGCCGACGCCCCCCCGGCATCCGTAACCTCGCACGCCCCCGTTCCAGGCGCACACCTCGGCGTCATGCCGGTGCTCCCCGGACAAACCGGCGAGCTGGCCAGCGCGCCCAGTCCCACCTCGCACGCGCCCGATGCCCACTCGACTGAATCCGCCCCCGGCGAGTCCAAACCCGCGCCGCCCCCCCCGGCGACACCCGACGGCCCCGGCGGGGCGGATGCCCCCCACCCGGAAGACCCCGCCAAAGCGGACTCGTCCTCGGCTAAACCCGAGGGCGGTCACGAGACGGCGGACAAGCCCGGCGAAACTGGCACGGCCGGGCCTGCCGCGGTGGCCCCTTCGCCGCCGGCCCGCACCCCCCACGGTGACGCGGGGAAACACCCGGAGTTGCCGCCGCAACCGGCGATCGCCCCGCAGGAGACGGCGCCTGAGCCAGAGCCAACCGCGCCAACCAAAGCGCCCCCGCCCAGCGCCGCACCACCCCCGCCGGCACCGGCGTCGGCAAGCGAAGCCTCAAGCGTGCAGGCAATCCTTTGGGGTAACCAAAACGTGCCGCTGCACTCGCCGCCGCCGCCCGCACCGCTGCTGATCTTTATGCCCGGCGCTCCCGTCCCCGCCGAGGCCCCCAACCCGACCGCAACGCCTCCGGCCGCAGCCTCCACAAACGAGGCGGCCGGCACGTCTAGCGGCCAGCCGGGGACGGCGGCCGGTGCCGGCATTTCCGCTCCCGAGCCGACCGCGGAGGAAGCCGAAGCCGCTGCGGCCGCAGCCGCCCTGGCCGCCGCCAAAGCCAAATTCCGCGCCGCCAGCTTCACGGTCTTTTATCGGGTGGGCGACTTGAAGGTGCGGCTCCTGCGCGACACCGTGCTGACCACCCAACCCACTGAACAAGCCAGCCGGCAAATGATCGCAGACGCGCGCCTTCAGGCTTGGTCGAGCACCCAGGCGGCCAAACCCGAGTCGTTTCGCAAGCCGGTGATTCAAGGCGGGTGGACGTTCCGCCCGGCTCGCGGGGCGACCTGGGCCAAACCCCCGATCTGGCTCGATCCCAATACAGGCAAGCCGGTGAAGGGCCTGCAAGTGAGCACCAACGGGCTGAACCTCAATTGGACCGGACTGGTCCCGGAGGCAGGGTTTAGCGCCCACATCCTCGACGAGGACGGCAACGAACAGGCACGATTGAGCTACAGGGACGCCGAGAGAGGCTTCGAGGTGACCATCGGTCCCGTGTTCAAGGAAAGCGCCCCGGTTTTCAGGCTGGACTTAACCGCGAGGGAGTCGGTGGCCGGAGCGATGGTCTGGAGCAGCCAGACGCCTACCTGGTCGGATTCACGATGGGAAACGGAGCGCAGTCCGCGGCAAATTGGCCTCACCTGCCTGCAGGCCCTGCCCCGCCCGAAGGCACCGCTCTCGGGGGTGGTAGCGTTAAGCCACCCCGCCAGCGGCTGGGTGCTGAGCTGGGAAGTGGCGCTGCGGCCAACCGCCACGCCCGCCCAGCCCTAACCGACCGACGGCGCCACGACTTCCCTCCGTTTCCTCCACCCGCAGAAGACACTCCCGCGCGCGATTTTTTCGGCAAAGCGCCCCGGGCAAAGCGCAACGACGCGAAGGCGACCCGATTTCATCTCGCGCATTGACGCGGAGTTTACCGGAACGTTTCCTCTGGCCCATGAGTGACAAAGCGGCCAAAAACAAGACCAAGTACAAACGCATCGTGCTCAAACTGAGCGGCGAAGTCCTGAGCGGAAAATCCAACAACCCGATCGACGCCAACGTGCTGGAGCGCATCTGCTCCCAGGTGAAGGAGATTCACGAAAAGGGCGTGCAGGTGTGTGTGGTCATTGGCGGGGGCAACATCTTCCGCGGCCTACAAGGCGAGCAGCGCGGGGTCGATCGCACCACCGGCGACTACATGGGTATGCTCGCCACGGTGATCAACTCGCTCGCCCTGATGGACTGCCTGGAAAAAATGGGCGTGTCCACCCGGGTGCAAAGCGCCATTCCCATGAACCAGGTCGCCGAACCGTTCATCCTCCGCCGCGCCATGCGCCACCTCGAAAAGGGCCGCGTGGTCATCTTCGCCGCCGGCACCGGCAACCCCTATTTCTCCACCGACACCACCGCCGCCCTGCGCGCCTCCGAGATGCACGCCGACATCATCATGAAGGCCACCAAGGTGGACGGCATTTACGACAAGGACCCCAAGAAGCACCCCGACGCGGTCAAATACGACGAGATCACCTTCATCGAGGCCCTGCGCCAGCGGCTCAACGTGATGGATTCGACCGCCTTCTCGCTCTGCTTGGACAACAACGTCCCCATCCTCGTGTTCGACCTCAACGACCCGCACGCCATCGAAAAGGCGGTCACCGGCCAGGCGGTGGGCACGCTCGTCCACGGCTAAAGCCCCGGCGCGCCGGGTCCCGACCGGAGCCGCTTTCACCGCTTCAATTTTCACCGTTATGTCACAACCGATTCTCAAGGAAACCCAGATCAAGCTGAAGAAGGCCGTGGACCACACCCTCCACGAGTTCGCCAATATTCACACCGGCAAGGCCACTCCCTCCATGGTGGAAAACATCATGGTGGAATCCTACGGCACGATGCTGCGCATCAAGGACTGCGCCGCCATCTCCACCCCCGACGCCCGCCAGATCGTCATCCAGCCCTGGGACAAGGGCCTCACCCAAGCCATTTCCAAGGCCATCTTGATCGCCAACCTTGGTTTCAACCCCGCCGTCGACGGCCAACTGGTACGCATCCCCCTGGCCGACATGACCCGCGAACGCCGCCAGGAGTTCGTCAAGGTCGCCAACCGTCTGGCCGAGGAGGGCCGCGTCCACGTGCGCAATGCCCGCCGCGACAGCCTCGAACTGCTCAAAAAAGCCAAACTCCCCGAGGACGAGGCCAAGCGCACCGAAAAGGACATCCAGGTGCTCACCGACAAGTCGATCGAAGAGATCAACAAGAGCCTCGCGGCCAAAGAAAAGGATCTGCTCACGGTCTGATCCAGGCCGGCGCCTGCCTCTAGACTCAGAGGGCAAAGCCCGCCGGCGCCCCCGGACCTAATCGCCTGACTGCAGGCGTCACCCTGCCGCTTTCAATTCCTTGTGAAAACCACCGCGCCGCACCGCGTCGTCATCAAACTGGGCACCGGCGTGCTCACCTCCGGCATTGGCCAATTGAACACCGCGCGGATTGCCGCCTTGGCGGCGGGGGTGGCCGGCCTGCGCGCCGCAGGTACCGAGGTGATCGTCGTCTCCTCCGGGGCGGTCGGCCTGGGGATGGGCCGGCTCGGCCTGAAGAAAAAGCCCGCCGACGTTTCCAAAAAACAGGCCTGCGCTGCGATCGGCCAGTCGCTGCTCATGCAGACCTGGCAGCGCGGCTTTGATCCCCACGGGCTCACCGCCGCCCAGGTGCTGCTCACCCACGAAGACCTGCGCAGCCGCGACCGCCACCTCGGGGTTAAAGCCTGCTTGGAAGAACTGATCGCCTACGGGACCATCCCGGTCATCAACGAAAACGACACGGTGAGCGCCGCCGAAATCAAGTTTGGCGACAACGACACCCTCTCGGCCATGGTGGCCAGCCTCACCGGGGCCCAGCACCTCCTCATCCTCTCCACCGCCCCCGGCTTGATCGACATGAAAGGCACCGGAAAAATCGTCCCGGTGGTCGCGAAAATCACCCCGGAGATTGAGGCCATGGCGGGGGGCACCACCGACGTGACCGCCACCGGCGGGATGATTTCCAAAATCTCCGCCGCCAAGATCGCGTTGCGCGCCGGCTGCGGGGTGTTTATCGCCAGCGGGGCCGAGCCCGAGATCATCGCCCGCCTGCTCGGCGGCACCGGCCCGGGCACCTTTTTTGTGCCCAGCGGACTCCCGCTGGAGGCGAAGAAGCGCTGGCTGGCCTATTTCCAGCGCCCGACGGGCAACATCCTAATCAAGCCCGACGCGGTGCCCATTTTGCGCGAGCAAGGCCGCAGCCTGCTGGCCATCGGGGTCACCGGGGTCAAAGGGGCGTTTGCCGAGGGCGACATTGTGAACATCCTCGGGCCCGACGGCCAAATCCTCGCCCGCGGGGTGGCCGCCTTTGCCGACCACGAGATCAAAGCCATCGCCGGCCACACCAGCGAGGAATTGAAACCGCTCTACCCCGGGCGCAAACGCCTAGAAGTGGTCCACCGCGACAACCTCGTGATGCTCTAAAATCGCGGCGGAGCGGACCACCGCCGCCCGAGGCGCGGCCCGCTCACGGCCGTTTTTCCCAGACGAGCAGGCGGGTGCCACGCCAATCGCCCAAGGCGATCGTTCGGTCGGGCGCCACCCCGGGAATCGCGAAGGTGTTGCTCACCAAAAGCGCCCCCGGCTTGAGCTCGGTCTGGGCCTTTTGCCACAGAGCGGGCATCGGCAACGGCGACAGGAAGCAATAGATCACATCGAAGGGTGCGAGCGAGGTCGTCCACAGGCTGCGGTAGCGGATGCGGCAATTGCGCCGGGGCAGACTGCGCAGCCAGGCGAGGACAAAGGTAAGCGGGGCGGTTTCCACCCCGGTAAACTGGGACTGGGGGAAAGCGCGCGCCAGGTGGCAGAGCGGCCCGGCGAGGCCACAACCGAGGTCGATGAAGGCAACCGGGGCAGGCCGGGGGCGCAACAGCTCCTCCAGCCGGCGGGTCGCCGGAGCACTGGTCAAATAGAGCGGCACACCCTGCCGGAAACTGTTCCAGTTGAGCAATAAGACCAGAAGGAAGGCCGCCAGGTAAAGCCAGGCGGGCAGCGCCAGCAGGTGCAAGCCGAGGGCGATCGGCAGGAAGCCGGCCAGGAAGAGCAGCCAACCGCGGGCCAGGCCGAAGCGGCGGCCGAGCATCGCGGCCAGCAGGGCTTGCAGCACCACGGCGGCCCAAAGCGGCGGCCGCTGGCCCACGCTGGGGCAAACCCACACCACCAGAACGCCCACCCCGACCAGAGCCAAGGCCTGGGCGGCGAGCGCCTTGAGAATCGGATAACGGCGCGACATCAAACGGGCGTGAACAAACGAACAAGACTTTGCATGGGTGCGAGTTGGGCGGAGTCGAGTGGAGCCCGCAAGCGGGCGGCCTCCAAGTTCAAACCGCCGCAGCCCGCGGGATCACACTGGGCGCGAGGCCGAGCCGCGGCCCAGTCGCCGCCGGGAGGCGGGCGCCGACCGCGGCGCCGGGCTCACTTGGCTTGGGCGTAGAGGCAGTCGATCTCGATGCGTTCCCCGCAAGCGCACACCACCACCAACCGAGTGATGCGGTCGCCTTCGCGCACGCATTCGATCTGCGGAGCCACCCCGCCATGGTCGGCGGTATGCCCCGCGCCCTTGGCATGGGGAAATGCGCCGGCGGAGGCAAAACCCGTGGGTGAGGGCGACGACAGCGGGGCATCCACCCGGACACGATCAGAGAGAAAGGATTTCATGGGCAAAGGGGATGGCCGCCGGGAAGGCGGAAAGCGAGCGTGGGGGGCCCGGGGCTAAGGCCGGGGCGCCGGAGCCGGCTGGGGCGGGGCGGGGTTCTTGCCAGTCGGTGGCGGGGTGGCGGGATTCCCCGGGGGAGCTTGGGCGGCAAAGGCGGACTTTTCCCCGAACTTTTTGCCCACGCGTAAGCTCATGCTGACCCGCTGGTTGGTCTCGGATTCGGGAGCGGCCAGCGGAACCGGGCGGGTGTTGGCATAACCGGTCACCCGCTCGATTTGCGCCGGATCGACCGCATACTTGACGAGTGCGCGGCGGGCGGCGTTGGCGCGGTCCGCCGACAATTCCCAAGCGGTGTAATCCGGGTTGGGCATCACCAGGCCGGTGCGGGTGTGCCCTTCGATCACGATATTGAATTTATTGCGCTCCACCGTCCAAGCGAGGCTTTGCATGACAAAATCCCCCCACTTGGTGAACTTTGCCGTGCCGGCCTCGAAAAAGGGCTGCTTGCCGCGGTCATACAACGTCACTTTCAGGCCGTCGCTGGTCACCTGCACATCGAGGGGCTTTTCCGCCAAGGCGTCGTCCATATTCAGCATCTTGTACAATTCCTTGGCCACGGAGTTAAGGAACTGCAGATCCATGGTGGTCGGCGAGGAGGTGGTGGCCCCCGCGCTGGCGTCCTTCTTTTTTCCATCGCTACTTTTCTTGCTCACGCTTTGCGAATCGTAGTTGAGCAGACCGGCCTTGGCCTCCAGGGGGGACTTGAACGGGTTCTGGAAATACTGGGACGTGGCAATGAGGATCTCCTTGTCTTGGGAGGTCAGCCACATGACCAGAAAGAAAGCCATCATCGCGGTCATAAAGTCCGCGAATGCCACCTTCCATGCTCCGCCTTTACCAGCCATAGTGTTGTTAAAATGAGGGTTAAATCAGGTCAAACTTGAGCCGGGCGGCCGGGCGCTTACTTGATGGATTTGAGGAGCGTCTCCAGTTCCTCGGCGCCGGGCTGGCAGTCGTGCGAAACGGTGCGGCGGGCGATTTCCACCGCGGTGATGGGGGCCAGGCCCTTGGCGAAGCCGGCCACGGCGATGACGATGCAGCGCAGGTAGGCGGCGTTGGCTTCGTTGATGGAATGGATGCGGTTGGCCATGGGCACGACCATGCCGTAGGAGACGAAAATACCCAACATCGTGCCGGTCAAAGCGGCGGCGACCTTGCCACCCACCGCCTCGGGCCCCTCGGCGATCGAACCCATTGTGTTAATGATGCCGAGCACGGCGGCGACGATGCCGATCGCCGGGAGGGCGTCGCCGATCATTTGGTAGGCATGGACCACGTGGGAGGCTTCCTCCGACTTGGTCTTGAGCTCGTCCATGAGCAACGCTTCAAGCTGGTCGGGCTTAATTTTGCCGTCGATCACCGGCTTGATGCCGTTGATGAGGAAATCCATGCGGTGGTGATCGTGGGTAAAGGCCGGATACTTGTTGAAAATCGCGCTGCTGCCCGGGTTGACCACGTGTTCTTCCAAGGCCACCAAGCCATTGCGCCGGCCGACCATAAAAATCTCATAGAGCATTTTCATCAGTTCGATGTAACTCTCCTTGCCCTCACCCTTGGCGGTGAGCGCCCCCTTGAGCTTGGCGACCATCTCCTTGATGACGGTGATCGGGGTGGAAATGACCAGCACGCCAAGGGCGATACCGAGGATGACCACGAACTCGGACGGGTGGATGAGGACCGCAGGGTTTCCCCCCGCCATCATAAAACCGACGATGGTGGAGGCGAAAACGATGACCAGACCAATGAGAATAAACATGGAGAAAACGCGGGCGGATTAAACTCCCGGCCCTACTCGGAGGACGGGTGGGCGGGGAACTCAGCGGTTGCGAGCGTGCTCAAGCTGGGCGCGCAGCCCGAGGAGGGCCCGGGCGTGAATCTGGCAGATGCGCGACTCGGTGAGATCGAACACGGCGGCGATTTCGCCCAGGCGCATATTTTCGTGATAATACATGGCGAGCACACGACGCTGTATATCGGGCAGTTCCTGGATTTTTTGAGCGACAAGTTGCCCCATCTCTTCGTTTTCCATCGTTTGTTGCACCGGCACGGCCTGCTCGTCGGCGATCATCTCATGGCGGCTGGTGCCGCCGCCGTCCTCGGTTTCGCCGTTGTCGTCAATGGCCACGAAGCTGATCGGGCGGACCTCGACCATCCAGTGGTTGTACTCTTTGAGGCTCAGGCCGAGCTGGGTGCGGATCTCCTCGTCGGTGGGGGCGCGGCCGAGGCGTTGTTCAAGCTCGGCGATGGCGGTCTTCATCTTGCGGGCCTTGGCCCGGGCGCGGCGGGGGAACCAGTCGAGGCGGCGCAGTTCGTCGAGCACCGCTCCGCGCACCCGGGTGGAGGCGTAGGCCGCGAAGGTGTGCTGTTGCTCCGGGTTGAACCGGCGGACCGCGGCGATCAGCCCGGTCACGCCGACACTGTACAGGTCGTCGGCATCGACATGGGCGGGCAGGGTCAGCTTGAGCCGGTCGACCACGTTGCGCACTAGCGGGAGGTAACGCTCGAGCAGCTCCTTTTCATCCACCGTGCCACCGGCGGATTGATAGGCGCGCCAGGCCGAGGTGCCCGCGCTGGGAGCGGCAACGGCGGGGGCGGTCAAGGTCTCGGTCGAGGCGGAGGGCTGGGTCTGGGTGGCGGATTTCATGGCAATAACGGGTTAAGGAGAGTTCTAGCGGTGGGTTGCAGCGGGGCCGGAGGCCGTCGCGGCGGCAGACGAGGGGCGAGGCGGGGTCGATTTACTGGCGGATAAGGGGGTGGACGGGATCTTCTGGGCGACGCTCTTGGCCGCCTCCTCGGCGGCTTCTTCGGCGGCGGCCGCCGCTTCAGCTTCGGCCCGGCGCGCTTCCAGGGTGGTGGCGAAAGCGCGGTCCAAAACGGTCCAGAACCAGCGGCCGACCAGGGCCGAACCGAGGCAAGCCAGGGCGGCATCGCGCAGCACCAGATCAAACGGGCGCTCGGCCCAGTAGCCGACCGCGCCCACCAGCACGAAGCCGCACACCCCGGAGAAAAGGAACGCGTACTTCATGCGGAGACCTCCTCGCCCATTAGGGGCAAGCTGCGGGCCAACACCCGATCCAGCACGTCGAGTTCGATTTCGCCGGTCAGGCCGGGGCCGGTGCTCAGGAAGAGCGGTGAGAGCTCGCCCTCAATGAGGAACTCCCACAACCGGCCCCAGCGCGGGGTTTCGTCCAAATGGGTGCAGACCAGGTGGGTGGCACCGAAGTCGCGGCCCCGGACGTAGGCGGCGCGCAACGCCTCCGCATCGTAGGCGGCATTCAACACCAGCACCCGCCCGGCAAATTTTTCCCTATCGAGGAACTGGGTCAGTTCGCGGGCTTCGCGGGTGCCGGCGGCGGGCAGGCAGGGCAGATCGGCGAGGTGGAACTCGGCGGGGCATTCCTCCATGCCGGGGGCGTAATGCTCGACCGGCACGCCCAGCGCCTCGCAAAACACATCCAGGGTCGGCGCGGGATTGGGGCGGCCGAACTCCACCCGCCAGACCCGGCCCATGCGGCCGCGCATAAAGACTTCGCGTGAAAGCCACTTGCACAGGGCGGTGGTGCGCCCCACCCCGGGGGCGCCGAGGAAGGCCACGCGTTCGGGCAGGGGCCGCAGGGGGCGGGCGGCCGCGCGCAGGTCGCGCGACAAGTCCACCAGCGCCACGTGCAACGGACGGGAGAGCGCCCGGGACCAGCCGGGGGAGGACTCCAGGCGACCGATCAGGCGCTCGGGGAAGCCGGCCCGGCGCAGCACCAGCGGCAACCGGGTGCCGGCGACCAGCCCGAGGCGGTTATCGCCCAAGGGCGACTCGGCGCGCTCGGCCACCACCGGGGCGGGCTCAGGCTGGACCGGGGCGGGCAGCTCGGCCACCACCGTGAACCGGGGCGAGCCGAACAGCCGGCCGAGGCCACGGCGCGGGCTGGTCTGCACCGACAGCACCCGGGCCTCGGGCCCGAGCTGGGTTTGGATCACCGAAACGGCCTCGGCGGTGGAACCCACCTCGAAACGGTAGGTGCCGGGGGCGGCGCTGGCAGCGGGGGTGAAGGCGGGGGCGGACATGGCAGGTTCGGCTTAGGCGGCGCGGGCTAGGGCCGGTTGCAGGAGGTTGGCCGGGGCGGGGATGATCCCGGCGTTTTCCACCTCGGTGGCGGCGGGCAGCTCCTGGTAGGCGAGCACCGAAAGGCGGGGGAAGGACGGCTCGAGAAAGCGGCGCAGGGGCAGGCGCAGTTCGGCGCCCACCACGACCACCGACGGGGCGCCGCTCTCGGTGAGGGCGGCCGCGCCCTTGGAAAGCTGCTCCAGCAGGTGCCGGCCGAGCACCGGATCGAGGGCCAGGCCGACTTCGCCCGGGGTCCGGTGCACGCGGGAGGCCAGCGCCTGCTCCAGCCGCGGGTCCAGGGTGAGCGCGCGGATCACGTTGGGGCGGCTCTCATAATCGCCCACAAAGTACATGCCCAGGCGGCGACGGACCAATTCGCTCAGATCGTCGGGATTTTTGCTGGTGCCGGCGAAATCGGCGATCCCTTCGAGGATCGTCGGCAGGCCCAGCACCGGCACGCCTTCGCGCAACAGGTTTTGCATGACCCGCTGGATGATGCCCAGGCCAACCAGGTCGGGGAGCAGCTCGGCCACCAGCGCCGGGTGGGTGACTTTGACGTGGTCGACCAGGGTCTGCACCTCTTGGCGGCCGATCAGGTGATGGGCGGAGGTTTTGAGCACCTCGGAGAGATGGGTGATCACCACCGACGCCGCGTCGACCACAGTGAAGCCGTTGAGCTCGGCGACCTTGCGCTCGCTGTCCTCAATCCAGACCGCCTCCAACCCGAAGACCGGCTCGCGGCAGGGCGTACCGCGCAGGGCCACCCGGCTGCCGGTCACGTTCATGGCCATCCAGCGGGAGGCATAAACCACCCCGCGGCCGACCGCTTTGCCGCGCAGGAGGAACCGGTAGTCGTTGGATTCCAGCTCCAGGTTATCGCGCACCGAGATGGGCGGCACGATCACGCCGCGCTCCCGGGCCAGGCTCTTGCGCACCCCGGTGATGCGGGCGATCAGGTCGCCGCCGCGATTGGCATCGGCCAGGGGCAACAACCCGTAGCCGACCTCGATGGCGAACACGTCCTGGTCGATCACTTTGCGCAACTCCTCGGGGATGTTCGGGTTGCCCGGGGTGGTGCCGCCCGACTTGGCGCCGCTGGCGGCGGCGTCGCCGGGTTTGCCGGCGACGGCGGGCAGCGCGGCCGTGGGGGCGGCGGCGAACTCGTCGGGGCGACCTTTGCCGCATTGGTGGCCGACATAGTAGGCGATGCCGCCGAGCAGGGCGAAGGGCAGGATCGGCATGCCGGGCATTAGGCCGAAGCCTGCCAACATCACCCCGACCACGCGCAGGGCGCGGGGATAAGCGATTAACTGGCCGCCGATTTGCACACCCATGCCGGTGTTACCAGCGGCGCGGGTGACGAGCAAACCGGCTGCCACCGACACCACCAGAGCGGGGATCTGCGAAACCAGACCATCACCGATCGACAGCAGGGTGAACTTCTGCAGCGCCTCGGCCATGGTCATATCCATTTGCATCACGCCGATGGCGAAACCGCCCAACACGTTGACCAACGTGATCATGATGCCGGCGACCGCCTCACCGCGCACGAACTTGGAGGCACCGTCCATCGCACCGTAGAAGTCGGCCTCTTTTTGCACCTTGAGGCGGCGGGCGGTGGCCGAAACCTCGTCGATCACGCCGGCGTTGAGCTCGGCGTCGATGGCCATCTGTTTACCGGGCAAGGCATCGAGGGTGAACCGGGCGCTCACCTCGGCGATACGGCCTGCGCCCTTGGTGATCACCACGAAGTTGATCAACACCAGGATGATAAAGACTACGAAGCCGACCACATAGTTACCCTGAATAACGAAGTGGCCGAACGACTCGATCACCCCGCCGGCCTCGCCCTTGGTGAGAATGAGGCGGGTGGTACAAATGTTGAGGGCCAGCCGGAACAGGGTGAAGGCCAGCAGGATCGTGGGAAAGCCGGAGAACTCGGAGGGCTCGCGCACGTAGATGACGATCATCATCATGAGCAGCGAGAAGCCGATGCTGATGGCCAAGAGCAGGTCCAACACGAGGGTTGGCACCGGCATGATCAGCAGCATTACCGTCGAGAACAGGGAGACGGTGAACACCAAATCGGCGCGCTTCTGGAACACCGAAGAGAGCGCCGGGGCGGCAGGAGCCAGAGCGGTGGCGGGGGCGGCGCTCATAGGGCGGAACCTCCCGTTTGGGCGACGGCGGCGCGCCGGCTGGGCAGACGGTAGAAGTAGTAGCGGTGGGTGCGGTAAACGAAGGCCAGGATGCCGGCGACCGCTTGGTAGAGGTCGGAGGGGATGGCCTCACCGACGGTGGCGGTGGCGTAGAGCATGCGGGCGACCGGGCGGTTTTCCACCATCGGCACCTCGTGCTCGGCGGCCAGGGCCTTGATACGCCGGGCCAGGGCGTTCTCGCCCTTGGCCAGCACCATCGGGGCGGCGTCGATCCCGCGCTCGTATTTAAGGGCCACCGCGTAGTGGGTCGGGTTGGTCACCACCACATCGGCGGTGGCCACGGCGGCGAGCATCTGGCGCTGGGCGAGGCGGCGGGCCATCCGGCGGATCGCACCCTTCACCAACGCGTTACCCTCAGCCTGCTTGGCCTCCTCCTTGACCTCCTCCTTGGTCATCATGAGGTCCTTGCTGGTTTTGTACTTCTCGTAGGCGTAGCTGATCAGGGCGATCAGGCCCAGGGCCAGCATCAGCCGGGAGAGCAGCGAACGCATGCTGCCGAGCAAGAACTGGCCGAGGTAGGCCGCCTCCATCGGGGTGGTGAAGAGCGGGTCGGCCAGCAACTGCTTGAGCGCCAGCCAGAGACAGCCTCCAATCGCCGCCATTTTCACAAAATCAACCACCCCATGCACCAACACCTGCTGGGAAACCAGCCGCTGAAAGCCGGGAATCGGGTTCAGTTTTTCCAGTTTGATCCCGAGCGCATCGGGGGTGAGCTGGAAACCGCTCTGCAAACCACCGGCGAGCAACGAAGCCACAACCGTGGCGACGAGAATCGGGGTCAGGACGATGGCCACCACCCGGCCGGCCGTCACCAACGGCAAGGGCACCTGGCCGGGCTGCAACTGGTCGATGCTCAAGTGGGACAACACGCTGATGGTGTATTCGGCCACCTCACGCGCCCCACTGGTGGCCCCCAAACTGAGCGCGAAAAACGCCGCCGCCAGCGAACACACCACGCCCAACTCCGCCGAACGCGCGAACTGCCCCTGGTCATGCGCCTCCGTCAGGCGCTTGCCCGAGGCTTCCTCGGTCTTGGAGTCTTTGTCGTCGTCGGCCATTGAATCAGACCACTCGGATAGCAAGCCCGCTGCCAAGCCCCGCTTAACAGCCATAAGTCACTAACTAACAGCGTTTAATAATTTTAAAAATCTTTACATCGGGGTTTTTTACAAAAAAAATCCAGCCGGGTTAAAGCCCCGGCAAATTGTGCCGCTATGAAGGCTGGTCCACGCGGCGGGACGCCCGGCGCGCGGGCAAATTGGAAAAGGGGCAGGCGGCGCGCCTGACTTCGTGATTTCGCATCACCTGTGCCACCCCGGGCCGGCCAAGCCTCCTCCGCGCCCCCAATAAAAGGCCCCGCCCCAGGGGCGGGGCCAGGAGAAACCGTTTTCAGCCCGCTGACTTGGCCGGAGTCTCGGCGAGGGCCTTCTTTTCGGCGGCCTTCTTTTCCCGGTGGGCCTTTTGATCGGCGCACATCTTGGCCGTCTCGGCCTCGTCGAGTTTACCGTCCTTATCCAGGTCGTAGTTTTTCACTTCACGCTCGGTGGGGGCTTGGTCGGCCGCGGCCTATTAAAAAACCGCGCCGGGCGCCGCCCCCCTCAGCGGCCGACCAAGGCGGCCAAACGCGCACTGGCGGAGTGCAAAGCGGCGGATTTTTCGGTGAGCAGGCTGGCAGCGGTCGCGGTCTCCTCGGCGGTGGCCGCGTTGGCTTGGGTCGCCTGATCGAGGTGGGTGATCGTGGTGCAGATTTGCTCCAAGCCGACCTTCTGCTCATGGGAGGCGGTGGCCACCTCCACCACCACGCGGTCCACCTCGCGGATCTGGGTGACAATCGAGCTGAGCTCGGCCGCTACCCGACCCGACAGTTGCATCCCTTGGGCACTCCGCTCACCGGCCAGCGCGATCTTGTCGGCCGTTTCCCGGGCGGCGGCGGCCGAACGCTGGGCCAGAGACCGGACTTCGTCAGCCACCACCGCAAAACCGGCCCCGAACTCGCCGGCCCGGGCGGCTTCTACCGCCGCGTTCAGCGCGAGGATGTTGGTCTGAAAGGCGATCTCATCGATGGTTTTGATGATTTTGGCGATTTCCAGGGAGGACTGATTGATCGCGGTCATGGCGGCCTGCATGCGCCCCATTTCCAGGGCGCCGGTTTCGGCGGCGACGCGGGCGGCGGCCGCAGAGGTTTTGCCGCCTTGGGCATGGTCGGCGTTGCGCTTGGTCATGCTGAGCAGTTCCTCCAGGGTGGAAGAGACTTCCTCCAACGAGGCCGCTTGCTGACTCGCCCCCTCAGCCAGGCTCTGACTGGCGGTGTTCACCTCGCGGGCGGAAACAATATTGGCATCGGCCAAAGCGCTGAGTTCGTTGATCACCCCGGCAAACGGCCGGGGGATGCTGCGGGCCACCCAGTAAGCCACCCCGACGAGCACCACCAACGCACCTAGGCTGGCAATCCCCAGCAGGTAGAGAAAGCGCTGCGACGAGGCGGCCGATTCCGCGTTAGAACGCACCCCCTCCGCCTCATACAAATCGCCCACCGCCCCCAGGGAATCCTCCAGCTGCTCAAAGGTGTGCAAAAAGTGGGGCTGGGCCGTTTCGACCGCGGCCAAATCCGTCCAAGCTCGGCCGACCAGGACCTCCGCCTCCTTTAGATAAGTCTCCAGCGGGGCGGCCACCTCGGCCTGGGCCGCGGCCACGGTCGGCGGCATTTGCAGCGCGCTGTTTTTGTCCAAATGCTCCCGCATGATCGCGATGTGCTCTTTGACCGTCTGCAGCGCCTGGTCGCGGCCCGCCTCATCGCGCCGGCGGGACGCGTCCACGGCCGAAAGCACGTCGGCGTGCAAGGCGTCGTGCATCATATCGGCCATCTGGTGGTTGTGGAGTTGCTGATTGGTGGTAGCCAGGTGCTCCCGGGTGGCGGTCAAAACCGTGAACTGGGCATAGACCACGGCCACCAGAGCGGTGATGATCAAGCCGGCAGTGCAGGTAAGGAAACTGACCTTGTGGTTCACATTGAGGGCCATAAAAAAATTCGGGAGGAGGTGACTGAGTTAAAATCAACGGATCGCGAGGCGAACCGGGCCGCGTCGCCTGACGAAGGGAGCTGGTGTTTCTAATCGGTTCATTCCGCCGCAACTGTAACCACCGAAGGAAAAAAACGGGGGCCGGGGATTTTTAACCGGTGCCCGCACGCGAGTTGGGATAGCGGGCGGTTTCTAGCGGTGGGCCACCAGCTCCAACAGGGCCCAAGGCAGGCGATCAAACGCCCCGGAGAGGTAGCGGGTAAACAACGCCCCGGCGCCCGCCAGCAACGTCATGCCGAGCAAGGTGCGCAAGGCACCGCTGAGGATAAACACGTTCATCTTGGGCACCGCCCGGCCGAGAATGGCAAAGGCGAAGGTGATCACGAAATTGAGCGCGATGAACGGCGCCGCCATCCTCAGGGCCAGCTCCATCAACTCCGCCAAACCGCCCATGAGGGTCTCGGCGGCGTGCGGGTTCAGCCCGCCCAGACCTGGGGGGGCGATCACAAAGCTCCGGGCAAAGGCCGCCAGCACCTGCTCGTGGGCGTGCAGGGCGAAAAACATCAACCCGGCAAAGAAGCCCATAAAGGAGGGTAAGGGTTCCTGCGCGGGGATCGGCACATCAAAACCGGGCGCGGCGATCAAGCCCACCTCGCCCGAGATCAACCGGCCGGCCAGCTCGGCCCCCGACAGCACCATGCGGATCGTCAACCCCATGGCCAGTCCGAGCAGCACTTCGTGCATCGCCGCCCCCGCCAGACCGACCAGCGCCTCGGTGGGGGGAACCGCCGCGTTGGGAGTGACCGAGGCCAGCAGGCCGCCCAGCATAAAGGCCAGCGCCGCCCGCAACATCGGCGGCAGCGGGTGGCCCCCGACCGTCGGCAGGGCCAGCACCACCCCGATGGCCCGCAGCGAGCCCATCATGATGACTAAAATCGGTGCCCAGGGCATGAGCGGCGGGGCTTAAGGGCCCATGCTGGCCACGCGGGTCAGGTTCTGCACCGCAAACTCGGAGAGCAACCGCAGCACCCAAGGCGCCAGCAACATCATCACGGCGGCCAGGGCCAGCAGTTTGGGCACAAAGGTCAGGGTCGCCTCTTGGATACTGGTGACCGACTGCACCAGGCTCGTAATCAAACCCACGATCAGAATCACCCCGACAAAGGGTGCCATCAGGTAAAGCGCGAACATCACCACGGTCTTGAAGATATCGATGGCGGCCTCGGCGTTCATAGGCGGAAGCTGTTCACCAGGCTTTGCACCACGAGGTGCCAGCCATCGACGAGGACAAAGAGCAGGAGCTTGAACGGCAGCGCGATGGTCGCTGGCGGCATCATCATCATACCCAGCGCCATCAGCACGGCGGAAACCAGCAGGTCGATGACCAGGAAGGGAAGGAAGATCAGAAAGCCCATCTGAAAGGCGGTTTGCAGTTCGCTGATCACATAGGCGGGCACCACCACGCGCAGCGGCAGGTCATCGACCTTGGTGGCCGGGAAGCGCCCCAGCTGGAGGAAAAACTCCAGGTCCCGGGTACGGGTCTGCTTGAGCATAAACTCCCGCAAGGGCTGGGAGGCGGCCTCGAGCGCCTCGGCCGTGCCGCGCTTGCCCTCCATGTAGGGTTTCACGCCGTTGGTGTAGGATTTTTCCAGCACCGGCCCCATGATGAACAGGGTCAGAAAGAGGGCCAGGCCGGTGATAATTTGGTTGGCCGGGGCGCTGGGTACGCCGATGGCGGTGCGGACAAACCCGAGCACGATCACGATGCGGGTAAAGGAGGTCATCAACAGGATGAGCGAGGGGGCGACACTCAACAGGGTCATCACCACCACGATCTGCATGCCCACACTGGCCGAACCGGCCTGGCCCGCCCCACCCTCCAGGTCCACCGCCAAGCGCCACGGCGTGGCGGCGCCTGCCGCCGGCGCGGCCGCCTCCTGGGCGGACACCCCCGCCGGCATGAGGAGGAGCAGCCCAAGGGCGCACCCGGCGGCGATTTTCAACACCCCGGGCGCGAGCCCCAGGCACCGCGTGAGGCCGGGGATTCCATTAAGCTTTGTTGGCGTCATCGAGATCATCGTGGGAATCGAGCGGGGAAAGCAGTTGGATACCGCCAGCGGCGACACCCAGGAGGAAACGGCGGCCATCGCAGGAGGCCACCACCAGAAACTGACGGTTACCCAACGGGCGGGTGTCCTCGATTTGAATGGTCCCCCGGCGCCCGACCGGACCCGGCCGGAGGCGGCGCCAGAGCCACATCCCCCCTGCGGCCAGGCCCACCAGGAGCACAAACACCCAAGTCGCCGGGGTGCCGGCGGCGGCCTGAGGGGCAAGCCCTTGGGCGGTCGCACCGCCCGCGGGATAGAGCACCGTGTCGCCTAAACGGGTAGCGCCCACGGGGTCCGCCGCGTGCAGCCGCTGGGCGGTCGCCACCAGGGCGCAGCCCGCCACCCCAGTCAGCCAACGGAACCAACCGGACACCGTTACGAGGGGGGATTTCACGAGTTGGAGGGGCCGACCAGTTCGATGATCTTGATGCCGAAGTTTTCCTCGACGACTACGACCTCGCCGAAGGCGACGAGCTTGTCGTTGACGTAGAGACCGACCGGTTCGCTGGCCTTATGCTGGAGCTGGATGACCGAGCCGGAAGTCAGGGCCAGCACCTCACGCATCGAAAGCAGGCAGGAACCGAGTTGCACGGTCACCTTCACCTTCACATCCATCACAAGATCAATCGTGGCGTTTTCCATGGGATTTTAAGACTTCGTAAAGTCGGCTTGGGTCAGTTTCCGATTCAGTTTCACGGCCACCTGCTGACCCTCGAGGCCAATGGTGCCGACAAATTTAGGGATGCCGTTGAGGAGCACTTGGGTGTGATCGAGTATGCCCAGGGGGATTTCTAAGAGATCGCCGACCCGCATACTGGAGATTTCACGCAACGACATGTCCGGCAGATTCCATTCGGAGCGCAGGGGCATTTGCACGTGTTCATAAACATCCTGCCACACGGCCTTGGCCGGGGCTGCGGCCGGGGCGGTATCCTTTTGGCGGCGCTGCTGCAGCGCCTTCACCAGCGGCTCGATGGTGTAGTAGGGAATGCCGATCTGAATCTGCTCAGAGCAGTCGCCAAAACTCACCTCAATGGCGAGAGCCAGCACGATGGAGTCGCGCGGGGAGGTCTGCAGGAACCGGCCGTTACTTTCATGGCCAATGATCACGTGGTGGATTTCATGATCATCGCGCCACTGGGTGCACCATTCCTCCAGGATGATGCGCAAGACGTCATCGAGCAGGGCCACCTCAATCTCGGTAAGGAAACGCTCGGCCTTGACCGAATGGCCGCGGCCTCCGAGCAGTCGATCCACAAAGGTGAGCGCCAGACGCGGGTTGATGTCCAACAAGCCGACCCCGACCAACGGGTCCATTTTGAACAAACAAATGTGCGACGGGGAGGACAACCCCTCGGTGAATTTGCCGTACGACTGGGTGTTCAGCCGGGCCATTTTCAAATTGCATTCCATCCGGAGGAACATCGCCAGGCGCGCCGCCAGGTAGCGGATAAAGTCCTCGTGCAGCAGGCGCAGCCGGCGCAACTCGACCTCGGTCAGGAAGGTCGGGTTGCGGAAGTCGTAGGGTTCCACCCGGACCGCCTCGGACTCACCGACGCGCGTCCCATCGGCGCGAAGCAGCGGCGGACGCGACTCGACCGCCGAGGACGACAACAGTTGGTCGATCTCGCTCTGGTCGAGAATGGAATCATCGGGACTGTTGTTGGAAACGCCCATGTTTACTGCACCACGAACTCGGAGAAGTAGAGGTTTTCGGCGACCTTCGCCCCCAGCGCCTGGTTGTAGGAGGCCAGCAGGCGCTCGCGAATGATGTTCTTGGAGCCCGCCTCCTCGAGGTCAGCGAGGGTCAGAGAAGACAAAACCGCCAGGGTGACGTCGGTTAACTGCGGCTTGGACTCGGCGAAACGCTCGGCCAGGTCGGGTTTGTCCCCGGTGATCAAAAAAGAGGCTTTGAGGTAACGCGTGCCCATGGTGCCGGAGAGGTTCACCACCACGTTTTCAAATTTGTAGCCCTCGCCCGCACCGGCGTCGCCCTTTTTGCCGCCGTGGGCATCGGCTTTCTTCGCGCCGTGGGCATCGGGCTTTTTCGCGCCGTGAGCATCGGGCTTCTTCTCGCCATGGGCCTCGGGCTTCGCCTTTTTCTCACCGTGCCCGTCGCCCCCCGCGGAGTCGCTGGCGGCGACCGCCACGGCGACGCTTTCCTTGAACTTGGGCAGCAGCACAAAGTTCGCCACCGCCCAGGTGGCGGCGGGCGCCATCACAATGGCGATGATCGCCGGCATCATCGCCTTCATGCCGCCCCCACCACCGCCCCCGGCCGCAGCCGCCGCCCCGTGGGCATCGCCTTTGTCGGCCGCCGGGGCGGCCTCTGGTTTTTTGTCGGACATAATCGGTAAAACTTAGCGCTTCAGGTTAACGACTTCCTCGAGGATCGAGTCCGAGACGGTCACAATGCGCGAGTTGGCCTGGAAACTACGCTGCACGGTAATCATGTTGGCGAACTGCTCGGTCAGGTCGACGTTGGACAACTCCAGAACGCCGGCCTGAATACTGCCCAAGCCGTTGGTGCCTGGGTTGTTGGCGCCGCCGGTGCTCAGAGTGGCGCTGCCGGAAACCGGACCGGCAGCGAGAAAGTTGGTGAACAGGTTGTCCCCGGTGCGTTGCAACGCCGTGGGGTCTATGAAGTTTTGCAGGAGAATCTTGTTGGTGACGGCGGAAGTACCGTCGGAGTAAAACTCGACAAAGTTACCGGTACTATCGATCGAACTGGATTTTAACTGGGTGCCGATCGGCGGAGTACCGAGAACGATGTCGCCGAGGGCCGCCGGCGGCGTCCCGGACACCCCGCCGGTCAAGCCCTGAACGCGGAACCCCTTGCTGGTCACCAAAAAGCCTTGGTCGTCGATGCGGAAATCGCCGGCCCGGGTGGCGTATTCACTGTTGTCCACCGTGTTTTTGACCACAAAGAAGCCGTTGCCGGAAATGCCCAGATCGGTGCTCAGCCCGGTGGTGCTCAGGGCGCCCTGGTTCATGTTGGCGTTGATCGAGGAGATTTTCACCCCGGTGCCCACCTGGATGGCCGATTGGTTGGGGCTGGTGGCGGTCGAGGCTGCGGAGGCGCGCAGGGTGTTACTGAAACTGTCCTGGTAGTTGGCCGAGGAGCCCTTGAAGGCCACGGTGTTGACGTTGGCGATGTTGTTGCCAATGACTTCGAGGCCTTTGGTAAAACTTTTGAGCGCGCTGACGCCGGAAGTAAGGGTGCCGATGAGTGACATGGGGAGAGGAGGGATTGGGGTTTAGGATTACAACGCCACGGGGGCGGGGGCGGGGGCGACCCCCACCACTTTGGATAAAGGATAAGCGGTCCCGTCGACGTTGACGTTGACGGTGCCCGTGGTCGCATCGACCGACTGAACCAAGCCGGTGACCAGGCCATTTTTGGTGTTGAGGGTCACCTGGCGGCCGATCATGCCGGAGGCCGATTGCAGGGCGAAATCCGAGTGCAAATTGGAAATGTCCGTGGCCATCTGCGAGGACTGCTGCAGGGCGGAGAACTGGGCCATCTGTGCCATGAAGGAGGTGTCCTCCATCGGCTTCATCGGGTCCTGGGACTTGAGCTGGACGGTGAGCAATTTCAGAAAGTCCGCCTGGCCAAGGGCTTTTTGCGGGATCCGGCTGGAGCCGGGCGGGGTGTTAGCCGTGGCCGGATTGTAGCCGGTGGCGGAGAGGGCGGAGGTGCTCATAAAGGTAGCGGGGTTAAGCCAGCACGCTGAGGTGCTGGGAGTTTTCGAAACGAACCGGTGGGGTTTTGGCTTCCGCGGTGGCGGAGGCGGTCGGGCGGGCGGCGCCTCGGGTCGGGTTGCCCGAAGGTTGGTCCTGGGCGGCCCGCTCGGCGGACTGGCGATTACCCGAATCTTGGCCGGGCCCAAACGAAGTGGAGCCTTCGGACGATTGTTGATTGGCGGAGAAACTGGGCGCGGCGACCGGGGCAACCAGCGGCGCAAACACCGGGGCGGCCCACGACTGGTCGGTACCGTCGCGCTTTTGGGCAAAGTCATTCCAGGCAGTGGCCAACGCCTCGCGCATCCCGGGGGAGTCGCTGCGGAAATCAGCATGCACCTGACCGCCGCGCATCGACACATGCACATCGACCCGGTGAACCGCATCCAAATCGATGCGCACAGTGACCTGATCGGCCGGGTGCGCGGCAAGGTGGTCGGCAACCTCGCTGACCTTCTCCACCATCCGCACCGCCGTGGAGGCCACCGAAGGGGCAACCGGGGAGCTGGCATCAACCGGACCCAAGACCTGCACGGAGGCTGTCGGGGGTTGGAAAACAGGAGCGGGAGTCGGCATACTGGGCAAGTCATAAGCTAGCCGTATGCCATCGCCACCCTCTAGGTTTTTAATACCTTCACTATTACCAGCTTGTTTTATATTTTTAATTTTAAAATCACCCAAATCGGAGCCGGCGAGGGTGGTCCGGTTGGCGCCGGCGGCAATTTGTGCCGCCACCCCATAGGCGCTGGCCCCTTGGCGGGCGTCGGTGGAAGCCAGGCCGGGGACGCCCTCGCGGGCCGTGGCCGTCGCCAGTGAGGTAGTCGTCTCCAGGGGGGTGGCCGTCGCCTGCGCCCCGTCCGCCTCCGAAAGCCCCGCAGCCGGGAGCGGAACGCCCGCGTGCGGCGCAGGTACAGCGGGCGCGTGCTGAGCAGGTAAAGCGGGAGTGGCCGGGGCCTCGAAGCCCGTCTTCGGGGACGGAGTCGCGGGGGTGACTCCGGTGGCCCGGCCGAACGTCCCGGCAGCAGGGGTTTTGAACGCAGCCGTCGGCGCCGGGGCCGCAGGGGCTGCGGTTAAGGCCTGGGGCGCCGGAGTCGCGGTAGCGGCCGCGAAGCGGGCCGGTCGCGTCGCCGCCGGCAGATTTCCTTGGCTCATCCCGAGGGCCGCCACCGCCTCGGTCGCCTCGGGCACTTCGGTCGGCTCCGCCGCTTGCGGCGTGGCGGGAACAAGCGCGGTGGGCAGGCCAAACGCCAGCGGGACGGGTGGCGGCGTGGGCAACCCGACCGCCGGAGGCAGTTCCGCCGTCATCGGCCGGGCCGGAGTCTCGCCCTGCGGTTCTTCGGCCGGGGGTTCCTCGTCGCCGGCCGGTCCGGGGGACGCGGTAGTGGCCGCCACGTCAGGGTTTTCATCCACGACTAGACACGCATTCGCCTCGACCTCGGGGCTGCCGGTCGGCCCGAGGCACATCGGGGCCGCTTTGCCGCCGCCGGGGTTGGCCAACGGACGATTGCCCTTGGGCCCGACTGGGGTTTCAGCGTCATCATGGGCCACGGCCGGGGCGGGCGTCTCGGCCGCTTCAGGGGCGGAGGGTGCGCCGGCGGCGCCCGGCGCGGGTTCCGCAGGGGCCGCTTGGGTGGGCCGGTGTGGGTGCGCGGGCGCACGGGCCGAGGCGGGCGCGCCCGTTTGGGCCGCCGGGTGGGTCGTTTTCCGGGCGAGCAGGGCCTCAAAGGTGGCGCCGGCGGCGGGTGCGGAGCCCTCCCCTTTGTGGCCAGCAAGAGGATCGGTGGACTTGGCCGGGGTGGCGGACGGGACCGGAGGGAGAGAAGAAACCATGGGGAGGGTGGGCCTTCATGGCAGATTCACTCGCGCCGTCCTTGGCACGAAGGGGGGAGGTTGCGAACAAAAGGGGCGATCAACTGGCCGGCTGCTTGGCCGGCTGGAGCATGCGCAGGCGCTCGGTGATTTGCGCGGCACGTTTGGCGCCCGCGCTGTCCGGCCCGCCGCTGCGGCCCATTTCCTGCAAAATGGCCGAGGCCAAATCCACCTTCATCAACGAGAGAATCTTGGTCACCGAGGCGATGTCCATTTGGTTGAAAATCGACACCGCCGCGGACGGGCTCACTTTACTGTAGGTGGTGGCGAGGGTTTTAACGTTTTTCAGCTCCTGGGCCTGCACCTCGGTGATGCGGGCGGCGATTTCGCCGCGGAGCGCCTCGATTTGCAGGCGGATCTGCTCGAGCTCCTTGGCCTCGGCCGCCAGGCGTTTTTCACGGGTGGCCAGCTCGGCTTCCCGGCCGGCAAAGGTGGCCTTTTGATCGGTCAGCTCGCGGGCTAGATTTTCCACCTCGGGCGTCCAGAAATCCCAGGGTTTGGGGGGGCGCTTGGCTTCAACCTCGGCGGCCTTTTGCACGGAGATGTTACCGACCAACGCGGAGGTGGCGGAGGAGAGCATCATCATCATGGGCACGACGGAGAGCAGAACCGGAAGCAAGATAACAACAGGGGGAGGGAGCGCTTTCATGCGAGGGGCCCGAGGCGGGCGAGGGTCATTGAGGCGATTTCATCGAGCAGGGTTTGCTCGGCCTTGTCGTTGGCGTCGCGGTGGGCGAGCCGGGCGCGCTCCTCGAGTTTTTGCATCACTTGGAGGGCGCGGCGGGCGGCCAACCAGCCCTCACGGGCGCGGTCGCGGGCCACCTCGAGCTCGCCGAGCCGGCGCTGGGCCTCGGCCACCTCGCGCCCGGCCTGTACGAGGGCGGCCATGCCGGCCACCTGTTCACTGGGGCGAAAACTGCCGGCCCGCGCGCCGTTGAGCGCGCTGGTCAAGTCGTTGCGGCGCAGCTCGGCCGCCTGCACCGCCTGCTCGCCGAGCATCACCTGTTGTTGGGCTTGGCCGAAGCCCTCGCGCGCCTTGCGCTCGGCGACTTCGCGCAGAGACCGGACCGATTCGAGGCGGAAGCGAAACCGTTTCATGCGGGGCCGAGGAGTTGCGCCAGCCGAGTGTAGGCGTTGGCGCGGGGGGTGACCTCGTCGACCGTTTGGCGCAGGAAGGCCTTGAGGCCGTCGTGGAGCGCGACCGCCCGGTCGAGCGCGGCGCTGGAGCCCTTTTGGTAGGCGCCCACCGTGATGAGGTCTTCGTTGCGTTTATAAAGCGCGAGGTGCTCGCGGGCGCGGGCGGCCAGTTCAACCTCGGCGGGTTGGCAAATGTCGCGGGTCAGACGGCTGACGCTTTCGAGCACATCGATGGCGGGGTAATGGTTGGCGTGGGCCAGGGCGCGGGAAAGCACCAAGTGACCGTCCAAGATGCCGCGCACCGTGTCGGCGACCGGCTCGTTCATGTCGTCACCCTCGACCAGCACGGTATAAAGAGCGGTGATCGCCCCGCTCTCGCCGGCACCGGCGCGCTCCAGCAGGCGCGGCAGCATCGCGAACACCGAGGGGGTGTAACCGCGGGTGGCGGGCGGCTCGCCGATGGCCAGGCCGATTTCGCGCTGGGCCATGGCAAACCGGGTCACCGAGTCCATCAGCAGGAGGACATTTTTGCCGGCATCGCGGAAACCCTCGGCGATGGCGGTGGCGGTGATGGCGGCACGCAGGCGCAGGGGGGCGGGAGAATCGGAGGTGGCCACCACCACCACCGAGCGGGCCAGGCCGGCCGGTCCCAAATCCTTTTCCAAAAATTCGCGCACCTCGCGGCCGCGCTCACCGACCAGCCCAATCACGACCACGTCGGCATGGGCCGAACGGGCGATCATGCCCAGGAGGGTCGATTTACCCACACCGGAGCCGGCGAACAGGCCGAGACGTTGACCGCGGCCAAACGGGGTGAACACATCCAGCGCCCGCACCCCGGTGGGGAAGGTGTCGTGAATGCGCTGCCGGCGCAGCGGGTGCGGCGGCTTGCCGGAAACGGTGTTGCGATGCAGCGGCACCGGCCCAAGTGAATCAAACGGCCGGCCCAGCGCATCCAGCACCCGGCCCAGCAGCGCCGGACCGGCCACCGGCAGGGGCGGGCGATCACACGCCGTGACCGAGCAGCCGGCGTGCAAACCGGAGGTATCGCCCAAAGGCATGAGCAGCACCTTCTCGGCCCGGAACCCGACCACCTCGGCCAGCACCTCAAATTCGTCGCGCTCGGACTTGAGCAAACAGAGATCGCCCAGGCCCACATTGGGACCTTCCGACTCGATGATCAAGCCGGTCACCGCCACCACCCGGCCCATGCGGCGCAGAGCCGGGGCGTGACGCACCTGGGTGCGCAGCTGTTGGACGAAGTCGGTGACGTCGTTGTTGCTCATGCGCCGAGGAGCTCCTGTTTGAGGCTGTCGAGTTTGGATTGGCCGCGGGCGTCAGTGACTCCGAAGCGGCTGCGCACCAGGCAGTCGCCGGGGTTGAGGGTGTCGTCGATGGTGATGCGCAGGTTGGTGAAGTGCGCCCGCCAGGAGGGCACCAGGCGCTCGAGGGCGGCGGCATCGCGCGGGCCCACCACCAGCTCCAGCCCGTCGCGCTCCGGGTAAAGTTGGTCGAGGGCCTCGCGGCACAGTTTGTCGACCAGCTCGGGCGGGGGCACGAACCCGGCCAGCAGGCGCTGGCCGATCTCCACCGCCAACTGCGGCAAGGCCCGGCGGACCTGGGCGGTGAGTTCCGCCTGCGCCTCGCTGAGCCGGGTCAAAACCCCCGACTGCAGCACCTGCATTTCCGAGCGCAGTTCGACAATCTGCTGGTTGGAAAAGTCGTGGGCGATATCCTGCCCGGCCTGGTAGCCGGCCACGCGTGCGGCCAGGAGTTCGCCCGCGGTGTGTTCGCGCACCGCCCCAAACGTGAGTTGGGCGGCGACCAGGGGCCGGTCGAAAGCGATGACGTGGGAATGGGTGGCCATGAGGGCAGGCGTTACGGTTAGTTCACCATGGCGCCGTCGCCGTCGCCCAGGCTGATGGCGCCTTCTTCCTCCAGGCGGCGGACCACCTGGATGATGGCGTCCTGGGCCACCTCGACGTCCTTGAGGCGGATCGGCCCGAGCATGGAAATTTCGTCGCGCAGGGCCTCGGCGGCACGCTTGGAAATGGCTCCGTAAATGTTTTCCCGCAACGCCTCGGTGGCGGACTTCATCGCCGTCGCCAGGTGCGACGAATCGACTTCGCGCAACACCCGCTGCAGATCGGCCGGGGAGAGGCGGCGGATATCGTCGAAGCTGAACATCTTGCGACGCACGGAGGCGCCGAGGGTCTGATTGCGCTCTTCGATGCGCGACAGCAGGACTTTGGAGTTTTCCTTGTCGAGCAAGTTGAGCAGATCGGCCACGGCGCGCACCCCGCCGCTGGAATGGTAGGGCACGGCCGATTTGGAGGAGACGTGCTTGGTGAGGCTGCGCACGATCTTGCCTGCCAGGTCGGTCGGGGTGCTTTCAATGGTGCCGAGCCGCTCGACGACCTCTTCGCGCTGATCCACCGGCAAAAGCATAAACACCTCGGCGGACTTGGCCGGGGAGAGGTGGGAGAGCAGGTAGGCCACGGTCTGGGGCTGCTCGTCGCGCAGGAGATTAAAGATCTGCCGGCCTTCCATCGCACTGATTTCGTCCATGATCCCGTTGTTATCGCCGGGCATGGGGGCGGCGCCTACCCGGGAGAGTAGCAAACCGGCCTTATATTCGCCCTTGGACAACTCCAGCGTGCGCCGGGCATAGTCCATGCCGCCCAGGGTGCAGCCCAAACTGTCGCCCACCAAGGGGGCAAACTCCTCCAAGGCGGCGGTGCGGGCCGCGTCCGGCACCACCGTCAGTTGGCCCATCTCGCGGCAGATCGACTCGATCTGATCATCGTCGAAGTGCTTGAAGATTTCCGCTGCCATATCCGGCCCGACGATGATCAGGAAGACCGCGAGTTTTTGCGTGCGGTTAAGCTTGGTGTAGTCGACGTCGGCCATGGCGGGGAAAAGGGCTTAGTTGCGTTTGCTGGCGGCCACCCAATCGCGCAGGGCAGTTCCGACGTTGGCGGGTTTTTGCCGAATGAGCTCGTTGAGTATCTCCGGGGTCAAGCTGACGGGTTTGTTGGAGGCGGTGCGCGACCCGGCGGAGCTGCCGTTGAGGCTGAGTAACTCCACCGGCACGGGCTCGGGCCGTTGGCTGCGGAGCATGCGGAAGAAGATAAAGAACGCGCCCAGGGCGATGACCACGGCGAGGTAACGCGAGGCGGTTTCGACCCAGTTCTGCACCCGGCCCTCCGTGGCCATCGACTTGATCTGCTCGTCGACCACCACCGGCTGGAAGGCGGTCTCCTGCAAGCTGACCAACTCCTCGAGGTTTTGGCCGGGGGCCGGCTTGAGCCCGAGGGCGTTGATGACGATGCGGCGCAGGCCGTCGAGCTCGGCCGGGGTGCGGGCCGGGGCCGGGGTGGCCGGGGCGGGCGGCTGGCCGGCGACCACCGCAGCGGGCACCGGGGGGCGGGCGGCGACAAACACCGACGCGCTCAGCGATTTGATCGCCCCGGGGTTACGCTTCACGCTGGTGGTCTTTCGGTTAATCTCGTAACTGATCGACTGGTTTTTGCGATTCTGAGCGTTGGTCACAGTGGCCGGCTCGGGGGCGGAGGCGGGGGCCCCGGGCGTCCCGGGGGTGTTGGCGCTTACCCCGGTGGTGCCGGTTTTGCGCGCCTCCTGCGAGCTGTTGCTGTCCTCGGTGTTGGACTGCGAGCGGATGACCGCCCCTTCCGGGTCAAATTTGTCCTCGGTCAGGGTGGCCGACTCGTTGTCGATATCGGCCGAGACCCGGACGATGGCCTGGCCGACCCCCAGCACCGGGGTGAGCATACCCTCGATCTTTTTGGCAAAGTAATCCTCCACCTGCTGGCGGTAGCGGATCAGGCTGGAGGCGCTGCCGAGCAGCGGGTCTTCCTTCAACTCGGAGGAGAGCACCCGGCCGCGTTGGTCCACCACCGCCACCTCGTCGGGAGTCAGGCCCTGGACGGCGTTGGCCACCAGGTGGCGGATGGAGTTGACCGCCTCGCTCTCCAGCCGGCTATTGACCTCAATGAACACCGAGGCGGTCGGCTTGATGCCCTGCTCGGTGAGCAGGAGGCGGTTTTCCGGTTGCACGATCATGACGCGGGCCGAGGCCACGCCGTCGAGCTGGCTGATGGTGCGGGCCAGCTCGCCCTGGATCGCGCGGTTGTAATTGGTGCGTTGGACGAAGTCGCTCAGGCCGAACTGGCCCTTGTCGAAAATCTCGTAACCGACCCCGTCACCACCGGGCAGGCCCTTGGCGGCCAACTCCATGCGCAAGCGGTGGACCTGATCGGCCGGCACGTAAATGTTGCCCCCGCCCAGACCGACGCGGTGCTTGATCCCCTGGGTCTGCAAGGTGGTGACGATGGCCGCCGCGTCTTTCTCCTTCAGCCGACCGTAGAGCAGTTGATAATCCGGCTGGTGCGACCAGACCGTCAAACCCGTGACCACGCCCGCCACCGCCACGGCGGCCACGATCAGGGAGACGCGCTGGTTGAGGCCGAGTTGGCCCCAGAGGGCGACGATGGACTGGAGGAAGGGGTTCATCTGGTGGGGAGGGGTCTAAGAAGCGGGGCGGGGCGAAAAAACCGGCGGCTTAAACCGGCATGCGCATGAGTTCTTGGTACGACTCGACCACCTTGTTGCGCACCTCGACCATCAGGCCGAAGGAGACGGAGGCTTCCTGCATGGCGATCACACTTTGGTGCAGATTGGGGTTGTCGCCCATCAGCACCGAGCGGGTGACCTCACTGGCCTTGGCTTGGCGCTGCTCCACATCGGTGACCAACTTGCTGAAAATCTCGCCAAAGGCGCCGCCCGCAGGCGTGCTGCCGCCGGTGGACTTGGGCGCGAAACTCTCCCGGGCCGGGGCCAGGTCGAGCGGAGGCCGGAGGGTTTGTGCGGAAATGGGGAGAGCTGCGCCGATGAGTGCCATGGGGGGAAGGGAGGGCGGTTAACTTACTTGCCGATTTCCAAGGTTTTGAGCGCCATCTGCCGGGAGTTTTTCGCCACCGTCAGGTTGGCCTCGTAGGCGCGGGAAGCCGAAATCAGGTCCACCATTTCGAAGGCCAGGTTAACGTTGGGCAGGGTGACCATGCCCCTGCTGTCGGCATCGGGACTGGTCGGATCGTTGATGCGCTGGCCGGGGGTGGTGTCGTTGGAGATCTCGGAGACGCGCACGGTGGACAATCCCGCGCCATTCGAGCCGAACGACTGTTGGGCGCGCTGCATCTCGCTGGCGAAACTGACCACCCGGCGCTGGTAAGGCAGGCCGTCGGGGCCGCGGGTGGTGTGGGCGTTGGCGATGTTTTGCGCGATGACGTCAAGCCGGGTGCGTTGGGCGGTCAGGGCGCTGTCGGTGGAGGCGATGCCGGAGAGAATATCCATGGCGGGTAAGCGGTTAAGCGGCGTGGCCGGAGATGGCCATCTTCAGCTGCTTGATGTTGCGGCTGACCAGTTCGGTCAGGAATTCGTGATCCACGCGGTTGCGGCCCATGGCCATCAACTCGGACTCGAGCTCGACGCTGTTACCGTCGGGGCGAACGGAATGCACGGTGTTATCGACCTCCAAGCGGGGTCGCAGCGAGTCGATGGCCCCGGCCTGGCGGGTGGCGCCGGGGGCAAACTGGGCCCGGAGCTTCTGGCCGAAGTCGGCGGCCACATCGAGGCGGCGGTAACCGGGGGTGTCGACGTTGGCGATGTTGTTGGCGATGGCCTCTTGGCGCATCACCGAGGCATCCAGCAGCTTTCGGGCAAGCTGGTAATTGATGTTGTTGGCGACGGGCTCGATCATCGGCGATTCAATAGCAAAGCCGGTGCCAGCCAGCCACCCACCGCCGTATCCAACTCGGCTTCAACCGTTAGAAAAACAAATAAGCCCGGAACCGGCGCCCCCCAGGAGCCGCCCAAGCGCCACCCGGGCGGGGTCCGGCAAAAACTGCCGGCCGCCGGGTCCGATTAAATTCCACGATTTGGCGGCCGCCGGTTCATTTTTGGGGCGAAGCGCCGATAGACTTAGGCATTCCCTATGCAGGCCAAAGATTATCAGTTCATCCGCGACCTTGTTTACAAAAACAGCCGCATAAATCTCGGTGATGACAAACAGGAGCTGGTCAGTGCGCGTTTGGGCAAACGGCTGCGCGCCACCGGCAAGGACAGCATCAGCGCCTACTGCGAACTGTTGCGCACCCCGGCCGGCGCAGAGGAATTGGGCAACCTGATCGACGTCATCTCCACCAACCACACCTATTTTTTCCGTGAAGAGGGCCACTTTGCCGCGCTCAAAGAGATCATCCTGCCCGAGTTGGTGCGGCGGCGGCAGAAGGCAGCTTGGTCCACCCTGCGGGTATGGAGTGCAGCCAGTTCCAGCGGCGAGGAGGTCTACTCGGTCGCCATTGCCCTCGACGAGTATTTTGCCGCCCACCCCCCGGCCTGGCCGCGCCAATTCGAGGCGACCGACATCTCCACCCGGATCCTCGCCAAAGCCAAGGCCGGCATCTACCCGGCCGAGACCGTGGCCCGGATGCCCGCCGCCACCGCTAAAGCTTATTTCCAGACCGGCTTCGCCGAACAGGCCGGGCTCTACCGGGTCAAGGCGGCCATTCGCGACACCGTGCGCTTCAGCCAACTCAACTTGCTCGAGGGCGAGCCGCCGTTCACCGAGCCCTTCCAAATCATTTTCTGCCGCAATGTGATGATCTACTTCGACCGGGCCACCCAGGAAGAGTTGATTAACCGGCTCAAGGCCCGGCTGGTGCCGGGCGGCTACCTGCTGGTCGGCCATTCCGAAAGCCTCACCGGCATCAATCACGGCCTTAAGTTGATTCGGGCGGCCACCTACCAGAAACCGCTCGCTTGAGCTACGGCATGGAACCCCCCCGCCCCATCAAGGTTTTGGTGGTGGACGACTCCGCAGTCGTTCGCCGCCTGGTCACCCAGGCCCTCAGTGCCGAGCCCGGCATCACCGTGGTCGGCACGGCCTCCGATCCGTTCATCGCCAAGGACCGCATCCTGGAGCTCAATCCCGACGTGCTCACCCTGGACGTGGAAATGCCCCGCATGGACGGGTTAAGCTTTCTAAGCATCCTCATGCGCGAACGGCCCATGCCGGTGGTCATGATGAGTTCCTTGACCCAACAGGGCTCCCAACAGGCGATCGAGGCACTGCGCCTGGGTGCGGTCGACGTGTTGGCCAAGCCCGGCGGCGCCTTCAGTTTCGGCGAGCTCGGCCCGCAACTCATCCATGCAATCAAGGCGGCGGCGCGGGCCCGCATTCGTCGTCCCGCGCTGACGCCCGCCACCGCCCTCGCGGCCGCGCCCAAGCTGGGCGTCGCCGCCAGCATGGCAGCCGCGCCGGTCCGCACCAAAACGCCCCTGGCCCCGCCCCGCCCCCACTTGCCCACCGCCTTCCGCGGCGACCCGCGCCAACTCATCGTGCTGGGCGCATCCACCGGCGGCACCGAGGCCTTGCGCGAGGTGCTCGTCAGTCTGCCCGCCGGCCTCCCCCCCATCGCCATCGTCCAGCACATCCCCGCCCACTTTTCCAAGGCGTTCGCCGATCGCCTCAACACCCTGTGCGCCTTCCCGGTGCGCGAGGCCGTCGATGGCGAACCCCTGCCCCCGGGCATCGCCTTGGTGGCCCCGGGTGGCTTCCACCTGTTGCTGCGCTGGACCGGCACCGGCTACCGGGTCGAACTCAACAGCGGGCCCCAAGTCTGGCACCAACGTCCGGCGGTCGATGTTTTGTTCAAATCCGTGCCCGAGTTGCACTGTCCCCACGTGATCGGCGGGGTGCTCACCGGCATGGGCAAGGACGGAGCGGAGGGCCTGTTGCGCCTGCGCAAGGCCGGCGCCACCACCTTCGCCCAAGACGAGGCCAGCAGCGTCGTCTACGGCATGCCCAAAGAGGCCTGGGAACAAGGCGGCGCAGCCGCGCAACTCCCGCTCGAAGACATCGCCACCCACATCACCCGCCTGGCCGGCCACCCCCTTTTAAGCAAATGAATCAACCCGATTCCACCACCGCCCAGACCCTGCTCGTCGTCGATGACGAACCGCGCATCCTTGCCGGCCTTAAAGAGGTACTGGAACGCCAACAATTCCATGTGGTCACCACCACCGACCCGCGGCGGGCCATCGACCTGTTGCAAGAACGCGCCTTCGGGGTGATCATCTCCGACCACCTCATGCCGGCGATGTCGGGCATGGACTTCCTCGTCGAATGCCAGCGGATCCAGCCCCAGGCCACCCGGATTCTCATCACCGCGGTGCTTTCCCTGCCCACCCTGGTGGAGGCGATCAACCGGGGCGAAATTTACCGCTTCCTCGCCAAGCCGTGGCTGCGCGAGGAGCTCATTGTCACGGTGCGCAATGCGGCCAACCGCTACGAACTGCTCACGCAAAACCAGCGCCTGCTGGCCGAATCCTCCTCGCTCAATCTCAAACTCGTCCAGGCCAACGCCGCCCTTGCCACCCAAGTCACCGCCCTCGAAGAGCAGCGCCGCTGCCTGGACAAAGCCAACCAGGAGTTGGGCCGCCGCTACGACCTGTCGCTGGAACTGTGCAGCCGCATCCTCGCCACCTATGACCCGCTGCTGGCCGGCCAAACCCAGACGGTCGCCGCCATCGCCACTCAAATGGCCTGCTCGGATCACTTCACGCCCGAGCAACGGGAGGTGCTCAAGACCAGTGCCTGGCTCTGTGACCTCGGTTTGATCGGCGTCTCGCGTGAGGTTTACCGGCTCTTCCACCGCGAGCCCGACAAACTCAGTGAGCGCGAGCTGGCGGGCATCCATAACCACCCCGTTTACAGCCAAACCCTCGCCGGCCACATCGATGGTCGCCCCCTGGTGGGCGAGACGGTCCGCGCCCACCACGAACACTTTGACGGCAGTGGCTTTCCCGACGGGCTCTCCGGCCAGTCGATCCCGTGGACGGCGCGCTGCCTGGCGGTGGCGGTGGCCTTCGTCGAGACCAGCCTGCCAACCGCGCAGGCGCTGGAGGTGATTGCCGCCCAGTCGGGCAAGCAGCTCGATCCGGAGGCCGTCCGGCTCTTCCGCACCACCACCCGCATGCAGCCCCTGCCGCGCAGCGTGCGCGAGGTCATGCTCGATGACCTCAAGGCGGGCATGGTGCTGGCCAGCGGCATTTACAGCCCGCACGGGCTGCTCCTGGTCAGCGAGGGCCAGCCGCTCAACGTCGGCATGATTGCCAAAATTCGCAGCCACAACCTGATGGCCCCGATCAGTCAACGCCTGTTGGTTTATTCCTGATCTCGCCCATGGCTGGCTCACCTACCATTGCGAGCATCTTTGCCCAACGCATCGTCGTCGGGGTCGCCGAACTGGCCGTCGCCAGCCAGATCCAGGCCACGCTGAGCACCTACGCGCTGGGTTCGTGCGTCGGGTTGGTGGCGTACGATTCGGTGGCGAAAGCCGGCGGCCTGCTCCACCTGATGTTACCCGAATCCATGCTGGCTCCGGGCAAAGCGGTCGAGAAACCCGCCATGTTTGCCGACACCGGTATCCCCGCCCTGTTTAACGCGCTCAACGGGGTGCGGGCCCAACGCAGCCGCATCAACCTGTTTATGGCCGGCGGGGCCTCGGTGCTGTCCGGGCCGGACAACTTCAAAATCGGCGAGCGCAACGTCGCAGCCGTCCGCAAAATGATCGCCGTCTATGGCTGCCGCCTGGTGGGCGGAGAGGTCGGCGGGACCCTTAACCGCACCCTCCACCTGGACATGGGCTCGGGCGTGCTCACCATCAAACTGCCCGATCGGACCATCAGCGTGGCGATGGCCTAAGCAACCGAAGCCCGGGAGCTCAAGCTCGCCGCCGGGGCGGCTGCTGGAAGCGCCCCGCCGAGAACTTGGCCCCGGGCGCCCTCCCCGTCCCGGGCCGTCCGCAAGCTTCGCTTATTTGATCGGCGAGTGCAGGTGGACTGGCGCGGCCTTCTTGGCCAACCGGAGGTTCAACATTTCCACCCCGAAGGCGAAGGCCATGGAGAAATAAATGTAGCCCTTGGGGATGTGCTGGCCGAGGGCTTCACCCACGAGGGTCACGCCAATCAAAATCAGGAAGGACAACGCCAGCATCTTCACCGTCGGGTGGCGGTTGACGAACTCACTGATCGCGCCGGCAAAGGCCAGCATAACCCCCAGGGCGATAATCACCGCAGTGATCATCACCCCGAGATTATCCGCCATGCCGACAGCGGTGATGACGGAGTCGAGGGAGAACACGATGTCGAGCAGGAGGATCTGCACGATCACGCGGGCAAATTGGGCGCCCCGGCCAACCGGGTTGGCATGCCCCTCGGCCCCCTCCAGCTTCTCGTGCACCTCAACCACGCTCTTGCCGATCAGGAACAGACCGCCGACGAGCAGAATCAAATCCTTGCCCGAAATGCCCTCGTTCAAAAGCGGCAGGGTAAACAGGTCCGTGGTGAGTTTCATCAACCAGGTGATACTGCACAGCAACAGGATGCGGGTGACCAGCGCCAGCGCCAGACCGAGCTTACGGGCCCGCTCCTGCTGGTGGGCCGGTAATTTGCCGGCCAGAATCGAGATGAAAATCACGTTGTCGATACCCAGCACGATTTCGAGCGCGGTGAGCGTGAGCAGGGAAACCCAGATTTGCGGATCAAGTAGCCATTCCATAGTGCCGTCGAGCAAGTCGGCACCGCTCGAAGTCGTCAAGAGGGCGGCAGGGATAAACCCTGCGGTTAATTTCCCCCCGCGCTGCGGTCCAAGCCCCCCATCCCGCCGCGCCCGACTACACCCCGATCCAGACCAGTCCAAGCCGCAGCCAGAGCGGAATCAGAAACACCCCGAGCACGGTCGTGCCGATCACGATTTGCGCCGCAGTGAGCGGGCGGCCGCCGTAATGCTGGGAGATAATCAGCGGCATCACGCCCGCCGGCATGGCCGCCTGGACGATCATGACCCGCTTTAAATCATCCGGCAGGGGGAGGAATTTGGCCATCACTAGAAACACCACGGGCAGCACCCCGAGCCGGAGCAGGCTCGACGCCAACGTCACACGCAGGTCGAACAGTTCGCTCGGCCGGCTCAGGTAGGCCATCAGCGCAGCCCCAATCAACAGCAGCCCGATCGGCACCGAGCAGGCCGCGCTCAGGTGAATCACCTGCGTGACCACCGGCGGCAACAGCCGGCCGAGGTCGAGAGTGTTGGCCAGGACCGCCGCCGCCAAAGCCAGCACCGGCCCGTTGATCAGCTTGCGCCAGCCTTCGCGCAACGACAGCCCCGAAAGCATCAGGATCCCCAACGTCCAAATCGCGGCCTCACAGCCGACGTTATGCACCAGCAACACGCCCACACTGCTGTCCTGCTTGAACAGCGCCGCCATCAGCGGAATCGCCACATAGCCGTAATTATAAATCCCGGTGGAAAAAGCGAAGGTGCGCAGGCCTTCGCACACCGTCAGCCCGAGGGCTTTGCCCACGTAGTAGGCGAGGTAAATGCCGACCGTGATCGTGCCAAAGCCGACCAACGGGGCGAACAGCAGGTTGCCCGGCTGGCGCAGGGCAGCGTTGCCCAAGACGTTCTCAAAAATGAGGCAGGGGTAGAGAAAACCCATCACCAGCTTGAGCAGGCTGGCATCCGCCTCGGGGACCAACCAGCGCAGCCGCCGCATCACCGCCCCGATCGCGATCAGCGCGAACACCGGCATGATCAGCTGCAGCAGTTGCCAATAGGTGGGCATCGCCAGTCCTCAGTTGACCGCGCCGGCCGCCATCGCCTGACCCGCCAGCCAGCCAGTCGTCCACGCGGCCTGGAAGTTGAACCCGCCGGTGACCCCGTCGATATCGAGCACCTCGCCGGCAAAATGGAGCCCCGGGCACTCGCGACTTTCCATCGTCTTGAAATCGATTTCTCGCAAACGCACGCCGCCGCAGGTCACGAACTCGTCCTTGTTGAGGCTTTTGCCCTCGACGGTGAATTCGGCGGCGGCCACCTGCCCGGCCAGCGTCAACAGGGCGGCATTGGACACCGAGGTCCAGACCGTCTCGGGCTTGAGCCCGGCGGCGATGATCAGCCGCTCCCAGAGGCGGGCGGGCAGCGCGAAGGGATTCCAGGTGGCGATCTGCTTTTTGAGGTTGGCCAGCCGGGCGGCCACCAGCGTTTCCAGGGTCTGAGGTACGGTGCGCCCCTCGGCCCAGGAAACCACCAGCGTAAACTTGTACCCGCGCTCGGCCAACTCCCGCGCGCCCCAGGCCGAGAGTTTGAGGATGGCCGGCCCGCTCATACCCCAGTGGGTGATGAGCAGACCACCGGAATCCTTGAGCCGGGTGCCGCTCACCGACGTAGCGGCGGCGGGCACACTCAGGCCCTCCAAACCACGGATACGCGCATCATCGATATGAAAGGTGAACAGCGACGGCACCGGGGTCTCGATGGTGTGACCGAGCTCGGCGGCGATGAGCTGGCCGGCGGAGCCTTTGGTCCCGCCGGTGGCGATGAGCACGCGCTCAAACTCGCCCACTGAATTGTCGGTAAACTCGACGCGAAAAACCTTCCCCGTTGACGCGTTCGCCGCCGTGCCCTCGGCGGGATCCACGCGCGCGATCCGGCGCACCCCCATGGCGGTGAAAACCTTCACCCCGGCCTGATCGGCGGTGCGGCGCAGGCAATCCACGATGGTGCCGGAGTCGTCGCTCACCGGAAACATGCGGCCGTCGGCTTCGGTTTTGAGTTCGACGCCGCGTTGGGCAAACCAGGCGATGGTTTCGCGCGGCCCAAAGCGGTTGAACGGCCCGAGCAGTTCGCGCCCACCACGGGGATAACGCTTCACCAACTCGCGCGGCTGGGGGCAGGCGTGGGTGACATTGCAGCGGCCGCCCCCGGAGATGCGCACTTTGGCCAGCGGGTGGGCGGTCGCCTCGTAAAGGACGACGCGCACCGTCGGGTTGGCCTCGGCGCAGGCAATCGCCGCGAAAAAGCCTGCGGCGCCGCCGCCGATCACAATTACCCGGGTGGATGTCAAAGCCATGGACCGCAGCGTGGGCGGGCAGCGGCGGTTGTCGAAAACGAAAAAGCCGCCGGGCTGAGAAGGCCGCGGCGGCGTGGGTTCGAGGGCACGGGCGCCAGACCAGCTTCCTGGTTGGCGCGTCTGGCGGTGGCCAGCGCGGCGTGGGGCGGATTATTGCAGGCCGGGTTTACCGTGCTTTTCGCCCTTTGCCCCCTTTTCGCCAGGAGCCTCTTCCCCGTCCTTGCCGACACGACGCTCCTTTATGTGCTTCTTCGCACCTTCGCGCATCTTCTCGATTTTGGCCGCCTGCTCCGGAGTGAGGATGGCGTCCACCTTGGCCTTGGTGGCCTCGCGGATTTGCCTGACGGCTGCCTTTTTCTCCTCAGGTGAAAGGGCGGTGTTTTCCCTAAGGGCTTTCAGTTGGGCCTCGGAGTCCTGGTGGATCGCCTTCATTTTTTCGGATTGGTCAGCGGTCAGTCCGAGTTCTTTCTTCATCCGTTCGCCGGGATTCCCCTTGGGATGATGCTCCCTTTGACCCTTGGCGGAGTCCCCCGCTTCCGCACGGAGCACGGGGGCGGTGGAACCAAGGGCTAAAAGGCAAAGGACAAGGTGGATCGTGCGGGTTTGTTTCATGGGAGTTGGCATTGGGAGTTAAAAGGTAACAGGGGATGAGACGCGGGCGGGTCGAACAGGTTACCACTCGTTGAATTTCGCATCGCCTGCCTCTGCGAGCCCGGTTCGGTTGGGTCCGACGCCGCACCATTGCCCCGAGGCTAAACTCACGCCAAGGCCTTGACCCTGGCCGGGGGAGGCCACCACTCTGCCCACAGCACCTTCCTATTCGTGCCCTTGGCAAAGCGCCGCTTGCCATCAAAAAATTCAATCCGCCGAACCCGTGTTTTTACCCAGCCTGCCTCCCGATGAATGGTTATCGGTCACTGACGAGCTGCCGATGACTCCGGCGATTTTTGCCCGATTGAGCAGCCTGCTCAGCAAACCCAGCACCACCCTCGAGGACGTGGTCGCGGCGGTGGAACTCGACCCCATTTTGACGTCCCGTGTGGTCCGGGTAGCCAACTCCCCCCTTTACCGTCGCGACCAGCCGGTGATTTCGATCACCGAAGCGATCGCCTACATCGGCACTCAGGAGACGTCCCAGATCGTGGGTTACATGATAGCCGGCAACCTCTACTCCAAGAACTTGCCGCACTATAAGATCGAACCCGCGGCACTCTGGAACAGCTGTGTGGGCTCGGCGGTGGCGGCCCGCCTGCTGGCCGAACGGGTCGGGTTCGAAAGTGGCGAGTGTTACACCATCGCGTTGCTACGCGGCATCGGCTGGTTGGCGCTGGAGCGGTTCGCCGAAAAGAACGCGCTACCGGTCAGCCCACTGGCCTTCAACGACCCGGAAACCGTCAACCGCTGGGAGCGCCAAGTGTTTGGCATGGTCGCCCCGGAGGCGACCCTGCGCGTACTCCAATTATGGAGTTTCTCGCCGACGGTGATCGCCGCTCTCCGCCGCCTAGGCCGACGCCCCTACACCGATCCGCTCACCAGCCTGCTGGCCATTGCCAACGGGATCGGCGAACGCCTGGGCCTGGGGCTTGAGGTCGAACGCGGCCACTGGACGATCACCCAGCAACTACTCAAAGCCATCGGACTCGGTCCCGAGCAACTCCCCGAGATCGTCCAGGACACGAAGGAGGAGATGGAGAAGTTGCGGAAAATCCTCGGCCACGACACCCTCCCGTTCCCGTTTGGCATGGCGCCGGGTAACAACGCAACGGGTTAACCGCACGCTGATCGCGAGGGCTTCACCGCAGGCCGCTTTACCCATTGCCAGCGGGGCTGCGCCGCGCTGGAGTGGGCCTCGTGGAAAACGCACCCCTCAGCCTCGTCTCCCGCGAAGCCGTGCTGGCGTTGCTCGACGATCCCAGCCCCGCCGTGCGCAATGCTCTCCTCGCCTACTTCACCACCCAAGGTGAGCCGGCCCGCGTGTTCCTCGAGGGCCTAGCCCAAAGCGGCGGGCGCCTGCTCGCCGGACATGCCCGCAGCTACCTTGACGAACTCAAATTCACCGATCCGGTGAGCGAGTTCCGCGACTTCATCCGCTCGCTCAACTACGAACTGGAAACCGGCGCGCTCCTGCTGGCCCGCACCGTGATTCCCGACCTCGACGTGGGACTCAGTTGCCAGCGCCTCGACGAGCTGGCCGCCCGCTGCCGGGAGCTAATAGCCGAGCCGATTTCGGTGCGTGAAAAATGCCGGGTCCTCAATCGGGTGCTGTTTCACGAGAACGGGTTTCGCGGCAACATTGAGCACTACACCGACCCGCTCAACAGCTTCCTGCCGGTGGTACTCGACCGCCACAAGGGCATCCCGATTTCGTTGAGTATCGTTTATCTGCTCGTCGCCGGTCGACTCGGCCTCGACCTCGAACCGGTCGGCCTGCCCGGCCATTTTCTAGTCGGCTGCTATCGCGGGGAAGCTCCCCTGTTCATCGACCCCTTTGAGCAGGGCGCCTTCCGCAGCCCAGCGGAGGTCCTGGCGCTGCTCAAAACCGGGTCCACCCCGCTGAACCACTTCGCCCTCGCTCCCACCCCGGTGCGCGAGGTCCTGTGCCGCTGCTGCCGCAACCTGGTTAACCACTATACCCTGGCCGGCGACTCCGACCGGGCCCAACTGTTTGCCGGCTTCGTCGCGGAATTTCAGTCCGCCTACGAGCGCCACACCCAGCCTTGATCGCGGCATAATCGTTCTCGTTCTCGTCCCCGTTCTCATTCTGGCTGAAGGCCCGAGGTAATGACGCTCACACTTTAGCCAAAGATAAATAATGTCCGCCGACCCGATCTACACGCTCGCCGATCTCAATGACTGGACTTTTGCCGGGACGGCTCTCGCCGTGCTGGGCCACCCGATCCAACACTCGCTGAGCCCACCCATGCACAACGCGGCGCTCGCCCTCATGGCCCAAAGCGAACCCCGCTTTGCCTCCTGGCGCTACGTGCGCTTCGACATTGTCCCGGACGAGCTGCCCCACGCACTCGATAAACTCCACGCCTGCGGCTTCCTCGGCCTGAACCTTACCCTACCGCACAAAATACTCGCCGTTGACCACGTCGGCGCAATCGACCCGGCGGCTCGCCCCATCGGCGCGGTGAACACCCTGCGGCGCACCGCCACCGGCTGGCAGGGTTACAACACCGACGGCTACGGCCTGGCCACCGCCATCCGCGAAAACCTCGGCACGGATCTGGCCGGCACCCCGGTCATCCTACTCGGCGCGGGCGGAGCGGCCCGCGGGGCCGCCGTCGAATGCCTCCAGCGCGGTTGCGCCGGCCTGTGGATCGCCAACCGCACCCGCGCTACCCTCGACGCGCTGCTCGCCCAATTGGCCCCGCTGACCAAAGGCATTCCCCTCCACGGCTTCGATCCGGCCGCCCTGGGCGTGGGTGACGGCGCAGGCGGCGGGCCTCCCCCCCCCGCCGGCGCGCTGGTCATCAACGCCACCAGTGCGGGGCTCAAGCCAGCCGACCCGCTGCCCCTCGATCTCGTCGCCCTGTCGGCCCGAGCTCGTCCGTCGGGGGTTTACGATATGATCTACAATCCGCCCGAAACCGCCCTGCTCGCCCAGGCCCGAGCCCTTGGCCTGCCCGCTGCCAACGGCCTTTCCATGCTGGTGCACCAAGGCGCCCGCGCCCTGCAGATTTGGAGCGAGGCCAACGTTCCCGTGCCCGCCATGCAGGCGGCCGTCACCGCCGCCCTCGCCGCCCGCTGAACCCTGCGTCCACGCCGACCCTGACCGCTTTTCACCCCCGATTCCTTCCTTCTTATGACCTTCGATTACGCCGCGTTTGCCGCCGCATTCCCCCTGTTTTTTCCCATTGTCGCCGCTTTGTTTGGCGCGATCGTCGGCAGCTTTCTCAATGTCATCATTTACCGGATGCCGTTGGAAAAATCCATCGTCACCCCCGGCTCCCACTGCGCCTGCGGCACCCCGATTCAATGGCGCGACAACATCCCGGTGATCAGTTGGTTTCTGCGGCGAGGCAAAGCTCGCTGCTGCGGCCGCGCCTATTCGTTCCGCTACGCCTTCGTCGAAATGATCACCAGCGCGCTTTTCGCCACCAGTTGGCTGATGTTTCCTCCCGCCAAAGCGCTCTGCGGGATGCTCTTTGTGGCCTGCCTGATCTGCGCGCTCTTTATCGACCTCGACCACATGATCATCCCGGACACCTTCACCATCGGTCTGGGCGTGGTCGGGGTGTTGTTGTCGGTATTCGTGCCTTCGCTTCACGGCCAAAATGACGGCGTGTTCATTGTCAGCGCGCTCCACTCGGGCCTGATCTCGCTGCACGGGCTTTTGATTGGATCAGCCTTGGTGCTCTGGATTGCGCTCGTCGGCGAAGCCTTGCTACGCAAGGAGGCAATGGGCTTCGGCGACGTGAAATTCGTGGGCGCGATCGGTGCGTTCACCGGTTGGCAGGGCGCGGTTTTCACGATCTTTGGCGGGGCGGTGATCGGCGCGATTTGGATCGGCCTGGCGATGGCCTGGAAGAAGTGCTTCGGCGACCACGTAAAGGTCGCCCCGCGGGCCAAGACCGCCGACGGCCAGGCCGCCGAGCTTGGCATGGGCGTGGAGATTCCCTTCGGCCCGATGCTGGCCGTAGCCGGGTTGCTCCACTTTTTCTGCTTCAACACCCCGATGAAAGACTACTTGGCCGAGTTCACCGCGATCATGCAGTGAGCGCCGTCCCGGCCGCTTGAGCGGTCCTCAAAAAAGGCCCGACCGGATAGGACGGGCCTGCTGTCGCGAACCGGGATGGGTTAACCTCAGAGCTGCTGGACCCCGGCGCCGGTGCGCATGTGGAGAACGTCAGGCCGCGCCCCATATTTCTGTTCGTAGGCGGCCGCGACGGCATCGGCCTGCTTCTCGCCAAAGGCAGCGCTGGTTAACGACATGACCGCTCCGCCGAAGCCACCGCCGGTGAGCCGGGCGCCAAACACATGATCGGTAGCCGTGAGCGTATCCACCAAGAAATCCAGTTCATCGGTGCTGTTGCCAAACAGATGCTGGGAGCTGCGGTGAGAGGCGGTCAACAGGCCACCGACCGCAGGGAGATCGCCCTGGTTGAGGGCCGTAACGGTCTGCCCCACCCGGGCGATTTCCTCGACCACGTGCTTCGCACGTTTATGGGCGTCGGCGCTCGTGAGGCCTTTGGCCGCCTCGACCTGTTCGGAGCTCGCCTCGACCAACTGGGCGACGCCCAGAACCTTGGCCACTTCCATGCACTCCCGGTGCCGGGTGGCATATAGCCCATCGACCAGCGCATGCTTGTGGTGGGTGTTGAAAATCCAGAAGTGAGCGCCCTTGGGCAAAGGCACCGTGTCGAAGCGCGGGCCGCGGCAGTCGATGAACACCAGGTGATCGCCCTGGCCAAAGCCAGAAACGCCCTGGTCAAGGATCCCACAGGGCACGCCCACAAAGTTGTTTTCGGCGTGCTTGCCGATCTTCACCAGCGTCTCGCGGTCGGCGTGCTGGCCGGTGATTGCCAGAAAGGCTAGGCCGGAGGCCAATTCAATGGCGGCGCTGCTGGACAGCCCGGCGCCCGTGGGTAGGTCGGAAATCGCCACGAAGTCAAAGCCCTGCGGGGCCTTTAACCCAAAAGCAGGCAGGGCGGCGATCACCCCGAGCGGATAATTGATCCAGCTCGCCTCGCCGGTCTGTTTCTCGCCCACCTCAGCGCCTACGGTGACGGACTTGCCGGTGAATTCACTAAAAAACACCCGCTTACCGTCGGAGCGCGGCGCGATGGCCACGGCCACTCCACGGTCGATGGAAGCACCCAAAACGGTGCCGCCATTGTAGTCGGTGTGGTTACCGATGAACTCGATGCGACCCGGCGCCCGAGTGATGACCGACGGCTCGCGGCCGTGAATTTGTTGAAAGAGAGCGGCGATCTTTTGCTTCATAGTGAAGCCTGTCGGAATGCCGCAACGCGCCCCCTGCCGTCAACGGTCTTTGCGCCCGCGCCCGCCAGCGGGGCGAAATAGCGAGCGTTGCTTCACGCCGCCATAAAGCGGGCTTGCCGGCCGCCCGTCCCGGCAGTGCTACAGCTTGGTCACGCCCTCAAAACCCGGCGGGGGCTCGCCTTGCGCGCCCCGGGTGACGAGGTGCAAAAGGTAGTTCATAGCCTCCACCCGGCCGATCCCACGCGACGCCACCAGTTGGTCGCAGCGTTTGCGCAATTGCTCAGCCATAGTCGCGGCGGCCGCCGGCGTGGGCGCCCCCAGCTTCAGGCACAAAGCGGTGAGTTGCTCGAGTTCGGTCATGGCAGGTCGATGAGTTCAATAAATCCGGGGCCACCCGGTTCAGGCGCGAGCGGCAAGAGCGGATCCAGCCCGAGCTTGGTCAACAGCGCCAGGCCGATAAAACCACCGGCACCGTCGGCGACCGCCGAGCGCAGCTCGCCCACTCGTTTTTCGCCCTGCAACAACGCCATCGGCACCGCCGGCGGGATGCGCCCCGCGGCGCGGACCCGCACCAAGCGCCGCCGCACCGTGCCCATCGCTTTGAGCCGCGCCATCACCTCTTGGCCCAGATAACAGCCCTTGGTGTAGGCAACCGCCACCGCATCCAGCCCACCCTCGTTGGGCAGCTCGCCCGGCCCGATGTCGCGCGGCACCTGAGGGATACCTGCGGCGATGCGCAGCCGCTCCAGGCCTTCCACGGTGAGCTCGGCCAAGCCGCCGAGGGCGGGCGCCCCGGCCGGCCGCAGCCATTCAAAAGTAGGGCCCGAGTCGCGGTGGCCGCGAAACACCCAGCCCCCGCCGGCGCGGATAAACTCGCCGCCCGCAGGCACCCCACCCGCCGCTTCGGCGAGCCACGCCGCCGCCCCGCTGCCACCCAAGGCCAGCCCCTGCCAGGCCGCAGTCTCGTCGGTGATGATCACATCGTCGGCAATGATGTAGGCTGCCAGCCGCTCGACGATCACCGCCGCGCTGGTCGTGAAACTGACCACCCACAAAAGCTCCGGGGTTTCCCGCAGAACAAAACTATCGGCCAACACCTTGCCCTTTTGATTCAGCCAGAGTCCGTAGGCCACAGGCGGAGCCACGGCGGGGCGCAATTCTTGCGTAAACTGCCCCTGCAAAAAGGGTAACGCATCCTCGCCTGCCACCCGCAAACAGGCGGTCGGTGGGCTGGGGCTTTGCCAGGCGCCACTGAACCCCAAAAAATCGGTAGACTTATCCAAATGCACCCGAGTGGTTTGAGCTCACGCCGGGGAGATTCCAATAACTTTTAATTGACCGCGACCGTTCCGCGGATACTCATCCAACCGTCAGTTCGAAACACTTCTCCTGCTTAGCAGGAGTTTTTGGGGTAACTAAGAAAGCAAATGGCCGGTCGCTTAGGGGTAGGCGACCGGCCAACTTAATTTAAACTTCAGCGCCCCGCCAAACACCCGTCGGCAGTAACCGCGCTCTTCCTGACGCGGTTTTTTAATGTCCGTCGCCCGGCGAGTTAGGCCTACTCTGCGCACGAGGTTCGCTGGATGCTTGCGCTCGGGGTAAACGTTACCCCAAATTCTTGTCTTTATGCACAAGACCTCCGACATCAATGTCGTGGAGACCCGCCCTCTCCCCTCGCCCGCTCAGCTGCTGGCCTCGCTCCCCAAAACCGAGTCCCAAGCCGACTTCATCACCCGTAGCCGCGATGAGATTAACCGGCTCATGTTCACCAGTGATCGCCGCTTCCTGCTGATCATCGGCCCGTGCTCGATCCACGACGTCGAAGCTGGCCGCGACTACGCCCGGCGCCTGGCCGCACTCGCCCGCGAGGTTTCCGACCGGATCATGGTGGTGATGCGCGTGTACTTCGAAAAGCCCCGCACCACGGTCGGATGGAAGGGACTGGTCATGGACCCGCACCTCGACGGCAGCCACGACATCGCAGCCGGACTCACGCTCGGGCGCTCGTTCCTCGGCGAAGTGCTCGACCTTGGTCTACCCACCGCCACCGAATTCCTCGACCCGATCACCCCCCAGTACATTGCCGACCTAGTCTGCTGGGGCGCCATCGGGGCGCGCACCACCGAGTCACAAACCCACCGCCAGCTCGCCTCCGGCCTATCCATGGCTATCGGGTTCAAGAACGGGACCGACGGCAATCTCCAGACCGCGGTCAACGCGATCAAGGCCGCCGGCCAGCCCCAGACCTTCCTCGGCGTGAGCCTGGACGGAGCGGCCTCGGCCATCGTCACCCGCGGCAATCCCCATTGCCACATCGTGCTGCGCGGCGGTTCGGCCGGCCCGAACTTCTCCGCCGAGCACATCGTCAAAACCGAGCAGGCCCTCACCAAGGGTGGCCTCACCGCCTCAATCCTCGTCGACGCCTCCCACGACAACTCGGCCAAGAAACCCGAACAGCAACCCGACGTGATCCGCGTGCTGCTTGCGCAGATCGCCGCCGGCAACACCTCCATCATGGGCGCCATGGTCGAAAGCAACCTGGAGAGCGGCAACCAGACCTTCCCCCAGCCCAAAGAAACCCTGCGCTACGGCGTCAGCATCACCGACGGTTGTATCGGCTGGGACACGACTGAGAAAATGGTGCGCGAGATCCACACCGCCCTCGCCCCGCATTTCGCCTAAAGCGTTCCGGCGGTTTGCCCCACGTGCGGAAGGCCCCCTGCCTTCCGCCTTTTTTGTGGCCAAAAACTGCGCCGTAAAAAGGGAATTTCGTGCGTGTAAGTCGGCGTGGTTTCGCCCTAGGTATTTGCCTGCATGAGCAAACTACCCATTCGCGTCGCTGTGACCGGTGCAGCCGGCCAGATCTCCTACTCGTTATTGTTCCGCATCGCCTCCGGAGCGATGTTCGGCCCCGACCAACCAGTCATCCTGCAACTCATCGAAGTGCCGTTTGAAAAGGCCATGAAGGCGCTTGAGGGCGTCGCCATGGAACTCGACGACTGCGCCTTCCCCCTGCTTCAAAGCCTGGTTCTCACCGACGACCCGCGCGTGGGGTTCAAGGACGCCAATTGGTCGCTGCTGGTGGGCGCCAAGCCCCGTGGCCCCGGCATGGAGCGCGCTGACCTGCTCAAGGACAACGGTAAGATTTTCATCGGCCAAGGTAAGATCATCGACGAGGTCGCCGCCGCCGATGCCCGCGTTGCCGTGGTGGGAAATCCCGCCAACACCAACTGCATGATCGCCGCTTCGCAGGCCAAGCGGCTCAGCGCCGACCGGTTCACCGCGATGGTGCGCCTAGACCAAAACCGCGCCCAGGCCCAGTTGGCCAAGAAGGCCGGCGTGGCTCTTACCGCGGTCAAAGACATCTTCATTTATGGCAACCACAGCCCGACGATGTTCCCGGCCTTCGCCCACGCCACCATCGGCGGCAAGCCGGCCACCGACGTGATCAACGACAAGGAATGGCTCACCGGTCCCTTCCTTGAGACCGTCGGCAAGCGTGGCGCCGCCATCATTGCCGCCCGCGGCCTCTCCTCGGCCGCCTCGGCCGCCAACGCCCTGGTCGACCACGTGCACAGCCTGGTGACCCCGGGCGCGATCCACTCGCTCGCGGTGAAGTCCGAAGGCCGCTACGGCTTCGACCCCGAGGTTTGGGCCGGCATGCCCGTGCGCACCACCACGCCCGGTAGCTACGAGGTGATCACCGGTTACGACATGTGCGAATTCGCCAAGTCGAAGATCGCCCTAACCAACAAGGAACTGGTCGAGGAGCGCGCCGCTGTCATCGACATGATCAAGGGCTAATCCCCTCCTGCCCAAACGGCGCCCCCACCGGGCGCCGTTTTTTTGTGAGGTAAGGCGCCTCTTGCAGGAGACAGATCGAAGCCAGAATATCCCGCGTGAGGCCCGGCCAACTCAGGCAGCGCAATGCGTCGCGCGCGTGTTCTCGGAGTTCCACTTTACCAGACGCGCCAAGCGGGACGACGGAGTTATTTCGCTAGGGGGGACGGCGAACCTGCCGTCCCCTGGGCTTTCCGCGCCGCAGCCCTTAGCCCTTCCACGCCCGCAGGCGGGAGGCTTGGATCAAACACACGCAATTGCTGCCATCGGCGGTGTGCATCCAATACAAATCCAACTCGGCAAATTCGCGGTCCATCGCTTCCTGCAGGCCGCCGACCTCAATTAACACCACCCCATGAGGCTGGAGCCGTTCGCGCGACTGGCGCAGGAGTTTGCGAATGATATCCAAGCCGTCCTTGCCCCCATCCAGGGCCATACGCGGCTCGTGGTAAAATTCCTCCGGCAAACCGTCGCAGTGGGCGGTGGGCTCGTAGGGCGGATTGCTCAGGATGACGTCGTATTTGACCTTCGGCACCGCGTCGAAAACGTCGCTGTGATGCAAGGCGACGCGCCCGGTGAGCTTGTGGGTTTTCACATTGACCCGGGCAACCTCGAGCGCGTCGAGCGACAGGTCGATGGCGTCCACTTTGGCCTTGGGAAAATGATGGGCTAGGAGGATGGCCAGGCAGCTCGAACCGGTGCACACATCGACCACCCGCTGCACCTTGTCCGGCTTGGGCAACCAAGCATCCAGCTGCTGCGGGATGATCTCCAAAAAGTAACTGCGCGGGATGAGCACGCGCTCATCCACATAGAACTGATATTCACCCAAAAAGGACTCGCGGGTGATATAGGCCGCCGGAACCCGCTGGCCCAAACGACGCTCCAACATGGCTTCAACCGCGGCGACCTCGGACTCGGACAGCTTGTGCTTGAGCACGGCGGGTTTGCTATTGAGCGGCAACCCGAGGGTGCGCAGTAACAGGTAAAGCGCCTCGTCGTGCGAATTAGTCGCCACCTGCCCCAGCGTCGCCCCCGTTTTTTGGTAACGCGCGATGCTGTGCTTAAGCCAATCCCCGAGGGTGATTGGCGGCTGCGATTTTTTGGCGGCCTTAGCGTCTGGTGCGCGTTTTACCGGAGGATTTTTAGAGGTGGCAAGGGGCACGATGATTTAGTTCCTTAGGGTAAGCTGCCGGCACCAAATCAGCCGGCGAGCAGGTTGAACAGCAAAACGAACGGCACCGCCACAACCGACCTTAAAATGCCAAAAAAAGACTGCACGACCGGCACTTGAAAAGCGATCAGGAGGATCAATCCGCCCCACCGACCTACCGAAAAGTAGGTGTGTTCCGACATCCAGCCCCGATTTACCAAAATAAGTGCTCCCGGCAGGGGGGGAAGGGGCAACATATCGAGCACCACCAAGCAGGCATTGATGGAAATGATGCCCATGATCAGCGTCACGGTGTTCGGATCAAGTCGGTAAATACCCCCACCCACCAGCGCCACCGCAAGCATGATGAGCAGGCTGATCGCGGTCTGGGCGAGTAAACAGTAAAGGTAGTGCTTGCGCGGCTCGGCAAACGAACCGGGGTTAACCGTGACCGGCTTGGCCCAAGCCAGGAAAAACCAGACCCCATCCAAATGCGGCCGTAAAAAAAAGATACACATCAACGGCAGCACCACCGTGCCCCACAGATCCACATGAGCGAGCGGGTTCAGGGTCAAGCGCCCCTCCGCGGCCGGAGTTTGGTCTCCGAGGCGATCAGCCAGCCAAGCCTGCGCGTAGGCACGCAAACACAGCGAGGCGGCGATAAAAATGTAAGAAAGCAGTCCGTTACGGAGGTGCTCAGGAGTCAGGCCAATGTCCATTGGGCGTCACTTTGCCGAGTTCACGGGGAGCTGCGCAACCAGCTTTTGCTTCTGCGTCTGCAGAACCGGCTCGTGGACGGTTTCGAGCACGGCGAGGACTTCGGCGAATTTCTGTTGTTGAAGCAGCACATTGGCCTGGTGCAGGCGGATGGTTTCCTTTTCTACGGGCGGGGTCACCTTGGCCTCGAGAGCGCGCCAAAACACCAAGGCGGCCGACCACTCAGGCCGCTCCAAATCGTAGAATGATTCGCCGTAGCGGTAGGCGTAGGCGACGTTGCCGGGGGCGAGCGCGGTGGCCTGCTCAAACCCATCCTGCATGCCCTGATCGAGGGCGGCACGGGTCCAGGCCCCGCTCTTTAAAAACTCCGCGCGCCCCTCGGTGAGCAGCACGCCAATCTGGTAATGATAAAGCGGCTCAGTCGGCGCCAATTGCACCGCGGCGAGGTAATAATTAAGCGCATCCAGCGGGCGTCCTTCCTCGGCCAAGTAATTGCCCAGCTGGTTTTTAACCAGCGGGAGATTGGGATCAAGGGCGTTCGCCTTGAGCAGCATCGCCGCCGCCAGCTTGCGCTGCTCGACCACCGGCTGGTTGAGCAGCATCGCGTAACTGACGTAACCGGCCGCCACCTCCGGGTATTTCTTCAGGTAATCGTCGTAGTTAAAAAGCAGCTCCTGGAACTGGGCACGCAGGTCCTCGACCTCGGCGTGGGTGGACTTCTTGGCCACCTCCACCAGCAATTCGCGTTGGCGTTCGACGAGCCCCTTGAGCGCCGCTGTCGCCGCTTCCGGCACGGGCGGCTCCTCCGCATGTCCCACCCCAGAGACGAGCACACACCACAAGAGGACGCTTAAAATACGGGACAATTTCATGGCAACGATTGACGGGCAGATTGAGCGCCCACCGCCCCCACGTAAATAGCCAACCTGCTCCGCACCCCAACGCCTCCGCCGCACTTGCGGCCGCAGCCTCCGCCGCGCAGCGTGGGACCACCATCCGCATGAGCACCCGAGCACCCGTACTCGCCTTCGACGCCGACGACACCCTGTGGCACAACGAAACCATTTTTGAGGACGTGCATGAGCGTTACCGCCAAATGCTCGCCCAGTACCACGACGCGGCCACCGTCGACCGCACCCTCTTCGCCACCGAAATGCGCAACCTCGACCTTTATGGCTATGGCGTGAAGGGTTTTACCCTTTCGGCGCTGGAGACGGCCATCGAGCTCACCGGCGGGAAAATTTCCACCAGCGAAATCCGCCAGCTCATCGAGTTGGGCCGCGACATGCTCGCCCACCCCGTGGTGCTGCTCGCCGGGGTAGCGGAAACCCTCGCCACGCTCGCGCCAAACCACCACCTGCTCGTCATCACCAAGGGTGACCTGCGCGACCAAGAGCGCAAAATCTCCAAGTCCGGCCTGGCCGACTTCTTTCGCCACATCGAAATCGTTTCCGACAAAAGCGAGGCCGCCTACGCCGCGATTCTGCGCCGCCACGCCATCGCCGCGCCCGGTTTTCTCATGGTGGGCAACTCGCTTAAATCCGACATCCTGCCCGTACTCGCCCTCGGCGGCACCGGCGTGCACATCCCTTACCACCTCAATTGGGAGCACGAACGAGCCGATCCTCCCACCACCGCCCACGGCCGCTTTTTTGCCGTGAAAACCATCCGCGAGTTACCCGCGCTGCTGGCCGACTTGCGGACCAGTCGCTGACCCGCTCTGCGCCATGTGCGGCCGCTACGTCCTCACCCAAACCCACGCCAGGTCCCTGCTCGCCCAACTCGGCGTGCGCCTAGAAGCCGAGGACCGCGGTCTGCCGCCCTCGCGTTACAACCTGCCCCCCGGCGGCCCAATCCTCGCGGTGAGGTCACCCGCCAAAGCGCCCAACCTGTGGGCGGCGGCCTGGGCGCCCACCGCAGACAATCCGCGTCCGCCGCCCTCACCCGACTTGCCCGTCCCCGCCCGCGAACTCGTCTGGCTCCACTGGGGACTCACCCCCGCCTGGGCGGGAACCGACACCCGCCCGCTCACCAACGCCCGCGCCGAATCGCTCGTCGACAAACCCACCTTTTGCCGCGCCTACCAGTCGCGCCGCTGCCTGATTCCCGCCAGCGGTTTTTACGAGTGGCAAGTCACCGGCCGCACCCGCCGGCCGTGGCTGTTCCAGGGGCGAGAGCACCAACCCTTTGCTTTCGCCGCGCTCTGGGAAACTTACCACACCCCCGACGGTCAAATCCTTGAAGCCTGCGCCCTGATCACCACCGCCGCCAACGCCCTCATGCAACCCATCCACCACCGGATGCCCGCGATCCTCCTTGAGGCGGCTGCATGGGAAGCCTGGCTCGACCCGCGGATCACCTCGACGCAGGCCCTCGCCCCGCTACTCCGCCCGTTGCCCGCCGAAGCCCTGAGCGCCACCCCGGTGAGTGCCCGCGTTAACCAAGTCCGCCACGACGACCCGGCCTGCCTAGAACCGGTCACCCCGGGCGAAGCCGGCGACGCGGCAGCCGACGACACTGCCCAGCTCTCGCTCGGGCTCTGAGTCGCCGCCCGGCCCCAACCCGACACCCGCCCGCCTGCCACCAGCCCCGCCCATGCCCGCGCCCTTCCCGCTTTCCGACCACTGCGACGGGCAGCGTTTTTTTAATCCGCGCCGCCAGGAAGAACGTACCTGGCACGATGTGGTCAGTTGGAAACTCAACAGGCAATCCAGCCCCTGGGCGATGCCCTCGCCCCATCCGCCCCGGCCGACCGAGCCGTTGGCTGGACAAAGGTTGGCCGCGACCTGGATCGGCCACTCCACCTTTCTGCTGCAAACGCGCGCCGGCAACCTGTTGACCGATCCGGTGTACAGCGAGCGCGTCGGCCCCGGCGGCCTGCTTGGCCCGCGGCGCGTGCAGGCCCCCGGAGTCGATTTCACCGATCTGCCCGCAATCGACGTGGTGCTCCTTAGCCACGACCACTACGACCACTGCGACCGCGCCACCTTGCGCCGGCTCTGGCAAACACACGCCCCGCTCGCGGTCACCCCGCTGGGCAACGCCCCACTTTTACGGACGGCCGGCTTTGCCCCCGAGCGCATCGTCGAGCTGGACTGGTGGCAGTCGCACACCGCCGCGCCCGGCCTCGAACTTACCCTCACCCCGGCGCGCCACTGGAGCAACCGGTTGCGGGGCCCGCGCAACTCGCGACTCTGGGGCGGTTTTCACCTGAAAACTCCGGAGGCGTGCGCGTATTTCGCCGGCGACACCGCCTACGACGACCTGTTTTTCACCGCCATTCGCACCCGCCTCGGTCCGCCCGACCTAGCGCTCATCCCAATCGGGGCCTACGCGCCGCGATGGTTCATGGCCGCCCAACACTGCGATCCCACCGAAGCCGTCCAAATCCACCGCGAACTCGGCGCCGGGCTGAGCCTGGGCATGCACTGGGGCACGTTTGAGCTGACTGACGAGGGCGTCGAGGAACCCCCTCGCGAACTCGCCCGGGCGCTGCTCGCCGCCGAACTGCACGCCGACACCTTTCGGGTCTGCGCCCCGGGTGAACGCGTGCGGCTTTGACGCCCACTCGCCACCCGGGGTGCCCGCCACCAATTGCATCTTGCCCCCGGTTAATCCCCGGCCGCAGTTAAACTGAATTGGCGGGTGCGAGCCCTCCGCGCTTGCCTCGCCCGCGGGGGCGCCGACAAACTCCGCGCCCTTCTTGCCCCCGATTCTAAACGCCCATGCCCGCCGCCTCTCACCCGTTTGTTTTTGTCTGCGGTGCCGATGACTACCTCGTCAACCGGCTGGGAAAGTCGCGTTACGACGAGTTGACCCGGGACGTCACCGACGAGTTCGCCCGCGAAATCATCAGCGGCTTCGCCAACAACGTCGGCGAGGTTGAAGCCGCGATCAATCGGTTCCGCGAGAGCGTGCAAACCGTGTCCATGTTCGGCGGCAAACGCGTGATCTGGTTTAAGGACGTCAACTTCCTCGCCGACACCGTCACCGGCCGTGCCGAGAGCACCCTCAAGCTGGTGGAGGACCTCAAGGAAATCCTCGCCAAAATCGACCCCGCGCAGGTCGCTGTGGTCATGACGGCGGCGCCGGTGGACCGCCGCCGCGCGTTCCCCAAATGGTGCGAAAAAACCGGTGACTTCACCCTGGTCGGTGGCGAGGGCGAAGGCCCCGCTGATGCCCTTGGCGGGGTCATTCTCGCCGAGGCCCGAGAACTGGGTGTTACCTTTGGCGACGGCGCCGCGCAACTGCTCCTCGCCAAGGTCGGCGCCAACACCCGCCTCCTCATTGAGGAGACGCGCAAGCTCGCCACCTACGCCCAAAGCGACGCCGCCACCGCCAGCGGTAAGCCAGTGGTGATCGAGGAGGCGCACGTCGCCGAGCTCACCGCCAACACCGCCGAGGGCGATTTCTTCGAGGCGGCCGAGGCGTTTTTCGCTGCCGACCTTCCTTGGACGCTGACTGCGCTCCACCACCATTTTTTTACCGGCGGGGACGCCCGCCCGATCATCAGCGCGCTGCAAAATCGCAACCGCATCCTCCTTCAGGTGCGCGCCCTGGTGGACGCGGGCGAGGTGCGGGTGGGGCCGCGCGGGCTCGACGGGCTGCCCAAGGCGGCCCCGACCTACGGCCGCCATTTCGTTGGAGCGCCCGAGAAAAGCTCCTTTAATCTATTTAGCCAGAACGCCTGGTACGTGGGTAAACTCGCCGGCTCGGCCAAGCTGCCGAGCCTGCGGCGGCTGATCGACAACCAGCAGGAGTTCATCCGAGCGTTTGAGGAAATCGTGCAGCGCCCCAACGAGCAAAATGAGGTACTGCGCGAGATGGCGGTCCGCTGCCTGTCGGCCTAACCGTCTGCACTTGCCCAAAATCTCCCCCCCAGGCCAAATCCACCGGCCCCAATTTTTGCCGCCATGTCTACCGACCTCACCCTCGCCCCCGCCCGCCGCCGCGTGATTTTCGCCCTGCTGGCGGCCTCACTGGTTTGCAATGCCGCCGCCATGCTCTCCCCGTTTATGGACCTGCGGGTCGGGGCGTTTTCCGAGCCTTATTCGCTGACCCGCTCGGTAAAAATGATGTGGTCGCAGGGCCTTTATGTGCTGGCCGTGCTGGTAGTCGGGTTTTCGGTTTTTTTTCCTTTTGCCAAAATCGGCGTGCTCGCCTGGGTCGCCGGCGGTCGCGCCCTCGATGCCCGGCGGCGACGCTGGTTGGGGGTGGTCGAAATGCTGGGCAAATGGTCCATGCTCGACGTGTTTCTGGTCTGCCTGATCCTCACACTCACCTCGGGACAAATCATGGTCGGGGCCAAACCCCTGATCGGCATCCCGCTGTTTGTGGCGGCGATTTTTCTCAGCATGCTGAGCGGTGAACTTATCACCGGCGCACTTCGCCACGAAGTCGCCGCGTCGCCGCACCGCCCGTCCGCCCAGACAGGGGCCTACTTGCTCCTCCAAGGTATCGCCCTGCTGGGCACTCTGGCCCTGCCGATTCTGCGGATCAGCGACTGGAAACTCGCCGACCATACCTACAGCGTGCTCACCGTGGTGCCGACCCTGTGGGCTAAAAACTCACCCGTTTCCGCCGTGGTCGTAACCGCGTTCTTGCTACTGGCCCCTCTGGTGGGCTGGCTGGCCACACTGCGACACTGGTGGCAGCAGCGCGCCGCGCGCCCGAGCGCCCGCAGCCACGCGCTGGCCAACCTACTGCAACGCTGGAGCATGCTCGACGTGTTCGGCCTGGCTTTGGCCATCTTTTTGATCGAAGGCGACTACCTCATGCGCACGGAGGTGCGCTGGGGCGCGGCCTGCCTGGTCATGATGCTGGCCCTCCAAAAAGCCTTCCAGTTGGCCCTCGCCCGTTCCTTGCCGCCCTCCTAATCCGCACACAAGCGAATCCTCAGTTGCATGCTCTTTTTGGCGCCCTTCCCGTCAAACCATCCTGCCCCTCGGTCTACTCCCGCCGCTCAATTGAGTTGGAACCCATAACGTTTCGCCACGGCCCCGAGGCGGCACAGTCCAAAGGGTAAAATGGACCAAACTTTGCCCTTGCTTCGGACCTTCACCGACTTTTACCTATGACCCTTTAACAACCTTTTATATGGCTAGAATCTGCGCAATCACCGGCAAACGTCCCACTGTGGGATCCATCATTCACCGCAAGGGTCAGTCGAAGAAGAGCGGCGGCATCGGCACGCACATCACCTCGATCACCTCCCGCAAGTTCCGTCCGAACTTACAAAAGATCCGCATCCGGACCGCCAACGGCGGCACCAAGCGCGTCCTCGTTTCGGTCAAGGCCATCAAGGCCGGTCTTGTCGAAAAGGTCTAAGCTCAACAGCGCAGGCTGTTCTTTTTAAAAAACCCGCGACCAATTTGGTCGCGGGTTTTTTTATGTTTTGAACGGTCGCCCCAGACTCAGCTTCAGCAGCTTTTTTACGATTATTCGTTCCGCAAGCCGGGGAAATCGAGAACACGCTAAAGTCTGCGGCTGCCTGTGCGCCTAATCGCATAACGCAACCTTAACCCCACTCCTGTTCACGCTCGAGGCCACCTTCCATCGCCGCCACACAGCGAGCCCTATCCA
>JBILBW010000238.1:0-2619 GCA_044353465.1 Rariglobus sp. | reverse complement strand
GGCCTCTACATCGGCATCGCCGGCACCGCCACCGCGCTGGTGCTCCAGGTGCTCGGGGTGATCCAGCCCAACCTGCTCGCCGCCTACTCCTCCAACTTGTTCGGCATCTGCTGCGTTGCCTTGATCAAGATCCGCCACGTCCGCCCCTACAAGCGCCGCCTGATCCTCGACGGCCAGCTGGTGGCCCCGGCTGCCCCCGTCGCCCCGGTTGCGGTCTAATGCCCCGCCACCGCTGGCCCGCTTTGCCGCCCGCCCTCCTTTCCCTCGCCGCGCCCCCCGCACCATGAACCGCACCCTCCTTCTTATCCTCTGCGACTTCCTGCTGCTCACCCTGCTGGCACTCACCGACTGGCAAAAGGCTGCTCCCGCCAAGCCGGTGCCGCCTCCCCCTGCCGTCCACGCCGCGCCCGGAGTCGGCGCGGCGTCCCAGGACGACGACCTGGTCGCGGTGATGAAACTCTCGCTGGCCGACGAACGCACCCAACGCGACCAGGTGGCTGAGCAGCTCCAGTCCACCCAAAGCACGCTGAGCGAACGCGAAAAAACCCTCGCCGACACCACCAGCTCGCTTGACGCCAGCCGCCAAAAAGCCGACGCCCTCGCCCAGCAGTACCGCACCGCCGCCACCGAGGCCACGCTCTCCAAAGAGCGCCTCGCCCAGCTCCAGCGCGAGTTGGAGCAGCGCCAGGCCGAAGCCGCCCGCCAGGACCAGGCGCTCGCCTCCCTCGAAAAAGCCCAGAACGAGGCCCGCGCCAAAATCGAGGACCTCAGCGTGACGGTGCGCGTGGTCGAGCAGGAAAAACAGCTTCTCCGCACCACGGCCGAAACCCTCAAAACCCAGGTCGAGGCCGAGCGCGCCGAACGCCTCAAGGTTCAGGAAACCACCACCCAGCTCGCCCAAGGCGTGGGACAACTCGCCGACAGCTCGGTGGCGCTGACCAAGGAAATCCGCGAAAACCGCCCGATTAACATCAACGTTCTCTTCAACGACTTTTTGGCCAACCGCGTGCAGACCACGCTGGTGGGGACTCGCCCGTTTTTGCTGAGTGATCGCACCGACAAGCGTGAAACCCGCACGGTGTTTGTGACCGACGGGCGCGACACTGTGGCCTTGCTCCACGTGAGCGACACGCCGTTCTCGCTGATCGACCCACCCTGGGATTGGACCTCGCTCAAGGCCGAGTTCCGTAAAGGCGAAACCCGCATCGCGGTCGACCGCCTCGTGTTTCTGGCGCTTGACCCGCGCGTGGCGGTGCTGCCGGTCACGGCGGCGCAGTTGGCCGCCCTCGGGGTGAAGAGTTACCCGATCGCGCTGGAGCCGTTCAAGTTCACCGAAGCCCTGATCATCGCCAACGGCGGGGCCGGCTACGGCGAGATCCCCTTCAAACTCGACCCAACCAACCCCAGTTACGTGCACATGGACAACCGTCTCGTCCGAAAACTGTTTGGGGATTTCTCCCCCTCGCGCGGCGACTTGGTGCTGAGCAAGACCGGCGAGCTCCTCGGTATCATGGTGACCAGCACCTATTGCGCGTTGGTGAACAATTTTCTACCTTCGCAGGTCATCCGCACCGGGGGGGATTTGTCCGCGCGCCCGACCAGCAAACCGCTCGAGGACCTCACGCTGCGTCTGCGCAAACTGCCCGGCCGGTTGCAGTAGGCCGCGGCCAAAAATGCAGGCGCCTGCTGGCCGGCGCAAGCGGCCCGCAAGGCCGTGCGATTCGTCGCCTGCAAGCCGGTTCCACGCCCTCGCTCCGCCGGATTCTTGGGCGCTTACGCCAGGGTGCGCCGGAGCATCGCCACCGCCATGCCCAGCGTCAGGTGGGCGAGTTCGGCGTCGTAGCGCAGGCCTTCGTCGCGCAGAAAGGCGTGGGCGCCGTTGAACTCGTGCCAGGTGAAGGTCGACTTCGCCGCGGTGAGCGCCGCGTAGATTTTGGCCCGGCCCTCGCCGGGGATGTGCGGATCTTGGCGGCCCCAGATCATCATTAACTCGCCCTGGATTTCGGCAATACGGGCAAGCGAGTCGTCGGCTTTGCCCTGGCCGAGGGTGCCGTTGTGGATGTCGGTGGCGTAGAAGCAGGCGGTGGCGGCGACCTCGCTGCGCAGGCCTGCGCGGAAGGCGAGGTGTCCGCCCAGGCAGAGGCCCACGGCGCCGACCCGGCCGTTGCCGGCCGGGTGTTTTTTAAGGAATTTGACGACAGCGCGGGCATCGTCGTCGTAGTGGGAAAGTTCCTTGGTGTATTTGAGTTCGTTGCCCTTGTCGGCTCCGGCTTGGTCGTAGGCGAGCACGGTGCCGGCGGGGAGGAACTCGTGGTACACTTCCGGTACGGCGACGATGAAGCCGTGGCCGGCGAGGAAGGCGGCGGTGCGCCGAATCGGGCCGGTGATTTGGAAAATCTCCGAGTAAAGCACGATGCCCGGGTAAAGCGCTTCGCCGGCGGGGCGAAACACCAGGGCGCGCATCGGCCCGGAGGCAGTGGACAGTTCGACGACTTCGGGTTCGCGGAGGGTCATGGGAAAAAAGAGGGGAGGAGCGGAGCAGTCCGGTCCGCGTTTGGCAACCCACCGCACTCCCGTCCGGCCCCGGTCGCCGCCCTCCTGCCTCCGCCCCCGTCTTTC
>JBILBW010000239.1:0-2619 GCA_044353465.1 Rariglobus sp. | reverse complement strand
ACCAGTGCTCTTTTCCGCGTTTTTGGGCGAAGACTTGGCAACCGGCGGGCCGGTGGTGTTTTAAAAAGAACACTTCGATGGACTGGCGAAGCTGGCTGAGCACCGAGTCGTTGACTGGGCGCATGGGGCTGGTCTTGCGAAAGGTACGGGCTGCGTGGGTGACAAAAGAACGGGTGCGAAGGTGCACGCGCTCAATGTAGAGTTGGCGGGCTTTGTCCGGTGCCCTCAGCCAGAGAGTGAGTGCGAGATCCGCAAGGGAGGCGTCGGGTGGGATCGCGATGCCGGATTGGGTGAGTGTGTTCCACAGCTCCTCGGTTGGCTCTGGTTCGGCCAGCACCGAGATGATGAACAACGCCTCCACCAACGCGGTTGGGGTGGTCGGGTCGTTGTTGAGCAATTCGGCAAGCAGCGGGCCGCAGGCGGGGAAACGGTTTTCGTGGGAACCGAGGGCGTCGAGATCCAGTTCGGCGGCGATCAGGAACGCGGGGAAGCGTTCCAGGAGTTCGCGGAGCAGCTCGGGCGCGAGGGAGCGCAGAATATCGGGGCGAGTAAACCGGATGGGACGAGGATCGGACATGGGGAGGCGAAAGACACAGGTGGACGGGCGGAGGTGAAAAACGGTCACCTTTGACCGGAGCGGAAAGCGCACGGCCGGAGAAAGGGACGCGCCACACCGCGAAAAGGAGGAAAAACCCTCAAACCCGCGTTGTCGTTAGCCCATACAAGCTCCAAGCGGTGGTGGGGTGTGGACCCTTCTTGGCGTGGAGCAATTGATTACCTGTTTATCACGGTTTAATGAATGGGAGCTAACTGCAGGCAGTTATATTTGGATTAACTGGGTTTTTGCGGGAACTGGGGTCGGGATTTGGATACTATCCGAGGTCCCAAATTGCTCCGACAAAGCACCAGCACTCGACTCCCTGCGCAGGGAATCGACGGAATGCAACGGAATGCAACTCAGGCGCGAGCTCGGGCGCGGATGCGGGTCTTTTCGTTCACAAACTCGCGGACCCGGTCCGGGCAGAAGCGGACGAGGCGGCCGATGTAGGTGCAGGGCAGGCCGCCACGAATGAGGTTGTTCACGTGGCGAGGGGAGCAGTTGAGGAAGCGGGCGACCTCGGGGATGGTCCAAAGAGCGGCGGTCGGAGCGACGGAGGCCGGTGAGGCGGAGGCGGTGAGCGAGGGGGGAGCGAGTGAGGTGTCCATGCTTGCGGGGGGCGTCAACCAACCGCAAGCAGGTGCACCCGTGGTCAAGCGGCGGCAGCGAGCGGAACTACGTTGGATAGGGCGGCGGCAGAGATCGGCACCGTGCTAAACCAAGCCGTGGCGTCTTCGGATGAAACCAGTTCGCGGTAGTGTTGGAAAATCACGTCGGCGGAGTTACCCGCCTCCAGGGCTACGCGGGCGGTGTCATGGATGGCGGCGATGCGGTAAGAGATATAACTGTGGCGAAAGCCGTTATCGCACAGGGCGAGGGGCGGCTGGGTGTTCTGGGCGAGCACGCGTGCAAGTGCGGCGTGGGGTCCGACGTAGAGATTGATCGGGCCCGACTTTTGGCGGTGGGGCAAAAGCCATGCCTTCATCGCGTCGCACATGGGGACCAGGCGGCGGGCCTTGGTGCGGACCTTGAGCGAGGCGACTTCTATAAAAGAGCGTTCAAAGTTGAGGTGTTGCCATTCGAGTTTGGATAGTTCGGAAACACGGGCACCGGTAAAGGCGGCACAGACCACCCAAGGGAGGAGGTCGGGCTTTGCGTCGGCAACGGTGTGGAGCATCACACTCAATTCGGCAGGTGTATAGATGCCGATTTTGGTGGGCGGCACTTTATAGGTAATCATGCCGTCAAAGGCGGTGGGGCGGTTGTTGGGGAGGTAGCCGTGAAGTTTACACCAATTTCCAAAGGTAATTAAAATTTTGCGTGCGTTGTTTTTGGTAATCGCGTGGGATTTGAGTGCGCCCATCCATTTATCAAGTTCAATGGCGCTTAGGTCAGGTGCGCTTTTTGCTGGAAAGGCTTGGACAAGACGGCCGAGCTGGCGCTTGATGTCGGCTACGTAATCCGCATGAGTGCCCATCGCTATTCTCGACTCGGCAAAGGGTTTTATCAAATCGGGGAGAAGTGTTTGCGCGTGCCGGGTGGGGTGGGCGTCGGCAAAGAAGCGGACGGCGTCGATCAGGCTGCGACCGGCGAGGGTGGTGTGGACTTCGGCAAACAGTTCTGCGGCGACGTGGAGCGGAACGCCGGTAGGGGCGAGTTTTTGGCGGGCGATTGTATAACTCTCCATATCGGAGAACGACAGCCGCTCGGTTTGGCCGGTGGTTACGGCGAGTTGCCCAAGAATGACCTTGGCCTCGCGTTTGGCATCGGACAGGTCGGCAAAGGTGCGGCGCTGGCGGATGCCGGCTTGATAATAGCTGAGTTGATAAACGGCGTGGCCGCGATTTTGAACGGTGTAGATCTTGATTTCCTGCTGGCCGTTACTGACTGTGATGGCGTTGGACATGGTGGTGGGGGCGTGTTGTCAACCCTTTGTCATGCAACTGAGCGGCGCTTCGTAAGTTATTGGTCTGGCAAAGAGTGTTCCTAGCCTTAAACGTTCGGCAAAAATAACATGCCCG
>JBILBW010000237.1:0-2625 GCA_044353465.1 Rariglobus sp. | reverse complement strand
GCGGCTCCGACAATCACCTCTTCCTGGTCGATCTCCGCCACAACCTGCCCGAGCTCACCGCCAAGAAGGCCCAGGAGACGCTCGATCTCGCCCACATCACGCTCAACAAAAACACGGTGCCCTTCGAAACTCGCTCGCCCTTCCAGGCGTCCGGGATTCGCATCGGCACACCTTCGATTACCTCGCGTGGTTTTGTGGAGTCCGACATGGACGAAATCGCCGCCGTGATCGACCTAGTCCTCAAAGCCATTGGTACCGAGGGCGAAGCCGCCGCGCTGACTGCGGCTAAGTCCCGCGTGGCCGCGATAACCGCCAACTACCCGCTGCCCTACGCGCTGTAATTCCGGCCCTCCTGCCGCCCCTCGTTGCGTTGAGCGCAGCTGCACCCAAAACCGCTCCGGAAACTCCCGAGCGGTTTTTTGTGGGCGGCGGCCAACACGTGCGTCTTTGGGGTGCATAGTCGAAAACTGCGGGGCGCAAACCAACAGAATCGTATGCGAGGAGAACACCCTGCGCCCGTACGCAAAGCCACCCCGCACGTTGCCCCGACCATGGCGTCTGCGGGAAGGCGCGGGCTGGAAAAGCGCTCACGCGCTCACGCCTGAAGCCACGGCGGGGGTGGCCCTAAGCGTGAGCTGAGGGCGCCCGCGAGGTGGTTGCTCCAGAATCAGCGGTCAGCTCCGGCGGAAGAATTCACCGATTCGCTCCTTGGCTCAGAGCGGGCGATTTGTTTGCTTAAATCTTTCGTGTCCACGCCCACTTCCACTTCCCCTTCTCCTGCTCCCGTTCGTCCGCTGTCCTTGGGGGTGATCTTCCTCACGCTCTACATCGACCTGATCGGCTTCTCGATCATCTTTCCGCTCGGACCCGACCTGCTCAAACACTACCTCGCCGTCGACGGCCACAGCGGCTTGCTCGGTTGGCTGTTGGAACACATCAACGCCTGGGCCCGGGCCCTCGGCAACGAGACTCACCTTCCCGAAGTTCTCTTCGGCGGCATCATCAGTTCGGTCTTCTCGATTCTCCAATTCGTCTTCGCGCCGTTCTGGGGAACGCTGTCCGACAAACGCGGCCGCCGGCCGATCCTGCTGCTCACCGTCGCCGGCACCACCCTCAGTTATCTACTCTGGGTAATCAGCGGTTCTTTCTGGCTGTTCCTTATCGCCCGCGTGATCGCCGGAGCCTTTGGGGGCAACCTTTCCGTCGCTACCGCCGCCGTCGCCGATGTCACCACCCGGGCCGAACGCTCCAAGGCGATGGGCCTGGTCGGCGCGGCCTTCGGTCTTGGACTGGTCACCGGCCCGATGATCGGCGCGTTCACCGCCCACCTCAACCTGCTGGAGCGTTTCCCCAGCTGGGCCGCCTGGGGCATCAACCCGTTCTCGGTGCCCGCCTTGTTCTCGCTGGCCATGAGCGCGCTCAACTTGGTGTGGATCTACCGCCGGTTTAACGAGACCCGCCCGGCCGCCGCCCGCGCCGTTCCGGGTGAAACCCGCCTGCGTAACCCCCTCGCCGCCATCCTTTCGCTAGCCGACGCTCGCATCCGCGGGGTCAACGTGGTGGCGTTTGTTTACTCCATCGCCTTCGTCGCGATGGAGGCCGCCTTGGTGTTTTTGAGTGCGGAACGCTTTGGCTTTTCGGCCCGCGACAACGGCCTGTTGATGGGCTTCCTCGGCCTGTGCTCGATCCTCACCCAGGGCTTTATCGTGCGCCGCCTGTTGCTCAAAGTGGCCGAAACCCGGGTGCTCGCCGGTGGGCTGCTCATCTCCACGGTCGGCCTGCTTTGCATCGGTTTCGCTCCAGTGCCCGGCTGGCTTTACACGGGAGTAGGCCTGTTGGCGCTGGGCTCCGGCTTGGTGAACCCCTCGACCACGGGGCTCATTTCACTTTACGCGGGCGCCGAGGAGCAGGGGCGGGTGATCGGCATTTTCCGCTCGCTCGGTTCGCTCTCGCGGGCGATCACCCCGATCAGCGCCGGCATCGTTTTTTGGACCTTTGGCGCGAAGGCTGTTTTCATCGGTGCTGCCGCCATGGCGATCAGTGCCTGGATCGCCAGCACCCGCCTGCCGCAGCCGGAGAAATAAGCCGCCTGCCGAAGCGCGCCAACGGGCCAGGACGGCCCCGGAGCCTTGTCCTGCGACCTAGGAAGGTGCCTTCAGTGGCAAGCAGCACGACCTTGGCACCGCTGGGCCAGCATGTGCGGTCTGCCTCCGCTACTCGCCTCCGCACTCGGCTCGGTTTGCCGTTGCTGGGTTAGACTAACGGGGGCTGGTTTTCGCTTCGGCTTCAGCCGTTCCGCCGTTTATTTGGCTAGGCTAATTTTCGCCCGCGACACTCGCCTGATACAGTTACTTTTTTTTGGTGGCCAGTTCCTTAAGGAACTCGATCAGCGAGGGGATGGCTTCCACCATCTCGTCGCGACAGGCCTCATAATCGGCCAAATTGCCGCCGTAGGGATCGCCGATTTCCTTTTCGGCCGCACGGGGCATGAATTCACGAAAGAGATAAACGTTCCTTGGCACCGGATCGATGGTGACCTGGATCATCGCCCGGTGGCTTTCCGTCATGCAGAGGATGGCGATGGCGTCGTCGACGAGCTCACGGGTCAGCGGTTGGCTGCGGTGA
>JBILBW010000236.1:0-2650 GCA_044353465.1 Rariglobus sp. | reverse complement strand
GGGATGGCTTCCACCATCTCGTCGCGACAGGCCTCATAATCGGCCAAATTACCGCCGTACGGATCACCGATTTCCTTTTCCGCCGAACGGGGCATGAATTCACGAAAAAGATAAACGTTCCTTGGCACCGGGTCGATGGTGACCTGGATCATCGCCCGGTGGCTTTCCGTCATGCAGAGGATGGCGATGGCGTCGTCGACGAGCTCACGGGTCAGCGGTTGGCTGCGGTGACTCTTGATGTCCAAGCCCACTTTTTTGAGTGCGCTGACCGAGTTACTCGAGACCGGTTCGCCGGAACGGGCCGCCACGCCCGCGGAGACGATTTTCCATGATTTGAGCGGTTCGGGCTGGGCGCTAAGGGCATGCCGCAAGAGGGCCTCGGCCATCGGGCTACGGCAGGTATTGGCGGTGCAAACTGTGACGATGGTTCCTGGGGTGGCCATGCTGACGGTGAGTTGATGGGATCGCGTTGGCGGGGAAAGGCAATCTCGGCCGCGGCCTAAATTTTCTTTAAGGCAACGAGCCCCAGATAGATGTGAACGGCCCGTTGCATCACCGCGTCGGTGACGGCGGCGGGGCCGGGGGGGAGCTTGTCGCTGGTGGGGGCTTCTGCGGTTTTGGGCCCTTTCATGGTCGCGGTTCCGCGGTGTTCACGCATGAGCTCGCCCTCGTCGAAGCGAATTTTCTCCGGGGGCGCGACCAGCAGTTTTTCCGGTGATGCACCCGCGGCCAAGGCCGCCCGGGCCAATTGGTCGGCTTCCGCCGAGGTGTTCACCGGGAGGTCTGTTTTGAAGTCGATAGCGGTGCAACCCACCGTGAGGCAATGAGGCAGCTGGGTCAGGCGGGTGCGAAGGGCACTTGCGGTGTCGGGCGCGACCAGCGCGAGGATGAGCCGGTGCGAGGCGGCGCCGCTGGGCTTAATCGCGCTCAGCAGGGCGTTGGCCGCGTTGACCTCGGCGGGGGCGACCTGGCGCAAGTCGATCACCACCGCGGCAGTCTCGTTCGGCAGGCGGAGGGCCTCCATCTGGGCGGTGGGGCGCAGGTAAGGGAGTCCAGGTACGAGCTCGGTTAGCGCCAGCGCTCGGGTGCACAGGACGAGGGAGGTGAGGACAACGACGGCAAACCCAAGGTGGCGGCCGCGGCGGTTCATCGGCGGTTGAGCTGTTTCGCGCCGATGTCGTGGCGGTAGAGTTTACTCGGGCACTGGATCTGGGCGCAGACCGCATAAGCCGCATCGGCGGCCGCGCGTAGGGTGGGGCCAAGCGCGGTCACGCCGAGCACCCGGCCGCCGGCGGTGACGACCTGACCGGCGGCATTTTTGGCGGTGCCGGCGTGGATAATTTGCACGTTCGCCGGCAGGGCGGACGGGAACTGGATAACGTCGCCCTTGGGGTAGGCATCGGGGTAACCGCGGGCGGCGATGACCACGCAGATCGCATGCTCGGGTTTGGTCTCGATGCGCATCCCGGCGAGTTCACCCCGGGCTGCGGCCCACAGCAGGGCGAGTACGTCGGTGGCGAGGCGGGGAATAACGACCTGGGTCTCCGGGTCGCCGAAGCGGGTGTTGTATTCCAACACGCTCGGGCCGCTCGGGGTGAGCATGATGCCGACGAAAAGGGTGCCGCGAAAATCGATGCCCTCGTCGGCGATGGCATTGACCGAGGGTTTGACGATTTCTTGCTCGATGCGGGCGAGCAACGCGGGGGTGACCACATCGGCGGGCGAGTAGGTGCCCATGCCGCCGGTGTTCGGGCCGGTGTCGCCGTCGCCGATGCGTTTGTGGTCTTGGGAGGTGGGGAGAATGACGTAGTCGCGGCCGGAGGTGACGACGAGGATGGAGGTCTCTTCGCCGGTGAGGCAGTCCTCGACGAGGATCTGGCTGCCGGCGGCGCCAAATTTGTTGCCCGCGAGCATGTCGTTGGCCGCCGCCTCGGCTTCGGCGAGGGTCTGGGCGACGATCACGCCTTTTCCGGCGGCGAGGCCGTCGGCCTTGATAACGATGGGGGCTCCGCGTGAACGCAGGTAAGCGAGAGCCGGCTCGATCTCGGTGAAAATCCCGCAGGCGGCGGTGGGGATGCCGTATTTGAGCAGGATCTGCTTGGTGAAAACCTTGGAGGCCTCGAGGCGGGCGCCGTCGGCCTTGGGGCCGTAGGCGGGGATGCCGACCTTGGCCAGGGCGTCGACCAGGCCGAGGGAAAGCGGGACTTCGGGGCCGACGATCACGAAGTCGATTTTCTCGCGCTGGGCCAAGGCGACGAGACCGGAGATATCGTCGGCGGCGACCGGAAAGACCGGGACCTCGGTGGCGATGCCGGCGTTACCCGGGGCGGCAATCACCCGCGGGCGGGCCGGGGAGGCGAGAACTGCTTTGACCAGTGAATGCTCTCGGCCTCCAGCGCCGACAATGAGGACGTTTTGGGGAAGCGGGAAGGAAGCGGGAGTCGCGGAAGACACGGAGGGAAAAAGAACGAGTCCGCTTCAGAGAACGAGAACGAATTTTTAGCGTTCAACGTGTAGCCCGCTGCCCCTCATGCGGCAGAGCCGACACGAAAAGCCCCCGCCGGTACATCGGCGGGGGCTTTTCACGAGCGGGGACGCTAAGGTTTTAGGCGCTGCGAGCCCGGGCGCGGCGGGCTTTCACGGCCTCGTC
>JBILBW010000022.1:0-27262 GCA_044353465.1 Rariglobus sp. | reverse complement strand
CTGCTCCCTGTATGACCCTGATCGAAGACCTCCAATGGCGCGGACTCCTCGCCGACTGCACTGACCTTGATGCGCTCACCAAGCGCCTGAACGAGGGCCCTATCACGCTCTATTGCGGCTTTGATCCTACCGGCGATTCGCTCCACGTCGGCCACCTCATGGGGCAACTCACGCTCAAGCGCTTCCAGTTGGCCGGTCACCACGTGATCGCCCTGGCCGGTGGCGCCACCGGCATGGTCGGCGACCCCTCGGGCCGTTCCTCCGAGCGCAACCTGCTCACCCGCGAGCAGCTCGCCCACAACATCGCCTGCATCAAAGAGCAACTCGCCCGCCTGCTCGATTTCACCGCAACCGCCAATCCAGCCCGCTTGGTCGACAACGCCGACTGGACCGCCCCCATCAGCCTGCTCGATTTCCTGCGCGACGTAGGAAAATACTTTTCGATCAACGTCATGCTGGCCAAGGACTCGGTCAAATCCCGTATGGAGGGCGAAAACGGCATCAGTTACACCGAATTTAGTTACCAACTGCTGCAGGCGCACGACTTTTACCACCTGCGTAAAACCGCTCAGTGCGAACTGCAAATCGGCGGATCCGACCAGTGGGGCAACATCACCGCCGGCACCGACCTGATCCGTAAAAAACTCGCCGCCACCGCCTGGGGCTGGACCTTCCCGCTCATCACCAAGAGCGACGGCACCAAGTTCGGCAAAACCGCCAGCGGCGCGGTCTGGCTGGATGCGGCCAAAACCAGCGCCTACAAGCTCTACCAGTTTTTCGTCAACACCGAGGACGCCAAGGTCTCTGAATACCTGCGTAAGTTCACCTTCCTTGGCCGCCCCGAGATCGAAGAGCTGGAGGCCAAACACGCCGCCAACCCCGGCCCGCGCGAGGCCCATAAGGCGCTCGCCCGCGAGGTCGTCCGCCTCGTCCACGGCCAGGACGCACTCGACGCCGCGCTCAAAGCGAGCGAAATCCTGTTCGGCGCCGAAATCGGCGACACCGCGGAGGAGGTTTTCCGCGACGTGGTCGGCGAAATACCGACCCAGACGGTGAACGCCGCCCAGTTGGCTGCGCCGGGCTGGATCCTCACCGAAGCCCTCGTTCACGCCGGGCTTTCCCAGTCCAAGGGACAAGCGCGCAAGGACATCGAAGGCGGCGGGGTTTACATTAACAACCTGAAGTGCTCCGACATCACCCGCGCCCTCACGACCACCGATCTGCTGTTCGGCAAACACGTGCTCCTGCGCAAAGGCAAACGCACCTACGCGGTGCTCAACCTCGCGAACTAAAGCTTAGCCTCGGTGACGGGCGAAGAGCAGGCCGGCGGGGAGCCGGTCGCCCGCCAAGGCTTGCAGCTCGGCGGTTTCATCCCCGGCGACAACCGCCCGGACACAGTCGAGTTGAGCGGCGGTAGCGCCCCAGCGGGTGAGCAGGGCCAAGGCAACGGCTTGGTCGGCAGGTGCAGCGTCCAAGGTGCGTTCGCCGGTGCAACGCAGGGCTTGGGTCAGCGCGGCGCAAGCAGCCGGAGCGTGCGGCCCGAGTTTGAGTGCACCCAGGGCGGCGAGCAGTTCACCCAAAATCGCCGGCGGCAGCACGTCGGCCGGATCGCCCGAAAGCGAACGCCGTGCACAAAGCCGACCGAGGGACCAAACCCAGGCTTCAAGCTGGCCGGGGGCGGTGGCAGCGAGGCGCGGCAAACGGGTCATGAGGCGGCGGGCGAACTCAAGCCGAGTCGCTTGGGGCAGACGCTCCAAGGTCGCAGCGGCGCGGATCAACTCGGCGGGAACCTCGCCCGTACGCAGCTGGTTTTCCCAGCGGCGCCACAACACCCACTGGCGAGTGGCATCGAGCCCGCCGGCGACGCGACGCCACAGAATCCATTCCTGCGTTTGCACACGTAGATCGCGGGGGAAGGCCAGACCGAGTTCGCGCACCCGCCAGAGCTCATTGAGGCGAGCCTCATCGAGCGGCCAACCGCACCCGGGACGCAAGCAGTAGCCTGCCAAGCTCAGCCAAACGGCTTCGTGATCGGGAGAGCGCTGACGCCGCGTCAGGGTGGCTGCCAGCGCAGGCCAGAGACCGCGCAGGGTGGCCGGCAACCAGTCGGCGCGGGGTTGGCCCAGAAGGCGTTCCAGCTCCGGCAGCAAAGCCCGCGGAGCGACGGGCGGGGTAACGACGGGCGAAGCCAACGCGGCAGGAGATTTGGCGGACGCAGCGGGCGCGACGAAGAGCGCTTCAATGGCCGCGAGCGCGGGCGACAGCGCGGAAGCGACGGGCAGCACATCCGGGGAAGCGGCCGAAGCCGGGGCGTTCAGGGCGGGATTGGCGGGACGTCGTCCCGCTTCGTCTTGGGCACGCAGGGGAAAGCGGAGATCCCAGGCTGCGGGATAACCCGGGGACGGGTTGAGCGGAAGGCAGCGCACCCGAAGCAGGCCAACGGCGTTGAGCGAAGCTTCGAGAGCCACGGGGAGAACGCCGTTGGCGGGCAGCGGCGCGCCTGGGGGGATTTGCAAAATCGCCGTGAGTTCGGGCAGGGCGGTATGCACGGAACTGGCGGGACGCACCTCACCGGCGAGTTCGGCGTCGGGGCGGGCGGAGGAATACAGCCGTAAAGAAATGGGTTGATTGACGCGCGCCAACAAGCCTGGAGGGGCCACGCGGACCGGGTGGTCGAGCGGCGTGCCGTGCGGGAGCACGCAGAGCAGCGAGGCGCATGCAACTGGGGCCGGCGAGCCGGGCGAGCCGTTAGCCAAGCCCTCGGAGCCCGGGGCGGCTGCCTCAACGCGGGGCACCCTCGGGGTGGCGGTTTCGATCCAGAAGGCGTGGGCGGCATGGCTGGCGATGAGGGGGGAACCAAGGCGGAGTTGCGCACCAAACCATGCCGCACCAAGCGCCACGGCTTGGTCGGGGCGCGGGTTGTCGAGCTCGACGACGGCGCGACCTTGCCAAGCGCCCAGCAGGCCGGTGAGACGTTCACGCAGAAACGCGGGGGCAAGCATTCCGCCGTTGTAAAGTACGGCATCGACGCGATGCCCGCGCAGAAAGGCGGCGAGATGCCGGGTGATCGCGGTATCGGGGGCGTAAGGCAGCCCGAGTTCCCGCAAGCCACTGGCCGGGCGGACCGGATTGGCGTCGGCGTCACAGTCCGGAAAAAAACCATCGAGTACCAGCGCGCGCACTAGGGCCGGCTCAAGCGTAAGCGAGCGCGTGGAGCCCCACAGACCGCCGCCGGGCAGGGTAACGGCAAAGGTATGCGGGCTGTTGTCGTCCAAAGCACGAGCAAGGAGCGCCTCTTTGGCCTCGCGTGCCGCCGCAACCAGTCCGGGCCAAGCACGGGCATCCTGCGGGCCACCGAGCAGGGTTTCGAGGTGATGCGCCAGGGCGGCATCCATGTTATCGCCACCGAGTAGGAGATGCTCCCCGACCGCGACGCGCTCCAGAAGGGGCAACCCGGTGGCAGAGGAGGGAACGGCCCGCCGAGCAGTAAACAGGCTAAAATCCGAAGTACCGCCCCCGAGGTCGCAAACAAGTAAATGGAACGCCCGCGAAGCGGCAGATGGGGGACCGGGATCGTCGGTCGGCAGGTGATGTTCAAGCCAACTCTGGAGTCCGGCGGAGCCACCGTGACGAGAGAGCCAATCGTAGAAAACCGCCTGCGGCTCTTCTAGTAGGCGTACGCTTGCAGGCAGACCAGCTTCACGAGCAGCGGCGAGGGTCAATTCCTGGGCGTCGGGCGCAAACGAAGCGGGCACCGTCAGGATAACGGGCGGAGCCTTCTCGGCGTCGGGATTCTCCGCGGCGGAAAGATAGGGGCGGACGCTGGCCCAAATTTGCCGCAACAGCAGGGCCGAGGCGCCGACTGGCGAGAGCCGTTCGGCTTCGGGGATTTCGCTACTTCCCCAAGGTAAAATCGGTCGGGTGCGGTCGACAAGGCGATGCCCAAGCCAGGACTTGGCAGCGTGGGTCACGCGGCCGGGAGTCCGGGGGGCGGACCGGCGGGCGAGGTAACCGGGGACGGGAGCCGAACCGAGACTAACGCGCTCGTCGGGACGAGGGTGATACAGAAAGGACGGCAGCAGGTCGGCGGCGAGGGTGGCGCCACCCTCCTCGGGCTGGAGGATCGGCACGATTTGTGAGGGGGAAGCGGCACCGTCCGGACCGGCGGAAACGATGGCGAGGGCACAGTTACTCGTGCCCAGATCGATGCCGATGCTCAGCGTGCAAGGCGGCCGAGGCGCTGCGGAAGTGAACGTGGAATTGGAATCGGGCACGGGTGAGCGCGGGCTCAGGCAGTGCGGACCTTAAACTCGAGCCGCCAGGTCCGGTCGGTTTCGGCGTGGCGAAGGTGCAGTTCCAGTACGCCGAGCTCATTGACCCGTGAAACCAGCCGCACCGGAATGACGTCGCCCTCGGCAAGACCCGCGCCGGGCGGGAGCACGGTCTCGACACGGGCGGATTCCTCCAAATCGCGCAGGGCGTCGGGGACGAGCGAACCGGTCTGGTCGCCGGCGCGCGCGGTGGTGCTAAAAAGGCGGAACTCGACCGGCTCGCCCACCACGAGGCCAAACTCACGCTCGGCGAGCGTGGCACTGGTGCCCTCCTCCATGCCCTGGGGCGCCACGCAGAGGGCTTTGATCACCGGCTTGAGCCCGGGCACCGCGAGGACCGTTGATTCGAGACCAACGTAATAGGATCGGGCGGTGCCCGCACGGATGCGCACGCCGGCGCCGGAGTTCAGAAGGCGACCGTAAGCGGCGGCCCCTCGGGCGACCGCCAAATCGTAATCGGCCCCGGCGAGTTCGACGGGAGCGGCGCCGAACCAGCCAGAAAGCAAATCGAGTACGCGGCGGCGCATGGGGGCGGCCTTGAACACGCCGCCATTGAACAATACATGGGTGGGCCGGAGCAGACCGTGGGCGCTGGCGGCAAGCGCGTTGGCGACGCGAGCCTGCAGGTCGGGTGAGGTGGCGATGTTGTGATGGCTGCGCTGAAGGAAGCGGGCCAGATGGCGGCTCAGCGCCGGGTCGGCGGCGTAATTCAGGCCCAATTCACGCAGGCCAACCGTGCTGCGACCGGCCGGGAATTCCGTGGCTGCGGTGAGAGGCAAAAAGCCATCGAGCGCGATCGCTTCCAGCAAGGTGCGTTCGAGGCGAGTGGACACGGTGCTCGCGAAGAGCCGGGCGCTACGGGTGGGCACGGCCACGGGCACGCCGGTCAGCGCCGGGTCGTTAAAGAGCGCTTCTTTGGCGTCTCGCGCAGCCTGGACGAGGGCGAGGAACTGCCATTCGTCCACCGACTGGCCGGCGTCCGCCAGTTGGCTACGCAGGGCGTGGGCCAGCGCTAAGTCGAGGTTGTCGCCACCAAGCAAGATGTGTTCCCCCACGCTGATGCGATCCAGCGCCAGGGCGCCCGCGTTTTCGCCGACCGCGATCAGGCTGAAATCGGCGGTGCCGCCGCCGACGTCGCAAACGAGCACGATATTTCCGGGGCGCACGTGGCTGCGCCAGTCGGTGCCAGCCGTTTCCAGCCAGGCGTAGAAGGCGGCGAGGGGCTCTTCGAGGAGGAGCGGTTCGGCGAAACCAGCCCGACTGGCGGCATCGCGGGTGAGGTTGCGGGCGGCCTCATCGAAGGAGGCGGGCACAGTGATCACGACTCGGGTGGCAGCCCAATCGGGGGCATCGGCGTGGCTCACCGCCGCGCGCAGATGAGTGAGGAAACAAGTCGTGGCCGTGAGCGGGGAAACCTTTTCGGCCGGGGAAACGGCCGTGGATTGCCATGGTAAGATGGCCGCGGTGCGGTCGACGCGGGCATTGCACAGCCAGGATTTGGCGGAGGTGACGAGCCGGTCAGGAGCGAGGGCGCCGCGACTGCGGGCGAAGCGCCCGACCACCGGGGCGTCTTTACCCGCCGTCCAAGGCAAGGCGAACGAGCCGGGCGTGTGTTCGTCGGGGTGCGGGAGGTAAAGGGCGGAGGGCAGCAGCGGCAGCGCCTCGATGGCGCCGGGCCCCGCAGATTGAACCAGAGGTAAAATGCGTGCGGCCGCAGGGCCGGTGACCAAGGCGGCGGCGGAATTACTGGTGCCCAGGTCGATGCCAAGAGCGAGGGAGCAAGCGGTGTCCATGTGAGGGCGATGAGCGATGAAGCCGATAAATAAACGCGGGCGGGCGGATGTGGATTAGCGGAGCTCGATTTCCGCGGGAGCGACAATCCCGCTATGGGGCTGGGTGGGATCGCTGGCGTGAGGGAGTTTCACCGCAGCCGTGTTGCGCCACCCCCGATGGAGAAGTTTGCCGGTGAACGGGGGTTCACCTGAGACCCGGCCCAGCAGACGGTAGGCTTCCGGGTCAAAACCGGGCGCCAGCGTGATCGCGGCGCCTTCTTCGGCGGCGTGCAGCGGCTGGAGGGTGAAGGCGCTTTGCAACGCGGCGCGGCAGCCGGTGTGAACAACGCGGGCAACGGCGGCCACCTGCGCATCGGGCACGGTCCGGATGTCTTCCATCGCGAAGTCGAGCAGTCGACCTTGCTCTTGCAATTTGGCGAGTAGGCGCAGTGCGCCACCATCAGCGACTAAGACTGGATCCAGGACGGGGTGGGCAGGCTGAGCGGGAACCGAGGGGCTGGGCGCGGGGGGCGTAGCCTCGGGCGCGGGTGACGGTGGCAATACGAGGGCGGCCGAGGTACGGCGCAGAAAAACCCCGGAACCCGCAAAAACGGAGATCGTAAAGGCCAAGAGGCTGGCGGCGCGCACGGAAGAGTCGGGCTGTTGCCAGAGCCAAATGCCTAGCGCGGCACTGAGCGCCGAAGCGCTAAGTGTTAACACGGTGCTAAATTGGGAGCCGGAGGAACGCTTGGGCATACAGCGCCCAAGACAACGAGAGCGGTGGTAAAGTTCACTCCAAAAATAAACGAGGCGCAGGATCCGACCTCAGAGCAAAAACTCCATTGGCAATCGATACAACGGACGAAGGCGGCTTCGATCCCTACATCAAAGGCAGGTTTTGAATAGGCAGTGGCAAAACCCAAAAAAAGGCCGGGGCTGAAAACCAGGGATAAACCCGGTCGTCCCGCCCCGGCCACAATCCATCCAGCAAATCAGATAACGACGCCACTGGGGATGATTGCACCCTTAGGAACGACCAGCACGCCGTCGCGCACGATCACCCCGTGCGGGTACTCACCATCGGCTTTGCCCACCGAGGAAAGCTTCACATTGTCCCCAATGCGGGCGTTTTTATCGATGATCGTATGCTCGATCTGACAGTTGCGCCCCACACCGATGTTAAACATCCCACGCTTTGAATTGGCCGCCTTCTGTTCGGGTGTCTCATAGTAGTCGGCTCCCATCATGACGACTTCGGAGAGATTTGAGCCCTCACCCACGTAGGAACGGATGCCAAGCACGCAGCGCTTAATCGTGCAATCCGTGATGATCGACCCATCGCCAATGACGGCATGATCGATGACGCACTTATTGAGCTTGGAGGCCGGCAGATAGCGATCCTGGGTGTAGATGGGCGCAGTCGGGTCAAAGAAGTTGAACGGTGGCAGTGGGTCGGAAAGCGCAAGATTTGTGTCGAAGAAGGCTTTAACGGTGCCGATATCCTCCCAGTAACCCTCGAAAATATGGGCGAAGAGACGTTTTTTGCCCAGCAGTGACGGGATGACCTCTTTACCAAAGTCGGTCATGTTGTTGTCGAGCGCGTCGGCCAAAACCTGACGGTTGAAAACGTAGATACCCATCGAGGCGAGGCAGTGCTTTTCACCCGAGGAGGAATGCAGCGTGGATTCCAACTTAGGGCTGAGCGTCAGCCCTTGGATGACGGCCGGATCCTTCGGCTTTTCGACAAAGCGGTTCACCGACAGGTCATCGTTGACCTGCATCAGGCCCAGACCCTCAACCTTGGAAACAGGGAAAGGAATCGCCGCGATGCTCACGTCCGCCTTGCTGGCGATGTGGTCCTCGATGATTTTGCGGAAGTCCATCCGGTAGAGTTGGTCGCCCGAAAGGATCAGCACCAAATCATGGGGGAAGCTGCGGAAATGCTGAAGATTGCGACGGACCGCGTCCGCAGTTCCTTGGTACCAATTGGTGTTTTTCTCGGTCTGTTCGGCCGAGAGAATATCCACGAAGCCGCCCCCAAAAGGATCGAAATTGTAGGTGCTCTGGGTGTGCCGGTGAAGCGAGGCGGTGTGGAACTGCGTGAGCAGGAAGATCCGATTGATGTCGGAGTTGATGCAGTTACTGATCGGGATATCGACCAGACGGTACTTGCCCGCGAGAGGAACTGCCGGTTTGCACCGCTCCATGGTCAATGGATAGAGACGGGAGCCACGCCCGCCGCCCATGACGACCGCCAAGACATTTTTCTGCATGCTCATAATAGGAGAAGGAATCGAGAACTGAGGTTAGAAACAACTAGGGTTAAGGGATTAGGGTATAACCTTGCTCAACGCTTAAAGGACCCCGTAAATTCGCGAGCTTAAACCTGTAAATATTTATGTGTGGAATCGTAGGCTACGTCGGCCGTCAAAAGGCATCAACAATCCTCCTCGAAGGCCTCAAGCGCCTCGAGTATCGCGGCTACGACTCCGCCGGACTCGCCGTACAACAAGACGGGAAGCTATTCATCGCGCGCAAAGTCGGGAGGGTGGATAACCTCGTCAAGGAGTCGGCCAAGCACCGCTTTTCTGGAACCACGGGCATCGCCCACACTCGCTGGGCCACCCACGGCGGGGTCACCGAGGCCAACGCCCATCCCCACCTGAGCAGCGACGGCATGATCGCCCTCGTCCACAACGGCGTGATCGAAAACTACTCGTCGATCAAAAAATTCCTTCTCGCCAAGGGCTTCAGTTTCGCATCCGAAACCGACACCGAGGTGCTGTCCAACTTGGTCGCTTACCATTACGCCAAGGAGCCCGCCGCGCCCACCGGCGAGAGTCGATTCTTGCACGCCGTGCGCAAAACCCTCCGCCATGTCGAGGGTACCTATGGTATCTCTATATTGTGCAAAGACTACATCGGTGAGCTGATCGCCGCCCGTAAGGGTTCCCCGCTCATTCTCGGCGTGGGTGACAACGAATACATCCTCGCCTCCGACGTCTCCGCCCTGGTTAGCCGCACCCAGAACGTCGTTTACCTCAAGGACGGCGAGATCGTCCACGTCACCGCCAAGCAGTTTTCCATCTCGAACCTCGACATGGAAGATGTTTCCCCAGTGGTCGACAAGGTCACCTGGTCGATCGATGCGGCCGACATCAACGGCTACGCCCACTTCATGGAAAAGGAGATTTTCGAGCAGCCCGCTGCGCTTGAGAACTCCATGCGCGGCCGATTCGCCGAGGACGGCTCCACCGCAAAGTTCGGCGGCCTCAACCTCGGCCCGGTGGACTTCCGCCAGATCGACCGCTTTGCCTTCCTGGGCTGCGGCACCGCCTGGCACTCTTGCCTGGTGGCCGAGCACCTGATCGAGCGCTTCGCGCGCGTGCCCGTCGAGGTCGACTACGCTTCCGAGTTCCGCTACCGCAACGCCCCGCTCTCCGGCAACCCGCTCTTCTTTGTGATGAGCCAATCCGGCGAAACCATCGACACCCTCGGCGCCCTCCGCGAAGCCCAGCGCAAAGGCTACAAGGTTTTGGCGATCAACAACACGGTCGGCTCCACCATCGCCCGCGAGGCGGACGGAGGCATTTATCAGCACGTCGGCCCCGAGATCGGCGTTGCCTCGACCAAGGCGTTCACTTCCCAGTTGCTCATCGGCGCGATGCTGGCCCTTCACGTGGCACGCATGCGCGACATGAGTTTCGCCGACGGCGTCGAATACGTGGCCGCCCTCAAAAAGGCCCCCGACTTGGTGCGCAAAGCACTTGAACAAGCCGGCCATATCAAGGGCATCGCCAAGCGCCTGGCCAAGTACAACGACATGCTTTTCCTCGGCCGCCTGTCTCTCTTCCCCATCGCCCTCGAAGGTGCCCTCAAACTGAAGGAAATTTCCTACATCCACGCCGAGGGATACCCTGCCGCCGAGATGAAACACGGTCCCATCGCCCTCATCAACGAGCAGTGCCCGAGCGTGTTCTTCGCCCCCATGGGCGAAATCTTCAACAAGGTTGTCTCCTCCATGCAGGAGGTAAAGGCGCGCAAAGGCCCTGTTATCGCCATCCTCACCGAGGGCTGCGAACTGCCCGACGGCCTCGCCGACGAGATCATCACCATCCCTGAGTGCCACGAGGCTGTGCTACCAATCGTCGCCACCATCCCCGTGCAACTGCTCAGTTATTACATCGCTTGCGAACGCGGCTGCGACGTGGACAAACCCCGCAACCTCGCGAAATCCGTCACCGTGGAATGAGTGACCGAAGTCGTCGCGGCTGGCGGGTAGTCAGCTTATCGCCCACCTCCGAACTCCGGAACCCGCTACTCGCTACTGTTTACGCCACCCTAGTCGCTCAGCACCACTCGCCACTTCCGCCATGAACATTTTCCCCCGCCGCGAGGACTTCCTTAAACTCGCCACCCAGGGCAACGTCATCCCGGTTTACGCCGACCTGATGGCGGACTTCGAGACGCCCGTCTCCGCCTACGCCAAGCTCAAGGCCGCCGGCCCTTCCTACCTGCTCGAATCCGTCGAGGGCGGCGAACAACTCTCCCGCTACAGCTTCATCGGCTGTCGCCCACGCAAGATCTTCATCTGCGGGCCGCAGACCACCGAGATCCGCATTCCGGCCCAATCAGGTCAACCCGCACGTACCGAGATTGTCACAACCCCTCAAGATCCGCTCACCTTGATCGAGGCCGAGATGGCTGGCCACCACCCGGTCAGTTTGCCCGGACTGCCCCGGTTCACCGGTGGCGCGGTCGGCTTCATCGGCTACGAATACGTCACGCGCATCGAACCCTCCGTACCCGCCGCCGCCAAGGACGAGCTCGGCATGCCGCTGCTCTATTTTATGCTGTCGGACTCGCTCCTCATCTTCGACCGCGCAAAACAAACCCTGCGTCTGTGCGTCAACGCCCACCTGCGCTCTGCCGCCGATCCTGCGACCGCATATGACGCCGCGGTGAAGGAGCTCCAGTCGCTCTATGTCCTGTTGAGCGAGCCCCGCGCGCTTGCCCCCGCCCCGCTAGTGGAAACCGGCGCGGTGGTCGTGCCGCCGGGAAACCTCACCCAAGCCGCCTTCGAAGCCATTGTTGAAAGCACCCAGGAGTTCATCCGTTCGGGCGACATCATCCAGATCGTGCCCTCGCAGCGCTTCACCCAACCGTTCACCAAAACCCCGCTCGACCTCTACCGTGCCCTGCGCACGGTCAACCCGTCGCCCTACATGTTCATCCTCGAGACCGAGGATTTTGCGATCGTCGGCGCCTCCCCTGAAGTTCACGTCCGTTTGACCGACGGCCTGGTGGAGATCCGCCCGATCGCGGGAACGCGCAAGCGCGGGATCACCCACGCCGATGACCTCGCCCTAGAAAAGGACCTGCTCGCCGACGAAAAAGAGCGCGCCGAGCACCTCATGCTTGTTGACCTAGCCCGCAACGACATCGGCCGGGTGTGCGAATTCGGCAGCGTGACTGTACCGGAAATGATGGTGATCGAGCGCTATTCGCACGTCATGCACATCGTCTCTCAGGTCGAGGGCAGGATCGCCAAGGACAAGACGGCCTACGACCTGCTGCGCGCAACATTCCCTGCCGGCACGGTGAGCGGAGCGCCCAAGATCCGCGCCATGCAGCTCATCTCCCAGAACGAGCCCTCACAGCGCGGCTTTTATGCGGGAGCACTCGGCTACTTTGGCTACGACGGCAACAGCGACACCTGCATTATGCTGCGTACCTCGCTGATCAAAGCCGGCCGGATTCATATCCAGGCAGGGGCGGGCGTCGTGGCCGATTCCATACCAACTTCAGAGTATCAGGAAACCGTCAACAAGGCGTCCGCCCTGTTCAAGGCCGTAGCCATGGCCGAAAAGTTCTGACCCCAAAATTGCGACTGCGATGGGCGACGCCAGCGGACGCCCGCTCAACCCCGAGGCATACCCCTCGGGGCTTTTTTCGCCTAACTATCGTCCCGCTCCACCACCCGGCCGAAGTCCTGGGTCACGGCCTCACAAAGGCCGGCGAAGGTTTCCTCAGCCAGCGGCAACTTGCGGCCCTTGAGGAACGAAACGCCCCAGCGACGCTTGAGTTTACGCTTACCAAGAGGCAAGGAAACCAACACGCCGTTGGCCAATTCCTCCCTCGCGATCCAGGGTGCCAGCACCCCCGCCCCCATGCCAATTTTCACCAACTCCTTGATCGCCTCCATACTACCCAACTCGATCACATTTCTCAGGTCTATGCCCTCCTCCCGGAAGTATTTATCCACCATCCTAAAGGTATAACTGTTCTTATTGTAGAGAATGAGACTCTCCGAGCCGATGGACTCGACGGGAGCCCGCAGCTTGGCCACCCAGGGGTGCATCGGCGAAACCAGAAACTTCAGTTCGTCCTCAAACAGTGGCCGGAAAACCAAATCCGCCGCGTTCACTTCCGACTCCAACGTGAGCGCGATATCCACTTGGTTACTGCGCAACAGTTCCATCTGCCGGGGATGGTCGCCGGACTCGATCTTGATCAGACAGGCGGGAAAGCTTTGTTTGAATTCGCGCAGCACCGTAGGGAGGATGTAGTGACACGCGGACGTACTGGCGCCCACCCGCAACCGGCCCTGCCCCCAATTCTGCAATTCCTCCAGAGCGGTGCGCGCATCCTGCATCTCGCGCAGAATGCGCTCGGCATGGGGCATCAACTGTTCGCCGCTTTGCGTCAGGTGCACGCGTTTGCCCACCCGATCAAAAAGTTGCACACCAGTATCTCGTTCAAGCGTCTTGATGGTATGACTTACGGCGGACTGGGTAAGAAAGAGATCCTTGGCCGCCAAGGTGAAGCTGCCCCGGCGGGCCAACGTGACGAAGGCAAGCAGTTGCCGGCTATCGAGCGTACTCATACATGAAGCCCTCTCATTGTTTTCATTAAAACAAACAGAAGCATTTCTTGGACCAGCCAAGGTTGTTTGGCATGTCATCAGCTAAGACAAAGGCTATCACCGTATGCCGTCCACTCGCCGAATGACTCTCCGAACCTCCGCCGGACATACCGCGCTGCGCATCGGCTTCATCGCGCTCAATGACGCCGCGCCCATCATCGTGGCCCAGGAACATGGTTTTTTTAAAAAACATGGCCTGGCCGTCACCCTGAGCCGGGAAGTCGGCTGGGCAACCATACGAGACAAAGTCATCCACCGTGAGCTGGATGCCGCCCATGCCCTCGGCGCGATGCTCATCAGCACCCAACTCGGCCTCAACTGCCTGCCCACCGACTGCCTGACCGCGCTGGTTCTGAACACCAACGGCAATTGCATTACCCTTTCCGAAGAGCTCTGGAGGCGGGGAGTTCGCGATGCCCGCTCGTTGCGCGAGGAAATCGTGCGTTCGCGTCACGAGCGCACCTATGTATTCGGGGTCGTTTTCGCCCACTCCGCCCAACGCATCCAACTCTGCGACTGGCTGCGCAACGGGGGAATCGATCCGGAAAAGGACGTGCGCGTGGTGATCGTTCCGCCACCCCAGCTGTTCCGGAATTTGGCCGCAGGCACCATTGACGGTTACTGCGTTGGCGACCCGTGGAACTCGCTCGCCGTACGCGAGAAGATCGGCTGGTGCCCGGACCTCAGCCAAAGCGTCTCCACCGGCCATGCCGAGAAGGTGTTGATGGTGCTGAACGACTTCGCTGAGACCCGCGCCTCGGAACACCTTGCCCTCGTGGCTGCGCTGTCCGAGTCCGCTGCGCTCTGCGACCAACCTGATTTTCGCCTCGAACTCAGCACCCTGCTTGCTCGCAAGGAGTACCTCAACGTCCCCGCTCGCGTCATCCAATCGAGTTTGGTCGGTCCGTTTGAGTCAGGCCACAACACCAGCATGCCCGCCGCCGACTTTATCCAATTCCACCGGGGCGGGGCCAACGATCCCACTAAAGCCAAGGCCGACTGGTTGATTGAAGGTTTCAAACGCAATCGCTTACTGCCCGCAGGCGTAACCCTCCCAGCCGACCTCGGCCCAAAAACTTTCCGCTCCGACCTCCACCATCTCGCACTTAAAACCGCTAAAATTGAAATCAACCATGAGCTCCTCCACGCCTGATTCCCTTAACTTGGGCCGTCTCAACCGCCGCGCCTTCTTCACCACAGCCGCCAAGGGCCTGGGTGCAGCCGCCTTACTCTCGAACCTGCCCAAAGGCTGGTCTGCTCCTGATGTGGGCAGCTCCGAAGCCCCTGAATCGCCGAACATCAACTTCGGTATGATCGCCCTCACCGACTGCTCGCCCATCGTCATCGCCCACGAAAAGGGCCTGTTCAAAAAGTACGGTATCAACTCCACGGTGACCAAGGGCGCCAACTGGGCGGCCATCCGCGACAACCTCTCCTCCGGCTCGATCCAGGCTACCCACATGCTCTACGGCATGCCCTTCGCCTCGACCATGGGCCTGGCTGGTTCACCCAAGAAGCCCATGATCATCCCCTGGGTACTTAACCGCAACGGCCAGGCCATCACCGTGAAAAACGAGCTCAAGGGTAAGGTCGGCGCCGACCCCAAGGGCCTCAAGCCCTTCGTCGATGCGGCCAACGGCCTAGGCGAGCCGATGACCTTCGCGATGACCTTTCCCCCTGGCACCCACAACATGTGGCTACGCTACTACCTGGCCGCCGGCGGCATCCACCCCGACAAGGACGTCAACCTGATCGTCGTGCCGCCCGCCCAAATGGTTGCCAACATGAAGATCGGGAAGATGGACGGCTTCTGCGTCGGCGAGCCCTGGGGTGCCCGCTCCATCGCCGACAAGATCGGCTACACCGCCATCACCACCCAAGACATTTGGAAAGACCACCCGGAGAAGGTCTGCGCCTTCACCGAGGAGTTCGCCAACAAGAACCCCAAAACCGTCAAGGCGGTCCTCAAGGCCCTCCACGAGGCCTCCGTCTGGCTCGACGACATGGCCAACCGCGCCGAGCAGTGCCAGATCGTCTCCAAGCCCACCTACATCAACTGCGCGCCGGAAATCATCCTCGGCCGCCTCATGGGAGAGCTCGACTACGGCGACGGTCGTAAGTTCACCGATGCCTTTCCCATGCACTTCAGCAAGCGCAACTGCAATTACCCGCAGCCCAAACACGGCTCCTGGTTTCTCTCGCAGTTCCGCCGCTGGGGCATGGTCACCGGCGCACCCGACTACGCCGCGATCAATAAAAAGGTTCTTCGTAACGACATCTACGAGGAGGCCATGAAGGAAATCGGCGTCACCCACGGCGGTCTCGACAACACCCCCGAGACGCTCTTCGACGGTGTCGTTTACGATCCAGCCAACCCCGAGGCCTACGCCAAGGGCTTCGCCGTGAAAAACCTCAAGGGCTAAGCTGACGTCCATTCCCGTGAGCCAGCGGAACCACTTCCTTGCCGCCTGCCGCGATGTCTCCGTCTGGAGCCGCGCGGCCAAGCTGGGACTTCCGGTGGGCTTTGCCCAGGTCCTCCTGAATCAGGGGGACCACTGGTTCGCGGGGGCGGTTACCCTCTCGGTTGCTGCCAGGTCGATCCTTTCACCGACGCTCTCCTTCCTCATCGCCTTCGTTTCCGCTGCGTCCACCCGCGCTGAAGCCCGTTAACCACCCGCCCGCGCTCCGCCTTTCTATTATGAACAAATTTAAATTCGACTGGTTGATTCTGCCCATCGTCGGCGCGATTATCATGCTGATCGCCTGGCACGGCCTGGCCGGCCGCAAGGTCTTCAAGCTCACCACCAGTCCAGCAGAGCTGAGCGCGCTCGTGCTCGCCTCACCCCAGGGTGAAACCCAGTCGAAAGCCTTGGCGCCTGCCCTTAAAAGCGGAACCCTGGAAGCTGCCCAAGTCGCCACCCTGCCCCCCGAGTTGTGGGCCGCGATCAAGGATTCCTTTGAGGAAAAACGCGTCGGATTGATTCCTGATTTACCCAACGTAGTCGAAACCTGGGTCTCCAGCCTTCCCTACATGGCAGAGCCCTTCGCCAAACGCGGTGAAATGGACCAGGGCATCCTGCGCTTTACGTGGTACTCCCTGGTTCTCGTCTCCAAGGGCTATGCCATCGCCCTGCTCATCGGCGTGCCGCTCGGCTTCTGCCTCGGGCTCTCGCCCACCTTCACCAAGATGTTCGACCCGCTCATCCAGGTGCTGCGCCCGGTCTCTCCGCTGGCGTGGTTGCCGCTCGGCCTGATTCTTTTCATGCAAACCGGCGCTGATGCCGGCACCTACGCCGCGCTCTTCACCATCGCCCTGTGCGGCATGTGGCCGACCGTGCTCAACACCGCGGTCGGAGTACGCGCCGTCCCTCAAGATTACCTGAACGTCGGCCGTGTCCTCAAGCTGTCCCGCTGGAAGATGCTCACCAAGATCCTCATTCCCGCCACCCTGCCTTACATGTTCACCGGTTTCCGCCTGAGCTTGGGCATCGCCTGGCTGGCGATCGTCGCCGCCGAGATGCTCACCGGTCGCCCCGGTGCCGGCGGCTTCCTCTGGCAGGAGTACAACGCGCTGATCTACGAACACATCATCTTCTCGATCCTCACCATCGGCATCGTCGGCCTAATTCTTGACCGCCTCATGTCCCTGGTCGAAGCGCGCTTCAAGGCCATCAGCTAACCCCCCATGGCTTTTCTCGAACTCCACAACGTCTCCAAGTCCTTTGACGGGCACAGCGTTCTCTCAAACGTGAACCTGTCGATCGCCGAGGGCGAATTTGTCGCTATCGTCGGCTACTCCGGCCAGGGCAAAACCACGCTCATTTCGATGATCGCCGGTTTGCTCATGCCCGACTCCGGCTCGGTCACCCTTGAAGGCAAACCGGTCACCGGTCCCGGTCCCGACCGCGGTCTGGTGTTCCAAAACTACAGCCTGCTGCCTTGGCTGACCGTCTACGAAAACATCGCCCTCGCCGTTGACCAGGTCTTCACCGCCTGGGACGCCGCCAAACGCCAGGCCCACGTCGAAAAGTACATCACGATGGTCAAACTCAGCCACGCCAAGGATCGGCTGCCCAAGCAGCTCTCCGGCGGCATGCGCCAGCGCGTCTCGGTCGCGCGCACCTTGGCCATCCAGCCGCGCATCCTACTGCTTGACGAGCCCCTCGGCGCCCTCGACGCGCTCACCCGTGCCACCTTGCAGGACGAAATCGGCGGCATCTGCCAGTCCGAGGGGAAAACGGTCATCCTCATCACCAACTCGGTGGACGAGGCCCTTCTGCTGGCCGACCGGATCATCCCGTTGACCATCGGGCCCGGGGCGACCCTAGGCGAATCGGTGCCGGTTAACCTGGCCCGCCCGCGCGAGCGCACCGGGCTCAACCACGATACCGAGTTCAAACGCCTGCGCGCTTTGGTCACCAACCAACTGCTCGGCTTCAACGCCGCCCGCCAGACCTCCGTCACCCGCAAGCTCACCCTTCCCGATATTCTCCCGGAAGACCTTGAAGCGCCCCGCGTCAACCGCCCTCCGCGCCGTCTTCACGAGGAAAAAAGTGAAACCGTCCGGGTTTCCTGATCTGCGACCCATCGAAGCACCATGCGTAACTTCCTCGAAATCTCCCAGTTGGTTAAAACCTTCCCCACGCCCAAGGGTTCGCTCACTGTCGTTCGCGATTTTGATCTCGGGGTGAAGAAGGGCGAATTCATCACCCTGATCGGCCACTCCGGCTGCGGCAAATCCACCGTGCTCTCGATGATCGCGGGCCTGAGCGAGGTGACCAGCGGGGTCATTGTGCTCGCCGGCAAAGAGGTGGTTGGCGCCGGCCCCGACCGCGGCGTGGTGTTTCAGGCGCCCTGCCTGCTGCCGTGGTTCACAGCCTTTGAAAACGTGATGCTCGGAATCGACCAGGTGTATTACACCGCCTCGAAACTCGAGCGCACCCAGATCGCCGAATACTACCTCTCGCTGGTTGGTCTGGCCGACTCGATGCACAAGCGCCCCGGCGAGCTCTCCCAGGGCATGCGCCAGCGTTGCGGCATCGCCCGGGCCTTTGCGCTCTCGCCCAAAATGCTGCTGCTCGACGAGCCGTTCGGTATGTTGGATTCATTAACCAAATACGAGCTTCAGGACGTGTTGCTCAACCTCTGGCAGCGCGACCAAAAAACCGCGCTGATGGTCACCCACGACGTCGACGAGGCCCTCTACCTATCCGACCGCGTGGTGATGATGACCGACGGCCCGGAGGCAACGGTCGGCGCCATTTTGGAGGTTAATTTTCCCCGTCCGCGCACCCGCAAGCAGTTACTGGAAGACCCGGATTATTACCGCCTGCGGGAATACTTGCTCACCTTCCTCCACGAGCGCTCGCACCACCGCCCCGGCCAAGCCGGCCAGCCCCCCCTCGCAACACACCACTGAGCGCCACTTTCCTTACACTTCAGCCACAACCAGCAAACCACGCAACACCACACTATGAAACGATCGCTTAACCTAAGTCTCATCTGCCTCGGCTTGACCGCCACCGCAACCAGCAGCCTTGCCCAATACTCGCCGGCCCCACCACGACCATTTCCAGGTCTGATCAACGACAAACTCCGAACCTCCGATCCCTACATGAGCCAGTGGGACATCGGGGTAAACGTTCGCGGCCGCTACGAGGGCAAGGATGACGCCGGCGCGACTTCCGCAGGGCAAAATTGGGACTTTTCATCTAACGGTTCAGGTAACACTCGAGACAACAACAACAACTATTTCCTCACGCGGGTAATGCCCCGTGTCGGCTACACGGATAAGTGGTACCAAATCTTCGTCGAAGGGCGCTCAAGTTCCGCTTTTGACGACGAGCGAGACAACACCCCAACCGCCCCAGGAAAAGGGTTATTGGAACACGATTCCGACATGAATCTCCACCAGTCCTTTGTGGCGGTGGGCAATCACAAGGAATTTCCCGTCTCCACCAAAATCGGGCGCCAGGAGTTGGTCTATGGCGACCAGCGTCAAGTCGGTCACTTCCGCTGGAACAATAACGCCCGCACCTTTGATACAGCCAAGGTACGCTACCAGAATCGCTACTTTGGCGTCGATGCCTTCACCGGCGGGGTGGTTTACAACGACAACCACAATTTCAATCAGTCGAAGTACGACAACGACAAGTTCTCCGGCCTGTATTTCAACCTCACCGACATCCCCGGCGTCACCAAAACCAACATCGTCGAGACTTACATCTACAACCGGAACGTCGAGTCGGGCTCTGCAGGTGAAGACTGGTCCGGCGTGGCCCTGCCCTTCCGCAATCCCAACGTTCAGGACCTTTATACGGCCGGGTTAAGGTTAAAATCCAAACCAGGGGCCTACGGACCCTGGGACTACAGCGCCGAGGTCATGCACCAGTTTGGCACAATCAACAATCAGAGCTCCACCTTCACCTATGTCGGGCCGGCGGGTGCAGCCAGTGCTATCACTTCCGCCCGTGAGCGTGATCAAAACGCCTACGCCGCCATTCTCGGCGTCGGCTACACCTGGACCGAAAGCGCCATGCAGCCCCGCTTGGCTTTCATCTACAGCTATGCCTCCGGTGACAAGAATCGACGTGATGGCACCAGCGGCACCTTCCAAAACCAATTCGCCACCACCCACCTGCACTACGGTTACATGGATTTGAACAGCCTGCAGAATCTGCACGACTTACGCCTCGCCTACACCTTCAAGCCCACCTCTTCAGTCACCGTAGCCATTGAGGCCCACCAACACTTACTCGATACCACCGAGGACTACTGGTACAACGTCGGCGGTGTCGCCCGTAACGGCGGCGGCTACGGAGTTCCGGGCACCATCGGAACCGGTTCCAGCACCAATCTCGGCCAGGAACTAGACTTGGTCGTCGGGTGGTACCCCGCGCTCCATACCCATGTTGAACTCGGCCTAAGCCACTACTTCCGCGGCGACTACATCAAAGAGTCGCTCGTCGATAATGGCGGATCCCAAGACGCGTCCTACGTCTACCTCCAACTCACGCTCAACCTCTGAGTTTATCCCCGGGTAGTTAACCCAAACTAAGCGGCGTGGCATCCACCAGAAGCCATGCCGTTTTTTTACGCCCACTTCGCACCTCACTCTGACTTTTCCCTCACCACCATGACCAAATCCGCCCTCACTGCCGCCATCCTCGCCGCCAAAAAGTCCAAACAACTCACCTGGGCTGCCCTCGCTAATGCCGCCGGCCTTTCGGAAGTTTACACCACCTCGGCCTGTCTGGGCGAAAACGCCCTGCCTCCTGACTCCGCCGCCCGCCTCGCCGATGCCCTCGAACTCGGGCCCGAAATCGCCGAGGCCCTCACCGACTACTGCAACAAGGGCGAAGCGGCTTCATCCATCTCCAAGGAACCGCTCCAATACCGCTTTCAGGAAATCATCTACGTCTACGGCCCCACCCTGAAAGCCCTCATCGAGGAAAAGTTCGGCCCCGGGATCATGAGCGCCATCGACTTCACCATGTCGGTCGACCGCGTCGCCGACCCCAAAGGCGACCGGGTTAAAATCGAAATGTGCGGGAAATTTCTCGGCTACAAAACCTGGTAATCGCGCCCCCCTGTTCCAGCTTGGCGAAGCCTGCTCGTGATCATGAGCCGGCTTCATTGTTTTATAAAAAACCATTCAATGCTTTAATCGCCCACTTCAGGTTTCTGGCACCCTGACTGCTAAACTTGGAGCGTGAACGCCGTTACCGCTCCCAACCCCGCCCCTTTCTCCGCCGACCAAAAGGAATACTTGCAAGGCTTCATGGCCGGCGTGGCCGCCTCCGGCCAGTTCCCCCTTTCCGCTGGCGGGCCCGCTGCCTCACCCGCCCCCAGCCCTTTTGGTGCCGCCGAGCCAAGCGTCCACGGCACGCCCCTCGCCGACCTGTGCAAGGAGGAAAAATGGAAGCACGTCGAGAACCCGCTCGATTCCTGGGAGCGACTCCTCGCCCACTCAGGTGCCGACAAATTCCCCGATGCAGAGAACCTGTACCGGTTCAAGACCCACGGGCTATTCTACGTCGCGCCCGCACAGGATAGTTTTATGATCCGCCTGCGCGTGCCCGCCTGTGAAATCAGCGCCCACCAATTTCACGGACTGGCCGATCTCGCCACCGAACTGGGCAACGGCCACGTAGACCTGACCACCCGCGGCAACCTCCAGCTGCGCGAACTGCGTCCCCGCGACCTGGTGAACGTGCTTACCCGCGTGCGCGAACTCGGCCTGACGTCGCAGGGTGCCGGGGCAGACAACATCCGCAACGTCACCGCCTCGCCCAACAGCGGCTTTGACCCCAAGGAATTGCTCGACGTGCGCCCCTACGCCAAAGCGGTTCACCACTACATCATGAACCACCGCGACTGCTACGGGCTACCGCGCAAGTTCAACATCGCCTTCGACAACGGCGGTAGCCTCACCGTGGCCGCCGACACCAACGACATCGCCTTCATCGCCGTACGCGTCGTCGGTCGCGCCGCCGGCTCGACCGACGACGCGACTTCAAATCTGAAATCTGATAGCTCAAAACCCGAAACTCAGATTTCGGATCTTAAATCCCAGAGCGCACAGCCCCCGTCTCAGATCTCAAATCTCAAATCTGAAATTCCCGCCGCGGGGGTCTATTTCCGCGTCCAACTCGGCGGCATCACCGGACACCAGGACTTCGCCCGTGACACCGGGTTGCTGATCAAACCCGCCGAAGCCACCGCGGTGGCCGCGGCGATGGTCCGGGTGTTTGCCGAAAACGGGGATCGCACCAACCGCAAAAAAGCCCGGCTCAAGTACCTCCTGGATAAATGGGGCTTCGAGCGCTTCCTCGAAGAAACCCAGAAAAAGCTCTCATTCCGCTTGGTACGCTTGCCGCTGGCCGCCTGCGAGCCGCGCCGCCCGCTGATTAAACACGGCTGGATCGGGCCCTACAAACAAGCGCAACCCGGTTTTACCTCAATTGGCGTCGGCATTCCGATTGGGCGCATGTCGTCGAAGCAAATGCACGGCCTGGCCACCCTCGCGGCCAACTTTGGCAAAGGCGAATTGCGCCTGACCATCTGGCAAAACGTGATGATTCCCCACGTCCCCGACGCGCTGGTCGCCTCCGCTTGCCGGCAGTTAAAGAACCTTGGGTTCACCACCGAGGCAGCTAGCACCACCAGCGGCATCGTCGCGTGCACCGGCAGCCGGGGCTGCAAATACGCCGCCGCCGACACCAAGGGCGCGGCCGCCTCCCTCGCCAAACACCTCGACCATGCCAACCTCGCAGTCGAGCAACCGGTCAACCTGCACTTCACCGGCTGCGCTCATTCCTGCGCGCAACATTACTGCGGCGACATCGGCTACATCGGCGCCAAACAGCCCGACGGCACCGACGGTTTTCATGTGGTACTCGGTGGCGGACTCGACCTCGAGCAAGGCATCGCGCGAGAAGTGTTTCGCGGTATCCGCGCCACCGAGGTTAACGCCCTGACCGAAAAAATCCTTGGCACCTACCAGTCGCGCAAAACCTCCGGTGAGACCTTCGTGGAGTGGAGCCGCCGTCACAGCGTCAAAGAGCTCCAGGAGCTCATCAACGCCTAAGCCACCCGCCGCTTCGTTACCTCCGTCACGTTCTCGTTCACCTACTTCTACTCGTTCTCCTTCCGCTTAACGCACTCCGAGCGCCTCTTCTCTGACTTCTGCCTTCCGACCTCTGAACTCCGCCTTCCGCCCATCCTCCTACCATCGCGGCCCTTTCCGTCACCATGAGCACTGTCCCACTCATTCCCGAGTCCGCCCCTTTTTCGCCTGAGCAGCGCGCCTGGCTCAACGGCTTCCTCGCCGGCATTTTCAGCCGTGCCCCCGGCTCCCAGCTCCAAGCTCCCAGCTCCCAGCTCCAAGCTCTGACCCCACTCACAATCGTCTTTGGCACCCAAACGGGCACCGCGGAAAGCCTCGCCAAACAAGCGGCTAAACAAGCCGGCAAACGCGGTTTCGCGACCACAATTCTCGACGTGGCTGCGGTCAGCGTCGAGCAGTTGGCCACGCACAGCAACCTGCTGTTAATTACCAGTACCTACGGCGATGGCGAACCGCCCGATAGTGCCAAGGCGCTTCACTCCGGTCTGCTTTCGGTCCCAGCCTCCAGCCAACTCGCGGCGGTAAATTTCAGTGTGTGCTCCCTGGGTGACACCAACTACACCCTGTTCTGCCAAGCCGGCAAAGACTTCGATGCCGGCCTGGAAAAACTGGGCGCCAAACGCGTCAGCCCGCGGGTGGACTGCGATGTCGATTACGAAGCGGCCTTCAACGGCTGGCTCGAAGCCGCACTCGGCGCCTTTGGCTCCGTGCCGGCCATGTCAAATTTCAAACCCGAAATCTCTAATGGGCCCGACGCTGGGCCCAGCTCGAGCCATAGCCGGAAAAACCCCTTTTCGGCGCCGGTGCTCACCGTGCGCAACCTCAACGGCCCCGGATCCGCCAAGGAGGTTAACCACGTCGAGTTCGCTTTGACCGGCTCAGGCCTGACCTACGAGGCGGGCGACGCCCTCGGGGTTTACCCGCAAAATTGCCCCGTCCTGGTTGCGGCGGTGATCGCAGCACTCGGGGGTGACGGCGAAGAAGCCATCGCCACCCCGGAAGGGGAACTCCCCCTGCGCAAAGCGCTCACCCTGATTTACGACCTCGGCAAACCCGCCCCCGCCCTACTCGACGCCCTGGCGATCCCCGCCGAAGCCCGCCCCGGCCTCCACCACGTGCTCGACGCCCTGCGTTTCGCCCCGCTGTCGCCGGACAAAAACATACCCCATTATGTTGGCTTCTTGCGAAAACTGCAGCCGCGGCTGTATTCGATTTCCTCCTCGCCCAAGGCGCACCCCGGCCAGGTGCACCTGACGGTGGGCGCCGTTCGCTATGAGGTCGGCGGCATCGCCCGCAAGGGCGTGTGTTCGACCTTCCTCGCCGAACGCGCCCTCGCCCACGGCAGCGCCGGGGTTTTTGTGCATAGCAACAACACCTTCCGCCCACCCGCTGACCCGTCCCTGCCGATGATCATGGTCGGCCCGGGCACCGGCATCGCCCCATTCCGCGCCTTCCTCGAGGAGCGCGCCGCAACCCACGCGACGGGTAAAAACTGGCTGTTTTTTGGCGACCAAAAATCCGCGTCCGACTTCCTCTACCGGGATGAACTGGAAGCGCTTCAAGCCTCCGGCTTGCTCACCCGCCTCGACCTGGCCTTCTCCCGCGACCAGGTGGATAAAATCTACGTGCAAACCCGCATGGTTGCCGCCGCCGACGAGCTGTATGCCTGGCTGGAGCAGGGTGCCTATTTCTACGTCTGCGGCGACGCCAGCCGGATGGCGAAGGACGTCGACGCGGCCCTCCACCAGGTCGTCGAGCGAGCCGGCGGCAAAAGCCCGGCCGAAGCCGCCGCTTACATCCAGGCGCTCAAGGCCACCAAGCGCTACCAGCGCGACGTGTATTAGTCTGAAGTAGCGAGAAGCGGGTAGTGAGTAGCGAGCATGCTCTGTCTCCAAATTCCGGACCACCCGCTACTCACTACTCGCTACTTCTGACCGATCCCACCTACTACTCGACCCCACTCGCTACCCGCTACTCACTACTCGCTACTGCCCGCAATGTCCGATCCCGTCCGCACGCTCATCGACGAACTCATCGAGACGCAACGCCGCCTCGACACCCCCGTCGCCCGCTTTGCCGCCGCCCACTCCGCGGCGGACAACGCTTCGATAGGCTCCGGTTCGCGCCCCGGTTTGGGTGCCCAACTTATCCCGCTCTCCGCGCCCGGCCCCGGCGAACAGTACGCGTTTCAGGTCGACCTGGATGCCTGCACCGGGTGCAAAGCCTGTGTCTCCGGTTGTCATTCGCTCAACGGACTCGACGAGGAGGAAACCTGGCGCGACGTCGGCCTGGTTTACGCCCACGACTCGCTCGCCACCCTCGCCCTAAGCCCGGCCTTGTCGCACGCCAAGCACGGCTCGGCGGATTGCGCCGCGCCCTTCGCTCAGACGGTCACCACCGCCTGCCACCACTGCGAAGACCCCGCCTGCCTCAACGGTTGCCCTGTGGTCGCCTACGAAAAGGACCCGATCACCGGCATCGTCGTCCACCTCGACGACCAGTGTATCGGCTGCAGCTACTGCGTGCTGAAGTGCCCGTACGACGTGCCCAAGTTTAACGCACGCCTAGGCATTGTCCGCAAATGTGACATGTGCCATGGCCGCCTCGCCGCCGGCGAAGCCCCCGCCTGCGCGCAGGCCTGCCCGACCCAGGCGATCTCGATCGTCACCGTGCCGGTGACGACATCTCAAATTTCAAATCTCAAATCTCAAATCGCAGCCAGCGAGTCAGCCGCGACCGCGCTGGCCGCGCTCAGCGGCACCGACTCGGCCTACACCCGTCCGACCACCCGCTACGTTTCCAAAAAACCGCTGCCCGCCGGCCTGTTCGCCGCCGACGCACACACCCTGCGCCCACAGCACGCGCACTACGCCCTCGTTTTACTCCTCGTCCTGACCCAACTCGGCCTCGGTTTGCTGCTAAGCTCCCAGCTCCTAGCTCCCAGCTCTCAGCTCCCAGCTCCTAGCTCTCAGCTCCTAGCTCTGCTCGGCCTGGGCCTGTACGCCACCGGCTTGGTAGCCAGCATCGCCCATCTTGGCCGGCCGCTGCGGGCTTGGCGCATCTTTCTCGGCCTGCGCACCTCCTGGCTAAGCCGCGAAGCCGTGCTGCTTGGGGCCGCCTTCCCCTTGCTGGCCCTCACGGCTGGGGCCGACGGCTTGCAGTCCCTGCTCGGATTCCATCTCCCGCCCTCGCTCCAGTTCGCGCTCCAGTTCGCGTCCCTTGGCGGACTCCTCCTCGCCGCCCTGGGTGTGTTCTGCTCGGCGATGATCTACACCGACACCCGCCGCCAGTTCTGGCGGCCGTCGCAAACACTCGGCCGCATGGGTGGCACCTTAGCCATCGCCGCCCTGATTCCCCTCTCCGCGCCCTTAGCCGCAGTTACGCTATTGGCCAAGATCGGCCTTGAACTGAGCACCTTGCGCGGCGACAGCCCCTCGGCGCGGCTGCAACGCAGCCTGCTCAGCCCGCTGGTGGCGGCCCGTCTCGTAATCGCCAGTTTGCTCCTTCCCGCCTTATTCGTGGCCCCGGCCGGGGTCACCGTGATGCTATTCGGCCTCGGCGAACTGCTGGAACGCACCCTGTTCTTCCGCGCGGTGGACTCCCCCAAAATGCCCGGCGTGCCCACCCGCTAAATCCCCACCACGCCGCAGCGATCTTGCGCTCAAGGTGCTGATTAAAAATTGCCACGCGGCGGGCGGCGGCTACCCACGTCACATGACCCAGTTCCGGCCCTGCATCGACCTGCACGATGGCAAAGTAAAACAAATCGTCGGCGGCACCCTCCGCGACGACGGTCCGGGACCGCGTGAAAACTTTGTCAGCGACGAGGCCCCCGCCGCCTTTGCCCAACGCTACCGGGCCGACCGCCTCTCCGGCGGCCATGTGATTAAACTTGGCAGCGGCAACGACCAATCCGCCCTCGATGCCCTCGCCGCTTGGCCCGGCGGACTCCAACTGGGCGGCGGCATCACTCTCGACAACGCCGCCGATTGGCTCGCCGCCGGCGCCAGCCACGTGATCGTTACCTCCTGGCTATTTTCCGCTGAGGGACGCTTTCAGCCAGAACGGCTTGCCACTCTCGTCGAACGCATCGGCGCCCACCGCCTTGTAATCGACCTAAGCTGCCGGCGCACCCCCGCAGGCTGGACGGTGGCGATGAACCGTTGGCAAACCCTCACCGACCTCGACATCACCCCGGCCACACTCGACCGGTTGGCGGGCAACTGTGCCGAATTTCTTATCCATGCCGCCGACGTCGAAGGGCTATGCGGCGGCATCGACCGCGAGTTGGTCAGCGAACTCGGCAACTGGGGCGGTTGTCCGATGACCTATGCCGGCGGGGTCGCCACGATGGCCGACGTAGCCCTAGTGGAAACGCTCAGTCAGGGCCGGGTGGACATCACGGTGGGTAGCGCCCTCGACCTGTTTGGCGGCAGCGGCGTGCGCTACGTCGATCTGGTGGCGTGGAACCAACGGTCGTAGCTTAAAATTTCATTCATCCATTCACTAAAAACGATTCACACCGATTCTAGCTCGGCGGAGTCCAACTGGCCGGCGACTTGCTGAACTGGTGGCAGCTCCCCCCCTGCCCCCCCGCTATGCCCAA
>JBILBW010000235.1:0-2713 GCA_044353465.1 Rariglobus sp. | reverse complement strand
TTGTCGAGCAACCTGTTCCTGAGCCGTTGGCCGGCGAGGCGCGGGTGCGAATCAAGGCCGCCGCCCTTAATCACCGTGATCTGTGGATCAAGCAGGGCCAATACAGCGGTTTGAAATTTCCCGCCCAAGTCGGCTCTGATGGCGCCGGGGTGGTCGAGGCCGTTGGCGCCGGGGTGGGGGCTGATTGGGTGGACGGTGAGGTGATCATCAACCCGGCCTTCGGTTGGGGCGGCCGCGAGACGGCCCAGGGGGTGGATTTTTCTATTCTTGGGCTGCCCCGGGCGGGTACGCTGGCCGAGTCCATCACGGTGCCGGTAGCGCAATTGGCGCCCAAGCCCAAGCACCTGTCCTGGAACGAGGCGGCCGCCTTGCCTTTGGCCGGGCTTACGGCGTATCGGGCGTTGTTTAGCCGTGCGCAGCTGCAACCGCGCGAAAAGGTGCTGATCAGCGGGGTGGGCGGCGGGGTGGCCTCGCTGGCGCTCCAGTTTGCGGTCGCCCACGGGGCCGAGGTCTATGTGACTTCGGGGCAGGACCAGAAAATTGAACGGGCGATAAGTTTGGGGGCGGCGGGCGGGTTCAACTACACCCATCCCGGCTGGGCCAAAACCGCGCTGCACGCCCACGCCGAGCGGCTCTTTGACGTGATCGTGGATAGCGCCGGCGGCGACGGGTTTGAGGCGCTGCTCGATTTGGCGGCGCCGGGCGGCCGGCTGGTGTTTTTCGGGGCGACCCGGGGCGATCCGCCTGTCTTGCCGATGCGCAAGGTGTTTTGGCGCCAGATTTCCCTGCTCGGCACCACCATGGGTAGTCCGGCCGATTGGCGGGCGATGCTGGGCTTTGTCCAACAGCACCGCCTGGTGCCGGTGGTCAGCGCGGTTTTCCCCCTGGCCCGGGCGGAGGAGGCCTTCGCCCTGTTGGAGCGGGGCGGGCAGTTCGGCAAAATCGTGCTCAGCGACTAGCCGGGCTAAAAAGGGCCGACGAGGCGGGTTGTTATGTTTTCACTGTCCGCCCGGTGGCGTTGGAGGTGATACATGCGTCTAGGATTTTCTGCACGGCCGCTCCGCGGGCGAAATCCGGCTGGTCCTGGACGCCGCTGCGGATGCTTTTAATGAACCGCGCGTAGTTGCACGGCGTCGGTTTGCAGGCGACGTCCTTCCACGTCGCGGTGTCAAGGTCGGCGCCTGTACAGATCCGGTAGGAGCTGGTCGATTTTTCCGAGTCAATCTCCACGCTGCCGAGGGTGCCGGAGATTTTCAGATAAAGCCGGTTAGCGTGGCCGCCCGACCAGCGGGTGGTGTGGATGGTGCCGAGGGCGCCGTTGGCAAACTCCACGGTCATCACCGCCGAGTCGTTGGCATCGAGCACGTACTCGCCGACGCGGTCACCGGGGGCTTTGGCGAAGGTCTTGAGTTTGCAATAAACCTGGCTGATCGGGCCGGCGGGGAAGGTGGCGAAATCCACAATGTGGACGCCGACGTCACCGAGCACCCCGCGGCTGCCGTGGCGGGTGGACAGGCGCCAGAGCCAGGCCGGGGTGGTCCGCCAGTCGCCCCAGATTTTGCTCGGCAGCCAGGACTGCAGGTAGTTGGCCTCGACGTGGCGCAGCTCGCCGATTTTGCCCGCGGCGACGAGTTGGGCCACGGCCTGGATTGCCGGCCAGTCGCGGTAGGACAGGTTCACCATGTTGATGACCCCGGCCTTCTGGGCGGCGGCGACCATTTTTTTAGCTTCCGCATGGTTGAGGGCGAGGGGCTTTTCGCAGAGCACGTGTTTGCCGGCGTACAGGCACTGGATCGAAAGGGGCGCGTGAAACGCGTCGGGCGTGACGATGGAGACCGCATCGAACTCGGCTTGGGCGAGTAGTGCGTCCACCGAGTTGTAGGTGGCGGGGATTTTATATTCGGCGGCGAATGCGGTGACGCGCTCCTGGTTCACGTCGACGGCGGCGACCACGCGGCAGCCGGGGATTTCCTGGTAACGCCGGGCGTGGTTACCCGCCATGCCGCCGGTGCCGATGATGGCGAGGCGCACGGTTTTGGAGCGAGCTTTGGGCGGGCGGGGGGCGGCGGTGGGCATGGGGGGCGGGGGGAAGGAGCTTGGAGCTGTGAGCGGGGAAGCGATGAAGCAGAAAAGCTGTACGAGCTGACGCCACCGGAGTTAGGCCGTTTGGCGTTTTTTTCGGTTTTTTCAGACGTGGCCAATCGTGGACCGGGTGGTGGCCTCCGGGTCGGGCGGCAGCGGTTCCAGCGGAGCCGCGTTCGGGCAGTGATCGGGGATGCAAACCGTGGCCCGTGCCCAGCGCACCGCGTTGGTGATCACGAGCTGCACCTGCTGGTGGTGGTAGGTCGGGTAGGTTTCGTGGCCGGGGCGGAAATAGAAAATGCGCCCGTTGCCGCGCTGCCAGGTAGCGCCGCTGCGGAACACTTCCCCGCCGGTGAACCAGGAGATGAAAATCAACTGGTCGGGCTCGGGAATGCCGAAGGGTTCGCCGTACATTTCCTCGGCGGGGATTTCAAAGTATTCGCCGAGGCCTTGGGTGATGGGGTGGGCGGGGTTGATGTTCCAAAGCCGCTCCTTGTCGGTGGCCTCGCGCCATTTGAGCGAGCAGGTGGTGCCGAGTAGGGTTTTGAAGATTTTGGAATAGTGGGCGGAGTGCAGCACGATCAGGCCCATGCCCTCGAGGACCCGGGTTTTCACCTTGGCGACGACCTCG
>JBILBW010000115.1:0-8799 GCA_044353465.1 Rariglobus sp. | reverse complement strand
TAGCGGTCGTGGAGGAGGTGCTGGGGGACGATGGCGGCCAGGCAGCCGGTGAAGCCGATCAGGCCGTCGGCGTATTTGGCGAGGGTTTCCAGGTCGGCGCGCGGCTTGTAATAAAAACCCTTCAGGTGGGCGTCGGAGACGAGTTTGAGCAGGTTCTGGTAGCCGGTGAGGTTTTTGGCCAACAACCCCATGTGGTAATAGTTTTTCCCGTCCTCCGATTTACCGGCCTTTTCGAGGCGGGAGGTTTCGACGATGTAGATCTCGCAGCCGATCAGCGGCTTGATTCCCTTGTATTTGGCGGCGTTGTAGAACTCTATCGCGCCGAACATGTTGCCGTGGTCGGTGAGGGCCATCGCCGTCATGCCCAGCTCGCTGGCGCGCTCCATCAACCGATCGATCCGACAGGCTCCGTCGAGCAGGCTGTAATCGGTATGAACGTGGAGGTGGACGAAGTCTGAGGCGGCGAACGACACAGCGGGTAGGCAACACGGGCGGGCGCGGCTTTCGCAAGCACGCCGTGGCGCTAAATTTGGCGGCGGCTTCGACTGCGGTGTTTACTTAGCCGAGGCGGTCTGTTCGGCGCGCTCGCCGCCGGCGTCGCGGCTTTAGGTTATCCGACTGGCAAATGGCCGAAGGCAGCCAACCCAAATACCGCGGTGAGAAAAAACCAGAGCAGCGAGAACAGGAAATGCATCACGGTTTCGAAAGGTTTTCCTCTCCAGAGGGAGCTCGAGTAGCCGAAAAATTGGAGGATCAGTCGGCAGGCCCAAAAAATGAAAAACCCCAGCGATATTCGGTGTCCGAGCGGGGTGGTTAACAGGTCCGTTGTGCAGGTCAGGTAGAGGAGCCCGTTTAGCAAAACGGTGAGTGCAATAAAGAAGGTGTGGATGTAGTGAATCTGGCGCGTCAGCGGGGTGATCGTGCGCAGTTCATCCTTCCATTTAAAATAGGTCGGGAAGAAGGCATGGAGCACGGCCAAACCGAGCAGAATCCCCCCTGCAACTTTAAGTAGAACTTCCATGTTTTTTAAGGATGAAGGTGGTGATAAAGGGTGCGGGACGGAACGTGGTGACCAAGTCGAAATGGGAAGCTGCGAAGGCTGTGTACCAGGTGGAACGACTGTGAAAATGCCAGGCACCCAGATTGTAGGCCGCGATATTAGGTAAATCGCGCAAGTGTTCGGTGATGATGAGCAGTCCGTCGGGGGCAAGGGCTCGATACAGTTCAGCAAAGAACGCGGTGCGTTCTGCTGGATCGCGGATTTCATGGGCTGCAAGCATCAGCAGTACCCGGTCCAATGAATTTGGGGCAACGGGAAGGGTATGCGTGGAGATGCTAACGGTATCAGCTGGAGGACAGGCAGAACGTCGGGCGCGGCGAATGGAGACTTCAGTGTGGTGGGCGGGGTCGTAGAAATCAAAGACACGCCAGTTCAGGTTGGGAAAAGTGGCGCGCAAGTGGAGGGTCGTTTCATCAAAACCAGCATGAATATTGGCCGCATTGCCGTGCGCGGGTATCCAAGGACGCAGCCACTTGAGCGCGTAGAGCTCCGACGAATCGTAGGCCAACCAGGTCGCTGCAAGTGACAGGCCGGTTGATAGGAGGATGAGGCTCGCCACAACTCGGCTATGCGGAGCGATCCAAGCGGGCACCTGGCTTGAAATAACGATGAGGGTTGCCGCTGCGAACAGCGCGATGGCATAGAGATGCCAATTAAAGCGGACGACCGTGATGACTCCTTGAAACGGCGACCTGTTCATACGGGCAGAACCCGTTCAAAACGGCCTTTTTTCCACCGGTACGGGATATCTCGTACCATGAACGCGCAGGCGAGTCTCATTTCGGTAAACCCGAAGAGGGCGAGACAGGGGATGTGGCAGGCGTGAACACTCAGCGGCGATGGTTTCCATTGTTCCCGAACTCCCTCAATAATCAGCATGCGTTGCCGCTTTGAGTCGTGACTAAAGGTAAAGGGCAATGGGCCGCAGAAACGCCGGGCCTCCTTCCAGGATTGAAAGGGTGAAGCATCCGGAAGCGGCGATTGGGCATCGGCAAGGGAGGCCGAAATATGCAATCCATTGGATGCATCTGTCGTGTGAAAGACGCCATCGCGAATCTCCATTTTTAGCGGTGTGTGGGTGTAATGGTAGGGGGTGAGCAGATTTCCGAAAAATGCCAGGGGGCGCCGGTTGGTTTCGGAGCGGATAATCTGCAGGCCGCGTAAGCGCCGTCCGTCTTCGCTGTGGTAGGCAACGAAATGCCGATATCCAGCCAAGAGGAAGTCCTGGCCGCAGATAGGCGGCAAACCTTGCGGTCTGAGATTTCGGGTTTGGACGATGGCCACTGCGAGAAATGCCCAACGTTGGTCAAAGGTTTCCGCCTCAAGGCACTTGGGTAGGCGCGCGGCCAGTTCATCTCTAGGTACCGCAAAAGTAAGGGTGAGTGAGAAATCAAACCACGCCTCCACCGCGAAGGGGTTGCGTTGAAACGGGGATTTCATGCCTGCGGGGATCCTTGGGGTACCACTTGGATGAATCCGGAGTAAGCCACGATCCCCGCGTAGGTGAGCGCGATGAGGGCGTTCCAGTGGCCAAACAGGAGTAAGTCGGGGGCGAGGAGGAATTCGATCACGTTCATGGTGATCACCACGACGATCTGTGCGGTGGTCGACCACCGCCATTTCCACTGCGTTGCGATCCATGCGGCCATGACGAGTTCACTTAGGCCAATAGCGCGGGTCAGCGCCAAGGCGTGGGGTTCGCCGAGTATCCGCCCGACGATGGCGCGGTGGCGAGGGACCAAATCCAGGACTTTGCACCCCAGCCCGTTTATGAACCACACCAGGGTGAAAAACAGGGCGAATGCACGACGCGGGATGCAATTTACAGGCATGGGGGCCAGCGAGGACAACGCGCTGCGCGTGAATTTACTTCGCCGGGGCGCTCTGTTCGGCGCGCTCGGCGCGGGCGTCGCGGCTCCAGCGGCGCACGTCGAAGAAGCTCACGTAAATGACCATCGAGAAGAGCAGTATCATGAAAACGCTCTGCGCAGTGGCGACGAAGGACGCCGGCAGCGGGCGACCCATGAGTTTACCGATGGTCGCAAAAAGCATGTGTCCGCCATCGAGCACGGGGATCGGCAGCAGGTTAAACACCGCCAGATTGATGTTCACCAGGATAGTAAACCAGATCACGTAGCGGATGTCGGCCTGGGCCGCCAGGTGGAACACGCGGGCGATGCCGACCGGCCCGCTGAGCTTGGAAATCCCCACATCGGACTGCGGGTTAATCAGGCTGGCGAAGGTGTGGTAGGTCATGCCCAAAACGTCGCCGATTTGTTTGAGCGGGTTCGGGTGGATCAGGGTCCTTTCGGTGGTGAAGGTAAGGCCGATTTCGCTCGGGTCTTTGGCGGCGGTGCGGGCCGGGATCACCACGTTAACGCTCGTGGTGCCGCGCTGGACGACCGCGTGGATTTCGCGCTCGGTGGAGCGGGCCAGGATTTCCCCGTAGGTTTGGATGTTAAGGATGGCGATGCCGTCGAGCGAGACGAGGCGGTCGTCGGCCAGAAAACCGGCGGCGGCGGCTAGGCTTTTGGGGGTGGTCCCATGGACGATCAGCTCGTAGCCTGGAGCGATGCCCACGCGGCGGTCCTTCTCGTTGCCGGCGATCACGGGGTGGACCATGACCTCGATTAATTTACCGTCGCGTTCGATGGTGAAAAGCGCCTCCCGCTGCCCCTCGGTGGTGCGCCCGGCGCTGGTGACCAAGACCTGCATGAGCTCCTGCCAGGTCTCGGTTTTCCGGCCGTCGATGGCGCGGACCGTGTCGCCGATGCGCAGGCCGGCTTCGCTGGCCGGGCTGCGCACGCGTTGGCCCTCGGAGGTGGTGAGTTGATCCACCACGTAGCCGATGCGGGTGGTCGACTGCTCGTTGCTAGTGGGCAGGCCGGTGGTCCAGATGATGCAGGCGAGGGCGAGGGCGAAGAGGATGTTAAAAAACGCTCCCGCTCCGAACACGATCATGCGCGTGGCGTAGCCAGGCGAGGGGTGTTTTGGTAGATCGGCCTTGGCCGCCCCCTCGATGCTGCGCATGTCGGCGAGTTGGGGCAGGGCCACGTAGCCGCCGAGCGGGAGCCACGACAGGCGGTATTCGACGCCATCTTTGCCCTTCCACGAAAAGATCTTTGGGCCAAAGCCGATTGAGAAGCGCTCGACCAAAACCCCACGCCGACGTGCAGCGAGAAAATGGCCGAGTTCGTGGACGAAGATTGATCCGCCGAAAAAGACCGCGATGAGTAGGATCGACCAGAGGCTAGAGGTGAGGCTGTTGAGGATTTCCACGGTAAAGGAGGGAGCTTTATGCTGGGGGGGAGGGCAGTGGCGGTGCGTTGGGACAGGACGGGTAAGGCTGAAAACAGCGGCTTTAACCGGCGCCTGCAAGCAGGCTCGCACCACACGGAGCAAGGGCACCGGGTCAGGGCGGTGGTTTAGAGTTGCGTGGCGGCGACAAGACGGGCCTCGGCATCAACTGCGAGGACGGCAGGTAAATCGGCGGGTTCGTGCACCGGGACTTTGGCCAACGTCTGCTCCACCACCCGGGCGATACCCACAAACGGCAGGCGACCGTCGAGGAAGGCGGCGACGGCCACTTCGTTGGCTGCGTTGTAGATGGCCGGGGCCGTGCCGCCGGCGTACATGACCTCGCGAGCGATCCGCAGCAGGGGAAACCGGGTTTCGTCGACAGGCCGGAACTCCAGCGCGAGCAACTGGCTGAAATCCAGGGCCGATTCCACCCCCGGGGCGCGGGCCGGGTGAAGCAACGCGTGCTGGATGGGGAAGGTCATCGAAGGCGGGCAGAGCTGCGCTATCATCGAGCCGTCGGTAAATCCCACAAGGGCGTGAACGATGCTTTGCGGGTGGATCACGGCGTGGCACTGCTCCGCGCGCAGGCCGAACAGCTGCTGCGCCTCGATAAGCTCAAGGCCCTTGTTGGCGAGCGTGGCGGAATCGACCGTGATCTTGGGCCCCATGGACCAATTGGGGTGCTTGAGCGCGTCGGCCACCGTGGCTTGGGCAAGGCGTTCGGCCGGCCAGTCACGGAACGCGCCGCCGCTGGCGGTCAAGGTGATGCGGGCTACATCGGCGGTGGCGTGACCTTGGAGGCACTGGAAGACAGCGTTGTGCTCGCTGTCCACCGGGAGCAGCCGGGCCCCGCTGGACCGCGCGGCGGCCATCACGAATTTGCCGGCGAGCACGAGGATTTCCTTGGAGGCAAGGGCGAGGTCTTTGCCGGCGGCCAGCGCGGCAAGGGCCGGGGCCAACCCTGTGGTGCCGACCACCGCCACCAGCACGGTGTCGGCCTCGGGCAGGCTGGCCAGCGCGGTGAGTCCGGCCAAACCAGCGTGAAACCGGGTGCCGGGGGCGAACGCCCCCGAATGGCGGGCAGCTCCCAGCGCGGTTTCGTCGAACAAGCCGATATGGGCTACGCGAAAACGCGCGGCGATGGCGGCGAGTTTTTCCCATTGCCCGCGGGAGGCAATCGCGACCAGTTCCAACTTGTCCGGGTGGGCCGCGATCACCCGCAGGGTGTTTTCGCCGATCGAGCCGGTGGCTCCGAGCAGGACGACGCGTTTGCGGGAGGGTTTTGAGGCGGGCATGGACATCGTTCTCTTACACGTTCTCGTTTTCTTTCCGGGTTCTCAACGGACGAGAACGCGCAACGGTAGGAAAACGGGTAGGATTGCTCAGAGCAGGCGGAAGATCAGGTAGCCGGCGGGGGCGGTCAGAATCAGGCTGTCCGACAAGTCGAACATGCCGCCAATGCCCGGAATGGAGGTGCCCGAGTCCTTGGTGTTGGCGCGGCGTTTGATCACCGATTCCACCAGGTCGGAGATGATTCCGAGGCCGGCGACGGGCAAGGCGATGGCCGCCGCCAACCACGGCGAAAGTGCGGCCGGGAAATAACTGCCGAAAAGCGCGGGGATTGCAGCCCCAAGTGAGGCCGAGGTGAACAGACCTCCAATGGCGCCCTCCCAGGTTTTCTTGGGGCTGATGACCGGGGCCATCTTGTGTTTGCCCAGCGCCATGCCGGTGAGCAGCGCGCCCACATCGCAGAACTTGGAGACCGCGATCAGCCAGAGCACCAGCGCCAGACCGGTGTGGGCGTGCGGGCCTTCGATCAGCAGGGTGCGCACGAGAAACTGGAGCATGAACGGCACGTAGATCAGGCCGAAGAGCGTCCAGCCGAGGGACTCGACGCGGTTGTCGGAGTTGCGTTCACCGACGATGCGGATGGCGAAAAGAATGGCGGCGAGGGCAAGGATGTTTTCCGGGGTGAACAACGGGGCGGACTCCGCGATCAGCGGGGCGACGGTGATCAACGCGCCCAGCGCCAGACCGAGTTTGTTGAACGGCGCGTGGCCCATCCGGGTGACCATCTGGTAAAACTCCCGCTGGGTAAAGGCGCTCACGAGGACGGCGAGCACGATGGCGCCGTTGGTTTTGAAAAAATACATCGTGCCCAGGACGATGAGCCAAAGAAGAAGGGTGCTGACGATGCGTTTTACCACGATGTTGGAGGGGAGTTAGCGAGGGGCGACGGGTTTGAGTTGTTCGCTGGTCAGGCCGAATCGGCGTTCACGTTTGCCGTAAGCCTCGACTGCGCTGGCCAGTTCGGCCGGGCCGAAGTCGGGCCAGAGCACGGGGGTGAACACGAATTCAGCGTAGGCCGCCTGCAGCAGCAAAAAGTTGCTCACCCGGTATTCCCCGGAGGTGCGGATGACCAGGTCGGGGTCGGGCAGTTCGGCGGTGTTGAGGTGCCGGGCGAAGCTTTCCCAGGAGGTGTCGTCGGCCTTGAGGGTGCCGGCGGCGAGGGCGGCGGCGTAGGCGCGGGCGGCGTCTACCACCTCGGTGCGCGAGCCGTAGTTGAGCGCGAGCACCAGGGTGTAGTCGGTAAACTGGGCGGTCGCGGCGACGGCGGCGTCGAGTTGGCGGCGCACGGCCTCGGGCAGTTCGTGGGTGCGCCCGATGGTGCGCAGGCGGATTTTGTCGCGCACCAACGCCGCGATTTCGCGTTTCAGGAAATACTCGAGCAGCCCCATGAGCGCGCCGACCTCGGCCGGAGGGCGCTTCCAGTTTTCCACCGAGAAGGCGTAAAGGGTGAGGTACCGCACCCCCAGCGCCTTGGTGGCGTCGATCATGGTGCGCACCGTTTCTACCCCGCGTCGATGGCCCTCGATGCGCGGCAAGCCGCGTTGTTTGGCCCAACGCCCGTTGCCGTCCATGATAATGGCGACGTGTTGGGGTATGGGGCCGGGCAAGGTGGGCATGGGCAAAAGATCGAGTTAGGTTGTCCGTGGGTGTTTTGACAAGCCGGCTTGCAGCCGATTGCGTCCCTTGGGCGCGGCAACCCCGTCTGGCTGTTATCCGCTAGGCAGATCCCAGCGCTCCCGCCAACCCGCTCAACGGTTTTTTGGCGGGCGGAGAGGGGTTTGGCTGCTGATGCGCCCGTTCGTGCTGCCAGAGTCGCAAGCCCCTTCCGCAGTGAGCGCGGAGGTCGCGGAGGCCAAAACCGGTGCGTCAAATGCCTCACATCTCGCTTACGCCTGGTTTCCTTACCTCCCTATGCAAAGAGGCATTATGATTTTCCTGCGCGGCTGACGTTCGGGCTTCTGTGGGCCTCTGGCGCAGAGCTACGGCTCGGCTCTAAGACCCCCACGTCAACCGTTGTCTCAATTGTTAAGCAATTGAAACGGTCGAAGAGCCCACTCAGTACCGACTAAATTTTATACGGTCCGGGTAGCGCGACCGGTTGGCCTCACGCCTTCAAGTAGGCGTTGCGGACCGCATGCATGCGTTGGGTGCTTTCGCCCAGGCTGGCGAGTTCTTGGGTGTTCTGGGCTTTGGCCACCTCGATGCTTGCGGATAGACGGGCAAGCCGCTGGGCGAGCCTTTCGACGTGTGGTTTGAGCAACTGCGCCTCGCTTGGTTTTTCCTGCGCGAGGCGGGTTAAAAGCAGGCCTTCGCGCTCCAAAATTGCGACCAAGCCGGCCCAATCGCCTTGAGCCACTGCCCCCGCTTCGTCGTGCTCAAAAGTCTCCAAACAAGCCACTAGGCGTAGGCTGGCGGGGCTGAGCGGGGTAGGGGCCATGGCCTGCACAATCAGGCGACGCGGGTCTCGTTCGAACGAAGCATCTCCGCCCAGGCATCACGGAGCGTGCGCACTAGCAGTTCCACTTCGATTAAGGGGGCTTCGTCTTTCCTCAGGTTGCATTCAAACAGACGTCTCAGGTGATAATCGTAAAGACGGTCCAGGTTCACCGCGATGTCGCCACCGGCCTCCATGTCGAGGTTGGCGCGCAGCTCGCTGATGATGGCTTGGGAGCGCAACAACGCGGTGTGGATCGTCTCGATGCGCCGGGGGTTGTCCTCCGGGAGGGCAAAACCGGCGCGGGCTTGGGCCATGAAACGCAAACAGCCGTCGTACATAAGGAGCACGAGTTGGCCGGGGCTCGCAGTCAGAATCGACTGCGTCTGGTAGGCTCGGGCTCCGGGGTTGGCATACGCCATAGCTTAGTCCTCCAGGAGACTCTGGTCCTTGGATTGGGCGATTAAGCGGCCCATTTTGCCGATGATCTCGGCGGAGGGATAGCCCGGATCCTTGGCCAAAGCGGAGGCGCGCTCGATGACTTCACTGCGCAGGGCCGGGGTTTGGGCCAGGGCCGCCCTAAGCTGGGAAATGTGGTCGGTGGACAGCGTGTCGATGCTGGTACCGGCCTGCGAGGTGTCGACGCGCGGGGGGG
>JBILBW010000234.1:0-2719 GCA_044353465.1 Rariglobus sp. | reverse complement strand
GCGGTCGTCGCGATCTACCTCATCCTCGGCATGCTTTACGAGAGCTTCATCCACCCGCTGACCATCCTCTCCACCCTACCCTCGGCCGGGCTGGGCGCGCTGCTCACCCTGTGGGCCTTTGGTTTCGACCTCGGGGTCATCGCCATCATCGGCATTCTGCTGCTGATCGGCATCGTGAAAAAGAACGCGATTATGATGATCGATTTCGCGATCGAGGCGGAACGCGAGCGCGGCCAGAGCCCCTACGACGCGATCCACGAAGCGTGTTTAAAACGGTTCCGGCCGATCATGATGACAACGCTGGCGGCGATGATTGGCGGCATCCCCCTGGCGCTCGGCCATGGCGACGGTTCGGAGCTGCGCCAACCGCTCGGCTACGCCATCGTCGGCGGGTTGATCCTCAGCCAGGTGCTGACGCTGTTCACCACCCCGGTGGTGTATTTGCAGTTCAGCCGCCTGACCGGCCGCAAAGCAGGTCCCCGTTGAGCGTGGGCTCGGGGTGGACTGGCTATCCTGCCGCCGGCCCCCGACGGCGCCCGGCCCCCGACTCGTTCGCCTCCTTGATCTCGATCGCGTGTCCGTGCCGGCCCCCGCCACCCAGTGCAGCCCTCACCCGACCGTGATACGAATGGCCGCAGCCACTGCCCGCGCCCGGTCCCGGGCCTCGTCCAGCGTGGCGCCGCTGGCCACCGCCACCCCCAACCGGCGTTGCCCGCGACACTCGGGCTTACCAAACAAGCGCACCTGGCTCTCCGGCACCGCCAAGGCCTCGGCCACGCCCGCAAACACCGGCACCCCGTCGCCCTGCCCCAGCAAAGCGACACTGTGCGCCGGCCGCAGCAGCAGCACCGGCGGCACCGGCAGCCCCAAAATCGCCCGGGCGTGCAGCGCAAATTCGCTCCACGGCTGACTGCCAATCGTCACCAACCCGGTGTCATGGGGCCGCGGGCTCACTTCGCTAAAAACCACCTCGTCGCCGCAGACAAAACACTCGACCCCGAACAGCCCCCACCCGCCGAGATTGGCCACCACGGTCTGGGCGATGTGCTGGGCCTGGGCCCAGGCTGCCGGCGACATCGGGCAGGGCTGCCAACTCTCCCGGTAATCCCCCTCGATCTGCACATGGCCGACCGGCGCGCAGCACTGAATGCCGTTGCTCGCCGCCACGGTCAGCACGGTGATTTCGTAGTCGAAGCGGACAAACCCCTCGACGATGCACCGCCCCGCCCCGGCCCGCGCACCCTCCTGGGCGTAAGTCCACGCCGACGCCATGTCCGCGGCCGTTTTCACCACGCTCTGGCCGTGGCCACTGGAGGACATGAGCGGCTTGAGCACACAGGGAAACCCCAGCTGCGCGCCCGCCTCGCTGGCTTCCGCCGCCGTGCCGACAAACCGGTAGGGGGAAGTCGGCAACCCCAGTTCCTCGGCGACCAGGCGACGGATGCCCTCGCGGTTCATGGTCAAACGGGCGGCGCGGGCGGTGGGGACCACGCGCAGGCCGGCCGCCTCCAACTCCACCAGCACCTCGGTGGCGATGGCCTCAATCTCCGGCACCACCAAATCGGGCTTTTCCAGGGCGATGACGCGGCGCAGTTCGGCCCCGTCGAGCATGGAAAACACATGGCTGCGATGAGCCACCTGCATGGCCGGCGCCCCCGAGTAACGGTCGCAGGCGATCACCTCGCACCCGAGCCGCTGCAGTTCGATCACGACCTCTTTGCCCAGCTCGCCCGACCCGAGCAAAAGAACCCGCGTGGCGCGAGCGGTGGAGGGCGGAGCAAAGGTGCCAGGGGTCAACATAAGTGACGTCCATCTGAGGGGATTTCCCGCCCACGGCAACCGTGCCGGCGACCTTTTTTTACCGCGCCAGCCGCACGCCCCCACCGCCAAAGCCCAGCCGGACAAATGGATTCCGGTCCGCCGTTGGGCGGGGCCGTGCGCGTGGGCCCCAGGGGGGGGGCGCGGCGTTTTTTTCCAAAGAAACGGGGCTGGCCAACCGCAAGCAGGCTCGCCTCCAGCCCGCAACGGGGATGAAATCACCACCTTGCCCCTCACCCACGCCCAACTCGCCGCCGTTTACCGCCAACTCAGCCAGCAGCTCGGTGCCGGCTTGACCCTCGCGCAGGCCCTCGGGGAGGGCTCCGCTGCCCCGGCCGAGGACTGCGCCCAGCTGGTACGCCAGATCGAAAACGGAGCCACCCTCGCCGCCGTCTTCAACGCCGCCGGAGCCTGGCTCCCGGCCGCGGATCGTCCCCTGCTGATCGCCGCCGGGGAAACCGGCCGGCTCCCCCGCATCCTGCAAAACCTCGCCGAGCGCCATGATCAGCTCGGCCAGCAGCAAAGCCGCATGCGCCAGTCCTGCCTCTACCCGCTGGGCGTGCTCCATTTCGGCTCACTGGTGTTCGCCTACTTCCGCCTGCTCAACTGGGAAACCGGTCTGCAATGGAGCACGCCGAAATTTATCGGCGGGGCGCTGCTGATCCTCCTGCCGTTCTGGGGCGCGGTCGGGCTGACTTGGTGGCTCATCCGCGGGCGCCACCCCCTCACGCTGCGCGTCCTCGACGTGCTGCCGGCGATTGGCGGCTACCGCCGTGAGCAAGCCCTGGCGAACTTCGCCTACGCCCTTGGGCACCTGCTGGAGGCCGGAGCGCCCATCGGCGCCGCTTGGCGCCAAGCCGGCCAGATCGCCAACGCCCGGCGCCTGGCCAGTGCCGCCACG
>JBILBW010000194.1:0-3889 GCA_044353465.1 Rariglobus sp. | reverse complement strand
CGCTGCGCTTGGTGCACGGTGGCTTTTGGCTTCATCGCTTTTCCCAGTTTTTGTTGGTTTGGTTAAACTTAGCCAGGAAAATAGGGCTCACTAAAAACCTCAAGTAATTAATAGTAAGGTGTTTATGAATTATTCAGTACCGACTGTGTCTACTCAATCGATGCAATCACAGAATGGCCCGCAATTGGGCTTGTGGCTTCCGCTCAATACGCGTTTTTGGCGCCGATAAAGGTCTTTGCCATGATCTGGAAATCGAAACTCACGCTCCAATTTTCGATATAATATAAATCGTAATTGATCCGCTCGACTAAACTGGTGTTGCCGCGCAGGCCGTTGACCTGGGCCCAACCGGTCACCCCGGGCCGCACCGTGTGGCGGGGATTGTAATGGGGGATTTCATGCTCGAACTTTTCAATCAGTTCGGGCCGCTCTGGGCGGGGGCCCACCAGGCTCATGTCGCCTTTGAGGACATTCCAGAACTGGGGCAGTTCATCGAGGTTCCACTCACGCATGAAGGCGCCTATTTTCAGGCGCCGATCATCGTTGGCGACCGCCCATTGGGCCCCGTTTCTCTCCGCATCCAAGCGCATGGAGCGTAGTTTATAAATGGTGAAGGGCTTGCCGTTGCGCCCGGTGCGGACTTGGCGGTAGATGACCGAACCTGGGCTTTCCCGGGTAATCAGAATCGTCAACACCAGCATAATGGGCAGGCCGCCGGCCAAACCCACTAGCGCCCCGACGATGTCGACCAAGCGTTTAACGATCGAGTTACCCAACTGGCTGAGGCGGAGCTGATCAATGCCCAGCACCGGGACCCCGGAGATGGTTTGCAGGTGGAGGCAGGAGATGAAGATGCGAAATAGGGACGGGACGACTTTGAATTGGACGTAGAGACGTTCGGTCAGGGTGATCGTGTGGGAGAGTTGGTCGGGGGAAAGTTGTAGGTCGGCGACGATTAAGATGTCGATGGGTTGGGTCGTGAGGATGTGTTCGAGCTCCGGGAGTTCGCCGAGGCGGGGGCAGGGGGCGCGGAGGGGGCCGCCGCCAGGCTGGGTATTAATATAACCGCAGACATTGTAGGGGTGGCGGCTATCACCGTTGATCGCGTTGATTAGGAGGTCGGCGTCGTGGCTCCAGCCAAGGATGACGACTTGTTGAATCAGTCGATTGCGCAGGGGGCTGCGGGTGAGCCAGGCGTTAAAAAGGGAGCGCCAGAGGCAGATCAGGCCGAAGGTGGTGATGCAGGAACTGGCAACAAAGAGCCGCGATATCGAGGGTTCAAATTTGAGGGCGAGAGAGACGCCCAAAAAGAGGGCGAACCAGAATGCCATGCTTTGGGCGAAGAGGGCGTAGGAGCGCCAGGGACGGAGGAGCAGCCGGCCGTTGTATATTTTCAGGTAGGCAAAGCTGGCGCTGAAAAACACAGTGCCAATCACGATCAGCGGTAGGTAATCTCGAAGTGCGATGACCTGCGTTGCCGTGCCGACGTGGGCGAGGGGCCCGTGAAAGCGCAACCAGTAGCCGCAGAGCAGCCCGCCAAACGCCATGACCGCATCCCCTATAAATTGGACAAATAGCAGGAACTTTTGGGTTCTCTGGTAACTGCGCTTTATCGGCATGGCCGTTGACGTTAGGAGGGGCCTACAAAATAACCAGCGGAATCTCGTCAGCGAAGTCTCGTCTCACTGGTTTTTCTACCCCTTCAGCTGCCTGAAAAATTTAAGGAGCCACTCCACGGGTAAATGCCAATATAACGGGGCCAAACTGAAGGGAGTTCGGAGGTATTTGAATTAGCGAAGTTAAAGTGAATTCCCTGGCATGCTGCTCGGTGCTGGCGTTCGGTGTTTTCAATGAGCGCCGACGAACGGTCTGGTTTTCTGGTTCTTCCTCACTTTCAGTGGGTAGCGGGGAGGTTGAGGTGACCTGAGGTGAAGTAGAGCATGGCAATGAGGTTATCGAATGAACGGAAGCCACAGGCCTTAAGCTTCACCGCCGAGAACACGCTATAGAGGCCATCCATGAGGATGTTTCAGCCGTTGTTTTTTTTGTTGGTTTAGTTGAAATTAACCAAGAAAATAAGAGTCCTCTTGAATGATTAAGTGTTTATTAGTCATTAATTTTTGAGTTATTAAGTGCCGACTAAGTAGCTTGGTACTATAATGCCGGAGATGATATAGTCGGCACTAGATGATTCATAATCCTTTGATCATTATTTACTTGAGGTTTATAGTGGTATCTTTTTTACTGGTTAATTTTAATCCCGCCAACAAAAACCGGGAAAGTTGATGAAGCCAAAAGCCTCCGAGCACCAAGCGCAGCGGGAACTGTTCCGAATCGAGTTGGAGGGTTTAGTGGATGCGGGCCAAGCGCTGGTGAAGCTGGGGCGGCAGATGAACTGGGCCTCGTTTGACGAACAATTGGGGCAGACGTAGGGCCCGAGCAACGGGGCGCCAGGGGTGAGCACGCGGCTGAGGGTGGCGCTGCACCATTTGAAGTACCGTATGATCTGAGTGACGATGTCGTGCTGGCCCAGTGGGTGGAGAACCCGTAGTGGCAGCATTTTAGCGGACGGCAGTTTTTTGAGCACGAGCTGCCGATCCATCCCTCGAGCATGACGAGGTGGCGCAAGCGGCTCGGGTAAGCCGGGGCGGAGGAGATGCTCAAGGCGCCCCTTGATACCGGACTAAAGATGACGGTGATCACGGCCGCTCAGATTGAGCGGGTGACATGGACACGACGGTGCAGACCAAAGCCGTGAGGTTTCCCACGGATACCCGCCTCTACGACCGGGCGCGGGAGCGCTTGGTGAAAACGGCACGCAAGCAGGGGCTGCGTATCAAACAAAGTTATGAGCGGGTAGGCCGACGTTTACTCATGGCGCAGAGTCGTTACGCCCATGCCCGCCAGATGAAACGGGCCCGGGCTTGCACCCGCAAACTCCGGACCCATTTGGGCCGAGTGATCCGCGAGATCGAACGCCAACACTGAAACGGGTTTGCGCTCAAAAAACAGTTCACCCGCTCAGTTCATCCATTAGTACCCGCGTTTAGGCCCCTTCGATTCGGGTAAACGGGCGACTCGCCCGGGGGCCCAGTGGAGCCCTGGTTTTACCCTCTTTGACAGGAACCGGGTGGCCTCCATCGGGGGCAACTGAAAGTCCCCTTGTGGTTAGGTGGCACCGGTGAGCGGGCAATTGGCTTCGAAAAATAGCCGTGGGACCGGAGTTTCGCCTAAATGCTGCCCCAAGGGGGAGGAGGCAACCTCGGTGACCGGGGGCATTACGTGGCGGGCTAGCAGGTTTGGGACATACCAGGGCGTATCGATGGTGGTGTCCATAATCAGGGCGTAGGGATCGCCGGTGAGCTCTCGTTTGGCCTGTTCATAGTCGTCTTGGGTCACATAAGGAGCCGAGCGACCGGCCAAGCGGGCGATTTCACAGGTTCGCTCGTGGAGCATTTTTCGCGTCACTGGGCCGAGGGATTGTGGACCGCGGGTGCCGGAAGCCGCGGGAAGACGGGCTTCGTTCATGCTAGGCGGCCTCACCTTTAGCGATTTTTTGGAGATGGGCCCGGGTGAGGCGGGTTACGACCTTGGATTCTTCATAGCTCAGTCGTTCGATCTCGGCGGTGGGGATAATAATCTTTTGGTGCGCGTACCAGTGGCCTGTCTCGATCAGCAATGCCTCAATGGCCCAGGTTTTGTCATTCACGTTGAAGTCGCTCACCGCGCCAACTTGGCCGTCTGCGGCTTGCAGGTGGTAGCCTTTCACGGCGGTGGTGCTGTGGAGGTGAATGTCGTCGCGTTGGTTGTGGCCGTGATGGGGGCGGGCTTGGGTGCTCGGCGGGTTGGCGGCGACCGGGAACCCCGCCGCCCCCCACAATCCCCCCCC
>JBILBW010000033.1:0-23775 GCA_044353465.1 Rariglobus sp. | reverse complement strand
CAATAGGCCGGCCAGCCGTAATATTGATAATAACCCTCCTCATATTGGCGGGAAACCGGGCGGTGCGCGGCGATCGACGGGCTGTTTTCGATCTGTTTGCGGGTGAGGTTCACGTGCAAAGCCTCGGCCCGGGTTTCAAGCGATCCCAGCGCATGAGGGGACAGCAGCACTAGCCGCCCGGTCAACCAAGTGCCCGTATTTACCACCAAGTACCGGAGGGCCCAGCTCTTATCATCGAAATAGAAGTCCTTCACGTGGCCGATCTCCCCATCCTTGGCGCTAAGCTTTTTTCCGTAGAGATCGTTAATGTGGTGTAACATAATCAGGTGGATTGGCCTTGTGCAGGGAGCGAGGTGTGGAGGGTTAGCGGATATTTTACCTAGATGTGTGCGTTTTGGTATGGGGTATTACCCGAAAGTCGGGGCGAACCCGGTTCGGTGGTGGGGCCGTGCGGGTCAGGTTCTGCGCAGAAAGCGCACTTCACTTTTGAGCTGTTGGATTTCGCGCCACAGTGCGCACCACACACGCAACGTCCGGCGGCTGACTCCATGCTGGCGGCGATAATGTTCGAAGCGGCGCAGCTCGTAGAGGTCGTTGTCATCGAAGCCGAGTTTGGCGCCCTCGCGGGTGGGCCCCCGGGTGAATAGGCCAATCTGGTCGTAATGACGCAGCAACTCGGGGTGAACTCCGCCGATGGCAGCGGCTTGGGTCAGCGAATAGGTCGCCGGGCCGGTCGTCACGGCGCAGATCAAAGTGACGCAGGGCTGGTCGGTGTGAACCGGCTTAGTCATGGCTCTTTCCTAGGTTTAAATGGGGAAATCCGCGCCAGTTGTTCCCAAAGGGCGTGCTCCTGGGGGGTGGCTGAGGTTGGCGTCTGGATTCGAGCCGTGGCATATAAGTCGCCACGCTGTCGGTTGGCTTTGGGCAGCCCGAGCCCGCGCAAGCGCAATTGTTTGCCCGCCGCCGTTCCCGGGGGGATACGTAGGCTGGTTAGGCCGTCGAGGGTGGGGATCTTGGCCTCGGTCCCGAGTACCGCCTCCCACGGGGCGAGGTCCAGATCGCAGTAAAGGTCGCTCTCCTGCACGTTGAAGTCGGGGTGTCGCTCCAAGCGGACACGCAGATAAAGGTCTCCAGGTTCCCCCCCGCGCAAACCGGGCTCCCCCTGACCCGCGAGGCGAATGCGCTGCCCTTCGTGGACTCCGGGCGGGATCCGCACGTTGTAGGTGTTGGTACACATCGCCCCCCGGGGCGAATCTGGGTGCTTGAGGGTGACCCGCCGATGCGAACCATGCAGCGCCTCTGCGAGCGAGACCAGCAGGTCGGCTTCCACATCGCGCTCCGGCGGGGCAAGGGGTTGTTCGCCGAAGTGGCGACCCCCACCTGGGCGCGGCTGGCCACCCAAGCCGCCTTGTCCACCGCCGAAAAAAGACTCGAAAAAATCGCTGAAGCCGGTGCCTTCAAACTCGAAGTCGCTTGGACCTGGATGAGGTCGGTGCTGACCGCGCCGGCTCGGGGCCGGTTCTCCCGCCACCCCTTCCTGCCAGTGGGCGCCCAATTCGTCGTAGCGGCTGCGTTTTGCCGGATCGCCCAGCACCTCGTAGGCCTCGTTAATCTCTTTGAAACGGGCCTCGCCGGCCGATTTATCTTTGGCGACATCGGGGTGGTAGAGCCGGGCGAGCTTGCGGAAAGCCTGCTTAATGTCCTCCGGGGTGGCACTTCGGGGCACCCCCAGGGTTTCGTAGTAGTCTTGGAATTTTACGGGCATGAGCGGCGCCCCACCCGGACGGGGCGGCCGCTAAGATATCGCCGCGCGGCCAACGGTCGCATGGGGTTTAACCCGTAAAACAGGAGTGTCCTGTTCCGCCCCTTTGCTGGGGCAATGAGCGGGTTGCGAAGGGGCGGCCGATTCCGGCCTGGTTCGCCCAACGCCGGTGCAAGGACCGAAACGTCCTCAATCCTCCGCGGCGAACGCGGACGATCTGGATGGTTTGGGTCGTCCCCCGCCATCGTAATCCCGACCTGTGGTCGGCTTGAGTGGTTCTTCAGCCTTGGGAGCCAAGGATGAATCGATTAACCTTCTGGCTAGTTCTTGGCTAGGCCGGCGAAAACCCCGGCTTAGACGCCGATCGTTTCAACGCAGTGAGGTTCCACCGTGGTTGTCCGGCCTCGGCCGCGAGTTCGTTAAATGCCTCGACCTCCGCCTGGCCGAAGAGCAGCCCCCCGGCGGCGGCGGTCCGCTGGGCCCAGCCGGCTTCAAGCTGGCCGGGGAGCATCGACTTGTCCTTGCCGTGGCCAAGCACGTCGTCGATTACCGCTTTCACGTTTTGCTTCTGGTTGCGGCCCTTCGTGAAGGCCCCGCCGTTGATTGCGTCGGGGTGGAGCACCTGGAAAAAGAAGCAGCAGGTGCCCTTGTCGCCGGCGCCAACCTGGTCCCAGCGGTTGCGGATGGTGGGCAGCGAGCTGTCAATGAAGCTGCCGACGATCTCGTTCATCAACGACAGGCCGTAACCTTTGTGCGCCCCAAACTGGAGGGGCGAAACCGCCTCGGCGGGGTTGGTGGTCGGGTTGCCGTCTTTGTCCACGGCGGCCAAGGTAGGGATTTGTTTACCTTCACGCTTGAGCTGCTGCACGCGGCCCATGGCGACCACCGAGGTGGCCCAGTCGATCACAATGGGGTAGCCGACCGCCTCGGTGGTGGGGAAGCCCCACGAATGCGGGTTGGTGCCGAGGGTGTTGAACTTACCACCAAAGGGCACGATCTCGGCGAGCGCGGCGGTTCAGTTGGTTTAGGCAATTTAGCCGCGGCGGGCGGCGTCCATCACGTAGCCGCCTCCCCAGCGGTAGTGGAAGGCGTTGTCCACCGAAACGGTGCCCACTCCGTACTGGTCGGCCAAGCGGATGGCTTCGTCGATCGCGCGGTAGGCGGTGGACTGGCCGAGCTTTTGGTTGGCGTTCCAGATTTTGGCGGCGGCGAAACGGGAGGGCTTTTCCTCGATCTGGGCGCCCGGCACGCAGACCTTGGAGCCGGAGCCGAACAGGTGTTCGAGGTGCAGGGCCTTGAGGCCGTTGTGGGTGCGAATGCCGTGGCGGGTGGCCTCGGCGCAGAAGCGTGCGCCCTCGGAGGCCTCGTCGGCGAGGAAACCGCGGTGCTGGTAGGCGGCGGCGACGAGGGCGTTATGTTGAGCTTCGAGGACGACGTAAAAAACTTCGGACATGGGATTAGTGGGTCGAGGAGATTAACGAGTTGAGAAAGGGACGGTGCGTGGGGTTGACGCCGGTGCGGTTAGACGGCGCGGGCGATCGGCTCCTGGACGGGCGATGAAGCGCGTGAGGTTTTCAACCGCGCAGGACGCCTGGCGTTGCACGCTTTCGTGGGTGCGCGAGCTGATGTGCGGGGTGAGGATGACGTTGGGCAGACCGAGCAGCGGGTGGTCGGCGGGCGGTGGCTCCTGGTCGAGCACGTCGGCGGCGTAGGCGAGCAGGTGTTTGGACTTGAGGGCTGCGACCAGCGCCTCGATGTCAACCAATTCGCCGCGACCGGTGTTGACGATGACCGCGCCCTTTTTGATCAGGGGGAAATTCTTGGCGTTGATCAGGCCCTTGGTGGCGGGGGTGAGTTTCGTGTGCAGCGAAATGAAGTCAGCGCGGCGCAGGACGTCGTCGAAGTTTTCCACCCGCTCGATCTGGTGCCAGCGGGCGAAGTCCTCATCCCAGTAGTTGCCGAAGCCGATGACCTTGATCCCGAAGGCGCGGGCACGGATGGCGACCTCCTTGCCGATGCGGCCGAAGCCCACGATGGCAAGGGTCTTGCCGCACACCTCGTTGCCGGTGATGCGGGTCCAGCGCCCGGCGGCGACATGGTTGGCCTCGACCACAAGGTTGCGCACCGCAGCCAGCAGCAGCGCGACGGTGTGCTCGCCCACCGTCGTGTGGTTAACCCCGGGAGTGAACAGCACGGGTAACTTCAGGTCGGCGGCCGCCTTCAGGTCGATCTTCTCCAGGCCGATGCCGTATTTGGAAATCACCTTCAGACGCGGCAGCGACTTTTCCATGACGGCGCGGGTCATGGCGTCGTCGCCGCAAAGCTAGGCGTCGAATTGGCCGGCCAGTTCCAGCATGCGGTTTTCACTGCGCGGGCCGTGCTCACGGACGATCTCGAAACCGGCGGCGGCAAGCATGTCGTGATGGATGCCGGGAGTGTCTTGGAAGGAGGTGGTGGTCAGGAGAACGCGAGTCATGATTAGGATGTTAAGATTACCTTTATCGGGTTGAAGCGCGGGCTCTATCCCTGAACGCTGAAATCATTTCCATGCCCTCCTTCGCTCCGGCCACCCGTAAACTCAAAACCAAACTCGGCGCCCGCCTAAACACCGACCATGACGTAGTGTTTGCGGCGTCTTTTGACGGCAGCAAGCTGTCGTTCCTGCCCGAGGCGGTTATCCGCCCGAAGACCAAGGCCGACATCGCCACCACCCTGGCGTTGGCCAACCAGTACAAGGTTCCGGTCACTACGCGGGGAGCCGGCAGCTCGCTGACCGGTTCAGGCTCGCCCATCCAGGGCGGCTGGGTGCTCGACTTGTCGGGTTGGAACAAGATCACGGTCGATGCCGAGGCGGGGTTCGCGCAGGTGCAGGCCGGCGCGGTGGTAGGCAACATCCACAAGGCGGTCGAGGCGTTGGGTTGGTTTTATCCGCCTGATCCCGCCTCCAAACAGTACTCGACGATCGGCGGTAATATTTCCTGCAACGCTGGCGGCATGCACGGGGGCAAATACGGGGTGACCCGCGACTTCGTGGTCGCGCTCAAGGGGTTTCTGCCCACCGGCGAATACGTCGAGTGGGGCACGGCGACCAAAAAGTTTTCCGCCGGATTCAACCTGCGCGACCTGTGGATCGGCGCCGAGGGCATGCTCGGGGTGGTGACCGAGGCGACGCTCAAACTCATCCCCTTGCCGCCGGCGCGCTGGACTTTGCTGACCGCCTTTGCGGACGAAGCGGCGGCGTTTCGGTCGGTGCGGGCGCTGTTCGCCCAGCGGGTGCAGCCGGCGATCTGCGAGTTTCTCGACCGCTACAGCGTGCAGTGCGCCGAGGCCAAGACCGGCAAAACGGTGTTCGCCGGTCAGGCGGGGCGCCCGGTGATTTTGCTGGAATTGGCGGGCACGGCCAGCGAGGTCGCTGAGGTAAAGCACGTTGTGCTGGCCTGGGCCAAGGAGAACACGCTCGCCTTCCGCGAGGCACGCGACCGGGCCGAAGCCGAGGAATTATGGGAGGTGCGCCGCAAGTGCTCGGGGGCGATGTTCGCCCTCGGTGATTCCAAGCTTAATGAGGACATCGTAGTGCCGATGCGCAGTTACGAAAAATTCGCTCTGTTTTTGGACAAACTCCGCAAGTCCTCGCGGCTGGCTATTCCGACGTTCGGGCATTTGGCCGACGGCAATTTACACGTGAACATCATGTATCACCGCGAAAACCGCGCCGAGTACCTGCGAGCCGAAAAGGCGGTCGGGCAGCTCATGGCCGGGGTGGTCAAACTCGGCGGGGCGATTTCCGGCGAACACGGGATCGGCTTGGCAAAAACGCCTTTCCTACGCCTCCAGCATTCGCCGGCCCAGATCAAGGCGATGCGGGCGATCAAGACCGCGCTCGATCCCCAGGGCATTCTCAACCCGGGAAAAATGTTCACTCTTTTTAAGGTTTGGGAGCACCCGCGGCTGAAAATCGCCCTCCCCTGGGATCATAAATAGAGCCCGGCATCGGTTGGCCCACCGGGTATAAGCCCGCCCTCCGGTAGTGCCTATAGTCATCCAAATCGGTTCAGCCTATTCGTGCCCCGCACTCAGGCGCGGCGCAGCGGGGCCACGAAGTAGCCGTCGGTGTTGTAGTCGGCGGGCAGCAGGGTGCGCGCCGGTGCGGCGGCGGTGAACTCGGGGTGGTTGGCCAAAAAAGCCGCGACCACGTCCTCGTTTTCCTCGCGGCTGAGCGAGCAGGTGGCGTAGACGAGTAGGCCACCCGCGCGCACCCGCGCCGAGTGGCGGCTGAGTAACTCGTGTTGCACCCCAGCCGCCTCCTTAAGCGTGCCCGGGGTGGTGCAATACTTGAGGTGGGGCGAGCGCCGCCACGTGCCGGTGCCGCTACACGGCGCGTCCACCAGCACGCCGTCGTAGCTGGCGCTGGGCGCTCCGGAAAGGATGCGGATGTTGGCCATGCGGGCACGGGCGGCGCGCGCGCCGAGTTCATCGAGGGCCTTGGCGCGGATGTCATAGGCGTCGACCCGGCCGGTGGTGCCGAGCATGCGGGCGAGTTGCAGGGTCTTGCCACCGGCCCCGGCGCAGGCGTCGAGCCACAGGCCAGTCGGGGCCGGAGCGAGGGAGCAGAGCAGTAATTGCGAACCGAGGTCCTGGATTTCGATCAGGCCGTGGGCGTACGCATCCGTGGTGGTGAGATCAGCCTCGGTGAGGACTTCAAGCGCGGCGGGTAGGACCGGACTGGGGCGGACCGGCCAGCCGCGGGAAGCGAATTCGGCGAGCACCGGCGCTGGGTCGTCGGTTTGCAGACGGATCCACAGCGGGGCGCGGGAGTGCAGGGTGTCGAGGGTGGGAGAGCAGAAGGCCGCCGGGCAGTGGGCCGCAAACCATTCGGGTAACAGCGCGGCGGGGTCGGCCTGGAGGTGGCGGGCTTTGTCGGCGACGCTCGCGGGGGTTTCCGGCCAGCCCACGGTCCAGTGGGCGCGAAAGCCGTGGGTGGCCGGTGTGTCGGTGGCGAGCCACGCGGTGGCGCGAATGGCCTCATCGGGCGCTGTGGCCAATTGGGCGTCGATCCACGGTAAGTGCCGCAGCGCGGTGTAGAGCAATTCGCGGTAGAGGCGGCGGTCGCGGCTGCCGAAGCGTTTTTCCCGGGCGAGCAGTTGTTGCAGGCGCGAGGGCAGGTTGCGGTCCGTGGTGATGTGGGGCCGGAGCGCGGCGAACAGGGTGAGGAAAACCCGGCCTTGGCTGGCGGCGGGCGAGGCGGAAGCGGGACGATCGGTCATGGATGAAGAGGTGAGTGACGGGCGGTTAAAATGAAGCAGGGGCGAGATACCCGCGGGGCGCGGGCGTCTCGCCCCTGGGACGGCGGGACAAGCGATGGAGTTGGTGAACCGGTTAGAAATTGGCCAGTTCGACGCTGACCTTGATGCTGGTGCTGCCGGAGCGAGAGTCGCCTTCGCTGAAGGCAAGCGCGTAATTGATGAACCAGAGATTGCGGATGTTCTGGCGCAGGGTGATGCCCTTGTAAGTGAAGCGGCCGCCAAGCTCGTCGTAGCGCAGGCGCAAGATGGCCTCGTAGACCTCGTTGATGAAGTAATGCGCATCCAGGGTGTATTCCCCGATTCCACCCTGGGTGTTGGTGAGGGTGGCGGAATCCTGCGGGTTGGATTCGAGCACGTTGGTGCCGACGCGCAAAGACCAGACGCCGGCGTCCTTGAAGGTCACGCCGGTGTTGATTTCCTCGATGGTGAGATCGTTGGGAGAAGCGTTGGCGTAAACATCGTAGCTGAACCACTTGGCGGGCGTGAGGGTGAGCTGGCTCTGGATGGCCGAGAGGCTGTCCTGGCCGGTGGTGCGGTCGAAACGCCAGTCTCCGGCCACATCCAGCTCGGCGAGGTTGCGGGAAGCGTAGTTGCGGTCGCGCGTTTGCAGGGCGTTGTTCACACCTAGGCGCAAGGTGTTGGTCTTGGCCAAGGTGTCGATGTCGCGCCGGTCGGCCAGACCGAGCGGTTGCAGGCCGGTGGCGAAGGTGGTGCGGTCGATCGCGGGAATGGCGGTATTGGAGCCCTGATCGGCGTTACCGATGGCGCGGTAGGAAACGTAGGGTTTGACCAGGTGGCGCAGCCCGTCGATGTCCCAACGCTCGTTTTTGTAGGCGTAGGTCGAACTGGCCTGCACATCGGCGTCGAAGCCGACCTCGGCGAGGCCGCGGGCATAGTCGCTGCGCGGGGCTTGGGCCCGGTCGTAGTAGGTAAACCGGGTGCCGGCCACCGGCTTGATGGAGAACCATTCGTTCGGGGTGAACGGGCGGGTGAGTCCGTAGTAGGCGTCGACGCGGTTGACTTGGTTCACCGTGCTGGTTGGCGCTTTCAGCGAGGTGTCTTCGAGCACGGCTAGGCTGGCGTTGACGCGGTGATAGATCCCGGCGCCGGCGTCGACCGGCAGGCCGTCGAAGCGGAATTCCGGCAGGCGCCGCTGGACCCGATGGTAGTCGTTGGGCTGGAAGCGGGTGAAGGCCGAGACGACGTAGTTGTCCCCGGTGTAGTAGCTTTCGAGGAAGTTGTCGGGCGTCTGATTCAGTTCGAACTCCTTGGGGCGGAAATCACGGGTGACCTCGGAGTCGGACCAGTAGTTGACCTGACCGAGCAGCGTGACGGTGTCGCCGATCGTCTGGTGATGCTCCCATTCGATGAACTCGCGGTTGGCCTGAATGGGGTTGCCGAGAATGTCGTTACCGCGCTTGCCCCTGTCGCTGATGAATCCGCTGCTCAGGGACCCCTTCAGGGTGGTGTAGGGGTTGTCGAGTTCGTAGGCGGCGGCCGGGCCGAACATGACGCCGCGGTTGGTGTAGAGGTCGAGTTCGCCCCCGAGCTTGAAGGCCCGGGTGATGGGTGCGAGCAGGCTCAGTTCAAGTTCTCCACCGAGGCGCGATCCATAGCCCACCCGCGCTTTCATGTGCTGGAGGATCGGGTCGTTGGCCGATTGATTAAACCCCGACAGCGGTATAAAGGGCGTGCCCCCAACACCGATGCGCGCACTGTTGGCCTTGATTTGATCACCCGGGATGTAGGTTACGGTGCCGGCGCGCAGCGACGGGGAGATCGAGCTGGGTTCGGACAAACTCACGAGGGCGTCATGGATGACGATTTTGTCGGGACCGCCCTCGACGCTGCTCCCGCTGATGAAGAGGGGGTCCTGGCCGAGGCGGACATTTTTAACCGTGTAGGTGCGATCGCTCAGGTTGTACGTGAGCTCATCGGCGAGCAGACGCTGCGGAGTCGTCTGGGTTATGGATTTGACACGTTCACGCGGGTGCGCCGCTCGAGAGGGCACAACGGTCTGCGGTCCCCGCGTGAAGGAGACGTGGCCGGAAGCGCGAGCAATCTGAGTTTTGGGGTTGTAGTCAATCCGGTCGGCAAGCAACAGCGAGCCATCGTAGTCGAGGCGGGCGTTGCCGATAAATACCGTGCCGGCATCGGTGATGTCGGTGCGGCTAGCGGTGATTTGCGGCAGGCTGGAGTCCCCACGCAGGAGGCTGGCACTGATAAAAAAAAGGACGGGGAGTAAGCGTCTGGTCACGGTGGCTGGGAAATAAGGCGGTCGCTGCGGTTGCAAGCAAGCCCAGAGCCTAGGTCAGGGTCGAAGTGCCAAATTCAGGGCGAGCCGCAGGTTTTAGCTCATTTGGCCCACTTTTCGCTTTCAGGTGTGCTTTAACCCTCCCAACTTACCGCACCGTATCCGCTCAATCCTAACATGGCCCGTACTCCCGCTCCCCGCTCCTCGATCGCCCCTAAAGAACTCAGCCAACTCCGTACCGAGATCCGCACTTTGGGGGGCGCGCTCGGTCGGGTGATCACCCAATTAGAGGGCTCCGCGACGCTCGAGACAGTCGAACGGTTGCGTACCTTGTCGAAGTCCGCGCGCACCGGCGATGCCGCCGCCGCCCCTGCACTCAGCGAAACCATCGCAGGACTTTCGCCCAGCGAGGCGTTTAACCAAGCGATGGCCTTCACCCTCTACTTTGAGTTGGTCAACATCGCCGAGGAGAACTTCCGCATCCTGCTCCTGCGTCGCCGTCGTGCCGCCCGGCTTCGCGCCGACGCCAAGTCACCCGACAGCCAGCCCATCCGCGAATCGATTGAGGCCGGCGTACTCGAATTAAAAAAGCGCGGCGTCGATGCCGCGGCCATGCAGCGGTTGGTCGACCAGATTTCAATCGATCTGGTTTTTACGGCCCACCCGACCGAATCCAAGCGTCGGACGCTTTTGGCCAAGCTCCAGAGCTTAGCCGAAATCTTGCGCAACCGCGCCAACCCCGAGGTCAACGGTCTGGCTTTCGCCGACCCGGCCTGTTTGGAGCGGGAAATCGCCTGCCTTTGGCTCACCGATCGCAGCCGTACTGCCCGCCCCGAGGTGGCCGATGAGGCTCGCACGGGACTGTGGTACCTCGATTCTACCCTCTATGAAACCTTGCCCCGCCTGCATGCCGACATGCAACGGGCGCTCAAGCTTCACTATCCCGGTGTGACCGCGCCGGCCCGCTGGCTGACCTTCGGCTCCTGGATTGGCGGCGACCGCGACGGCAACCCCAACGTGAACGCCCGGGTTACGGCCGACATTCTTGCGCTGCACCGGCGCACGGCGGTTAAAAAGATGTACGATTGCGTCTATAACTTGCTGCACAACCTTACGGTTTCTGACCTGCGCGACACCGTCTCGCCTTCGGTGCGGCGCCTAATTAAAGAGAGTCGGCACCTGTCCAAATACATGGAGCAACTCACCGCCCGTTACCCCCACGAGCCTTACCGGCTTCTGCTGGGTGGCTTGTGTGAACGTCTGGCCCAGGAGGGCGCCAGTTTTCCTAACGGTGCCTTGCTCATGCCGGAAAACGCCGATGACGAGCCGGCACTGCCAACCGAGACGCTCACGGAGACCCTCACTGTTATCCATGAGAGCCTGCAGCACGGTCGCGGCGCGCTCCTCGCTGGCGGCGAATTGCAAGAGTTGCGCCACCAGGTCGATATTTTCGGGCTGCACGCGGCCCACCTCGATTTGCGCCAGCATTCCGGCCACCACGAGGCCGCAGTTGCAGAGCTGATCGGCCGTGCCGATTACTTAAAGTTAACCGAAGCGGAAAAGCGCACCCTGCTTGCCGAGGCCATTGATAACGCCAGGCACCTCGGGGCGACCGCGCTCAGCAAGCTCTCGGCACCCACGCGCAACGTGGTGGACCCGCTGCGGGTGGTTGCGCTGGCCGCGGATAAATTCGGCGCCGCCGCCCTCGGTATCTACATTATCAGCATGACGGACGCCGTTTCCGACGTGCTCGAAGTCGTCTACCTGATGAAGCTCACGGGGGCTAACCTGCCGATCGCCCCGTTGTTTGAGACCCTCGACGACCTGAACCGGGCACCCGAGGTGCTCGGTACGCTCTTCACGCATCCGGCCTACGTGCCGGTGCTCGAGGCGGGTGGTGCGCATCAGCACGTCATGCTGGGTTACTCGGATTCGAATAAGGATTGCGGTTACCTCACCGCCAACTGGGCCCTCTACAAAGCGCAGGAAACCATCACCGCGGTGTGTCGCGATCATGCGGTGAGGGTGACTCTTTTCCACGGCCGCGGCGGCAGTATCGCCCGCGGCGGCGGCCCGGCCGCGAAAGCGATTTTGGCCCAACCGATCGGCCTTCGCGATGGCGGCATCCGTGTGACCGAGCAGGGCGAAGTTCTCTCGACCCGCTATCACGATGCCGACTTGGCCCACCGTATCCTTGAGCAGATGGCTTACGGAGTCCTCCTCGGTTCCCATGCCGCCCAAGCGCCCTTCGTGCCCCCCGCGGAGTGGACCGAAGCGATGGAGCAAATGAGCGCCGCCGGCTTCGCCGCTTACGATAAACTCGTGCACAAGGATTCGGAGTTTCTCCATTTCTGGAAACAGGCCACGCCCATCGACGAGATTAGTAATCTCAAGTTTGGCTCGCGCCCGACGTTCCGCCGCAACACCACCAGTGTGGATGATCTGCGCGCCATCCCCTGGGTGTTTTCGTGGATGCAGAGTCGATTCAACTTCCCCGGCTGGTACGGGCTGGGTTCGGCGCTCGACGCGGTGCTCAAGAGCGGCCCCAAGGGTAAAAAACTCCTTCGCACCTTGCATGCCGAGTGGCCGTTTTTCCAGACGCTCATCGACAACGCCCAGCTCACCATGCGCAAGGCCGACATGGGCATTGCCGAGCTTTACGCCGGTCTGGTGGACGACGAGTCGATCCGTGCCCGCATCTTTGGCATTCTCATGGACGAGTTTAACCGCACGGAACGCGCAATTCTCGAGATCACCGGCCAGAACAAACTCCTCGCTGGCGAGCCGGTGCTGCTCAAGTCGGTCGAGCTCCGCAACCCCTACATTGACCCGCTTAACTACCTCCAGGTTGAAATGATGCGTCGTCTGCGCAGCGGCAAACTCAGTAAGGGCGAGGACGAGTCCACCCGCGCCGTGGTCGAGCTAACAATTAACGGAATTTCCGGTGGATTGAAGAACACCGGTTGAGTTTGTCTGTCTAACTCCCGTTCAAGGTGCCCTTGGGGGCGCCGCCAAATGTCGCACTGGACGCGGCAGTATTAACCAACCACAGTCATCCAAACCCTGAATCCCTCGTGATCCTCACCCCCGTCGAACTCGCCTCCTTTATCGAAGCCCGCTGCGCCTGCCCCCATGATTTTCTGGGCATGCACCCCGTAGATAAAGGCAGCATCCCGGGACTTCTGGTTCGTTCCTTCATTCGCGATGCGAGGGCCTGTGAGGTCGTTGATTTGGCCGACAAGCATGCTCCAGCCGTGGAGATGGAGATGCTCGCCCAGGAGGGGGTCTTCGAGGTCTTTATTCCCGCGCGCAAGGAGGTCTTTCGTTACCAGTTGCGAGTGACCCTGCACTCCGGTGAAATTCGCCAGTTTTACGACCCGTATTCTTTTTTGCCCACCCTCGGTCAGCAGGATCTTTATCTGTTTAACGAGGGCAACGAACACCGTATCTACGAAAAACTCGGTTCCCATCCGCGGGTCATCGACGGTGTGCCGGGTGTGTCGTTTGCGGTTTGGGCGCCCAGCGCGGCCCGTGTTTCGGTGGTGGGTAACTTCAATCACTGGGACGGCCGCTACCATCCGATGCGCCCGCTCGGAGCCTCCGGGGTTTGGGAGTTGTTCATCCCCGGCCTGGGTGAGGGCGAACTCTACAAATACGAGCTGCTCGATCAGGCGGGGCTCATCCGGATCAAGACCGATCCGTATGGCACCTATTTCGAGGCCCCTCCTGGCAACGCTTCCATCGTCTGTAATCCTCGCACTCATAATTGGGGCGACGCTGCTTGGATGCAGGCGCGGACCGCGGATGCGAATCGCATCGACCGCCCTGTTTCGGTTTACGAGGTCCATATCGGCTCCTGGAAGCGCAAGGTAGAGGATGGCAACCGTCCCTTCTCGTACCGGGAGCTTGCCCCCATGCTAGCCGACTACGTGGTGGACATGGGTTTTACCCACATCGAGGTGATGCCTCTGGCCGAACATCCCTTCGACGGCTCATGGGGTTATCAAGTCACGGGCTTTTTTGCCCCCACCCACCGCTTTGGCACCCCGGAGGACTTTTCCTTCTTCGTCGATCACCTTCATCAACGCGGCATCGGCATCATCCTCGACTGGGTGCCGGCTCACTTCCCCCGCGACAGCTTTGCCCTCGCGGAGTTCGACGGCACTCACCTCTACGAGCACGCCGATCCGCGCCAAGGGGCGCACATGGACTGGGGCACGCTGATCTTCAATTACGGCCGTAACGAAGTGCGCTGCTTCCTCATTGCGAACGCCCTCTCGTGGCTCGATCGGTACCACCTCGACGGTCTGCGTGTGGATGCAGTCGCATCCATGCTTTACCTGGACTACTCCCGCAAAGAGGGGGAGTGGATCCCCAACCAATACGGTGGACGCGAAAATATCGAGGCCATCAACTTCCTCCGCCAGACCAACGAGCTGGTTCATAAGTATTATCCCGGCGTCCTCATGATCGCCGAGGAATCGACCGCTTTTGCCGGCATCTCCAAGCCTGTCGAGCAGGGCGGCATCGGGTTCGACTACAAGTGGAACATGGGCTGGATGCACGACACGCTGAAGTATTTCCAAAAGGAGCCGGTCCATCGCAAGTGGCACCACAACGATCTCACCTTTGGCGCCTTATACCAGTATTCGGAAAACTTCATCACGGTTTTTTCTCACGACGAGGTTGTGCATGGAAAGGGCTCGATGCTCGGCAAGATGGGGGCCTGGGACATTTCCGAAAAGGCAGCCACCTTGCGCGCGCTCTACGGCCACATGTGGGCTTGGCCGGGTAAAAAGTTGCTCTTCATGGGCTGTGAGTTCGGCCAATCCGGGGAGTGGGCCTATGCCGGCAGCCTCGACTGGCACCTGCTGCAATACAAGGACCACGAGGGGGTTCGCCTGCTGGTTCGCGACCTCAATTGCCTTTACAAGAGTGAACCGGTGCTTGGTCAGCACGATCTCGATTGGCGTGGCTTCCGCTGGATCAACGCCCACGACGGCGGTGCCAGCGTGGTCACCTACCTACGCACCGATGAAACCGAGCGCACCTTCTTCGCCGTGGTCGGCCACTTCACCCCGGTGTTACGCGCCGATTTCCGTATCGGCGTGCCCCGGGGAGGCTGGTGGAAGGAAGTGCTCAACACCAACAGTGATTACTATGGTGGCACCGGCCTGGGGAATGATGGCGGTCGTCTGGCCGAGGACATTCCCTGCGATGGCTACCCGCACAGCCTGCTTCTGAAGGTTCCTCCGCTGAGCACGATGATGTTCAAGTGGAGTGTTGAGGGTTAAAAATCCACCCCCGACCGGTTGCTGTTACGCGGGGCACCGGCGGATTCTGGGTGTTTTTTTCCCCTTGGCTATCCCGGTCAACTCGCGGGCTGGGTCCAGCGCTCTAGCAGGTCCGAAGGCGCGGGCTGGTTGGTGCAGGGCAACTGAAATGCTGCCCTCCATCTCGCCCCGGCAGACTGGTTTATCGCAGTCGGCGTTCGTCCTCGGTGATGGGCTGGTCGTTGATACTGGCAAAACGCCGGGCCATCAGACCCTCGGCGGTGAACTCCCAGTTCTCGTTACCGTGGGAGCGGAACCACTGGCCGGAATCGTCGTGCCATTCGTATTCGAAGCGCACGGCGATGCGGTTGTTGGTGAACGCCCAGAGCTCTTTCTTGAGTTGGTAGTCCAACTCCCGGGCCCACTTACGACCTAAAAACTCAATGATCGCCGGGCGGCCGGTGAGGAACTCGCTGCGGTTGCGCCACTCCGAGTCCTCGGTGTAGGCCAAGGCAACCCGCGCGGGGTCGCGGGTGTTCCAGGCATCTTCGGCGAGTTGAACTTTTTGGCGGGCGGTTTCGGCGGTGAAGGGGGGCAGTGGTGGGCGCATGGAAGTGATTCGTTGTTGCAGGATTCGGGCCGGCGCCCAAAGCCAAAACGGTGCTTTCACCCTTGCGCGATCCGGAGGCCTGCTGGTACCGCAGCCCGCCCGATTGGCCCGCGCCGGCGGCATGAAAAAGGCGGGTCCCTTGTAGGGCCCCGCCTTTAACTCCGACCGCGGTGATCGACGACCTGCGATGGTGCAGTTCGCTTAGTTGGACTTGCCGCTCACGTCCCAGCTGGCGCGCCCGCCGTAGAGGGTGAAGCGCATGCCTTGCACGGTGGCGCCGGCCAGCCCGACTGAACTAGCAGGAACTTCCAACCGCACCCATTGACCGAGGGCTGGCAGCGGCCCCATCGGGAACTGGCTGGCGGTGCCGTTGGTGCCCCACGGGATAAGGTTGGCGCCCCAGTAAGCGCGGTGGGCCGCGTTGCCGGTGCTATCCGTCCACATCAGCATGACTGTGGAAGGGGGATTGGCCGGATCGAGGTAGACGTAGGCAAACAGCTTGTCGGTGGTGCCGACCAGCAGGGTGGCCGTCGCTGCATCAAAGCCATGGCCATGGATGCCAGCCGCCACGTTGCTCTGGTGCACCGCCGGGGCGGAGTAGGGCGTGGGGTTGCTCGTCACCCAGTTCCAACCGTCGCCGCCGTCGGCACTGGCCACGGCCCCTGCGGGCAGGGATCCATTGACCCAGTTCACCACCGCGCTGTTGGCGGTGAAGCTGGCTGCGCCGAAGACGCGGCGCCCGTCCGGCCAGTTGATCTCCACCTCGACCCACTGGGTGCCGTTGTTCATGGGAACGAAAGCGTAGGTGGGCCCGAAGGCGGGCTGCTGGTCGCGGCCTTCCCAGACGATGCGGGCGGTGCTCAGGTCCATCCCCGGAGTCGAGACGCTCAGGGTGGTGGGCACGGCCAGGGGGACGATCCCAGCGGGCACGGCAATGACGGCGGTGCCCGAGGTCCATGGGGTGTTTTTGGCGGTGGTTTGACCGACTAGCGCGCTGGCAGACAGAACGCTGCGCGCCTGGTTCACGGTGATGAACTCGGTGGAAACGTTCCAGGTATCGGACCAGCGGTCATAGAACGGATAGGGCGCTGAGGTGGCCCCGTCGGAGGGGAACGTCAGGCTACTCAGTTCGTTGGCGTAGAGCGCGAGGTAGTCGAAGCCGCCTTGGATGTTGCCAATGGGGATGCCGGTGGGGGCCAGTAGGCGGGCGTCGGCGCGGGCGAACTGGTTGACCACGGTGTGCTGCCGTTTGAGGCCGAGACCGGTCACGCAAGTGGCGTTCACCGGGTTGGTGCCGCCCTCATAGTTCATGTTAGTCACGAGCGCATCAAGGTATTCGGGCTTGGGGTTGATCTGATAGGCGACAGCCATGTCTGCGGCCTGGTCCATCGAGAAATACCAGCCGGCTGCCCGGTAAGCTTTATTCTCGGCGGCGAAGGCGGAGCCATAGGCGCTTTGGGTGGAGGACAGGAGTTCTTTGTCCGCGGCGCCGATGATCTCGGTGTTGCACTTGGCGAGGTAGGCGGCGTCGAGCTGGCTGGCGGCTAAGCGACCGGAGCGGGCGGCGAAGGCGTAGCTGCGAATGGCGTTACCGTAGGACTCGGCCATGCGGATCCAGTTCCAACGATAGGTGGCAACGTCGTTGGGGTTGGGGAACCAGGCGAAGAGCTGCTGCTGGTATTTCACGTCGCCGGTCGCCAGATACATCTCGGCGGCGGCCCAGGATAATTCGTCCATGTGGGCGAATTCGTCCCCGTAGAAGGTGATCTTCTGGTAGGAACCGGTCAGTCCGTATTTGGCGATCGCGTTGGTCAGGAAGGTCCAGCCGAGCTGGGCTTTTTGCAGATAGGCAGCGGCCGTGGCGGGGTAGGCCTGCTTGAACTTCGGGGAGGAAGCACATTGGGCGAGCGCGGCGACGCAGGCGGCGGTGGCGGAGGTGTTTTTCGGCCAGACCACTTGGGTGTCGCCCGGGGCGGCACCGGAGAGACCGCCTTCGTATTCACGCGTCTTGGGGTAGACGATGAAGTAGAACCCGCCGTCGGCGTCCTGGAGTTTAGCCAAGAAGTCGGACTCCTGTTTGGCCTCCTGCATGATGTCGCTGATACCGTCGCCGCTCTCGGGGATGCCGAGGTTGTCGAGGTTGCCCGAGGGCATGTTGTCAGCGGTGAACATCAGGAGGTGGACGAGGGAGGCCACGTCGGTGGTGTACTTGCTATAATCGCCGGCGTCATGGTGACCGCCGGAGACGTCGATCGTACCCTTGTTAACGAAGGGGTAGAGCTGGGACGCTTCGGAAGCGAGTTGCGGGGCGGTTTGATGGGCACTGGGCGCGCTCTTCGAGGCGATGGTCGTCCAGGTGAACGCGTAGGAGGACTGTGGCGAGGGCACCTCGGCTTTGGCCACGTGACAGGCCTCGTGGGTGAAGCGGGTGTAGGGCAGGGCGTTGGATTTGCCGCAGCGTTGATGATAAAGGCCGAGCGAGTAGGTGCGCAGCCAGTTCATGGCGATGCCGTCATCGATGAGGAAGGGCAGCGAGGCACCGAGGCCGGGCACCAACAGGTAGTATTCGCCGGGCGTGGTCAGTGTGCTGAAGTCCGCTTGCAGCACATTCTGGTAGGGCAGCGGCGAATAGGCATAACCGACATCGCGGCGGGCGGTCAGCGAGCCTTGGTGGACGGTCGCGCCGGTCTTGGCGTTTTTGATGGTGAAACTCGTCAACCCGGTGGCCGGCAGCTCGCCGAGGTTGCCCAGGTAGTAACCCACCATGGCTTTCTTGGGTAGGGTAGGTACGTAACCCTCCTGATTGACATGGATCGCCGGGCTGTAGCGCAGGGGATCTGTGGTCACTTTGTAGTTATCGGTGACGGGCCAGAGCTGGGCTCCCGGGTTGGTGACGACGACGGTCTGGCCTTCCGTGACCGGTGTGGCCAATTGGAGGTAGAGCGCGTTGTCGATACGCAGGTCGCGCACATCCAGATCGGCGGAGAAGGCGCGGCGCCTAAAGCCCACGTTCAGGACGGAAACGGCTTTGCCGTCGACGGTCACCGCGAACTGCGAGAGCGCGGGGGTGGAGAGCACGCCGGAGGAGTTAACAAAATTCCACGTCGTGACGGTGGCTGGATCCGGTGCCTTGGAGGTGAGTTTGCGCAGTTCGAGCCAGTTGGGTGAGAGCACGCGCAGGGCTTGATCGCCTACTTTGGGCATAATCAAACCGGTGTAATCCAGTTCGTTCAGCACGACCGGCGTCGGTACGGGAGTCGGGGGCGGGGTGGGAGTCGGCGGGGGGACGACGACCTGGGAGATGGTCGCAGTGGCACTGCTGGCGCTGCCCAGGGTGTAGGCGGCGTTGGCGGTGAGGGAAAGGACGATCGTTTCCGGGTTGGCGTTGGTGCTGTTGGCCAGGGCTTGGATCGTCAGGGTGGCCGAGGTCGCGCCGGCAGGGATGTTCACGGCGACCGGCATGGAGCCGGAGACGAGGCGGTAATCGGTCAACGCCACGGCGGAGCCGCCGAGGGTGTAGTTAACGGTTAGCGCGGTTGAGGTGTCCCCGGTGCGGGTGAAGGTGAACGCGGCGGTATCCACGCTGCCGATGGCGGCGGAGGCATCCGAAGCGACCACCGTCACGGTAGGCGGAGTCGGAGCAGGCGTGACCTGGGATATGGTCGCAGTGGCACTGCGGGCGCTGCCCAGGGTGTAGGCGGCGTTGGTTGCGAGGGAGAGGACGATCGTTTCCGGGTTTGCGTTGGTGCTGTTGGCCAGGGCGTGGATCGTCAGGGTGGCCGAGGTCGCGCCGGCAGGGATGTTCACGGCGACCGGCATGGAGCCGGAGACGAGGCGGTAATCAGTCAACGCCACGGCGGAGCCGCCGAGGGTGTAGTTAACGGTTAGCGCGGTTGAGGTGTCCCCGGTGCGGGTGAAGGTGAACGCGGCGGTGTCCACGCTGCCGATGGCGGCGGAGGCATCCGAAGCGACCACCGTCACGGTAGGCGGAGTCGGGACTGGGTTAGGGGTCGGTGCGGTGGCCAGCAGGGTGATGGTCGCGGTAGCCGGAGTTCCCAGGGTGTAGGCGGAATTGGGCGAGAGGGTGAAGGTAGCCGTTTCCGGGTTCGCGTTGGTGGTGTTGGCGCGCGCGATCAGGGTCATGGTGGTCGATGCGGCTCCGGCGGGGATCGTCACGGCCACGGGCATGTCGCCCTGGATGCGGCAATAGTCGTTCCATTTGATCGCGGTGCCGCCGAGGGCGTAGTTAACCGTCAACGCGTTGGTGGTGGCGCCGGTGCGGGCGAAGGTGAGCACCGCGTAATCGGTTGAGCCGATGACTGCGTTGGGGTCGGTCGCGGTCACGGTGATGATCGGCAGTCCGGTGTGAGGCGGCGGGATGGGGGCAGCCCCGGTGATCGTGATCGTGGCAGTGGCGGCGGTGCCGAGGGTATAAGCGGAGTTAGCAGCCAGGGTGAACCGGGCCGTTTTTGGGTTGGCGTTGGTGCTGTTGGCGATCGCTTGGATTGTCAGCGCGGTCGAGCTGGCGCCAACGGGAATAGTTACCGAGACCGGCAGCGTCCCGCTGGCAAGGCGGTAGTCCGTCATGGGCACTGCGGTGCCACTGAGTACGTAGTTAACGGTCAAAGCGGTGGTGGTGGCGCCGGTGCGCGCGATGGTGATTTTCCCGGTATCGGTGGTGCCGATGACGGCAGTGGCGTCGGTCGCGCTGAGTGTGACCACGGGAAGCGGCGGTGGCGGCGAACTCGTCGCTTGCAGCGTGATTGTGGCGGTTTTCTGGGTGCCAATCAGGTAACTGGAGCTGGCCGACAGGGTGAAGGTGGCCGTTGCCGGATTGGCGCCGGTGCTGTTGGCGCGAGCCACGATCGTCATGGTGGTGGACGCGGCCCCAGCGGGGATGGTCACCGCGACGGGCATGTCGCCTTGGATGCGGCAGTAGTCATTCCATTTGATGGCCGAACCACCCAAGGCGTAGTTGACGGTCAACGCCGAAGTGGTCGAGCCGGTGCGAGTGAAGGCGAGGGTCGCGTAATCGGTGGTGCCGATGACGGCCACCGCATCGGTGGCCACGACGTTAACCGTGGGTTGGGCGGTGACGCTGGCTGCGAAACCGAGGGTGAGGACAAAAGAGGCTGCCAGTGCGAGCAACCTGGGGAGACGTATGAAGGGATTCATCCCCCGACCATAGCGGGTTTACCCATTGCCGGCTGTCAGGGTGCTTCCGATTCCTTTGTCAGTGTTCGTCTTACAGCCGCTCCGGCTCTATGTCCATGGAGGCGTCCTGCCGTAGAACCGAAACTAACGCTGCCGCCACCCCGATTTGCGGCCGGGGGCCTGCGAAACGGGGTGCGCGCAACCGCAGTTGCGAAACTGACCTGGGTTAAATGGAAACGCCTGAGGCAAGCCCCGTGGCCGGGCTGATCGCGTGACGAGTCCGGAAGTGGCGGCGGAAGGTAAGACAGGGTTGCTCCACCGCGTAATACGAGACCGTGGCGATTAGAAAGCTCAGGCTCAATCCAAGCGCCGCGTGTTGCCAGGCGGGCCAGTCCTGCGAAGGCAGGAAAAAAGCGACGCCGCCATGCCAGACATAGAGCGAATAACTCAGCCGCCCAACCCAGCGAAGCCCGGAGGTATTTAACAGCAGGTGAACGCGGTTGTAGGCCGGGCCGAACAACACCGCCGCGAGGACCACACTGATCGCCCCGCCTAGAAGGGTGTACCGGAGGGTTTCACGAAACCACGGATCACGAATCAGCAGACAGCCGAAAATGACGGTGAGCGCGCCGGCCGCGCACGCCGGCCGCGCTAACTCCTGCAGGAAACGCCTCCCTCGTACCGTTTCGCAGGCAACGGCCATCATCACTCCAAAGCCGATTGAATCGAGCCGGTACTGCGTCTCGGCGTAGAACCGCATCGAGCCCAGCGCTTCAGGGTGCTGCCAGGCCCCGAACAAGCGCAACCCCAGGCAGGTCAACGCAAGCCCAAGCAGTACCTGCAATAATCGCTCCGTTTGACCGCGCAGCAGCAGGAAGCAGAGGGGGAACAGGATGTAAAAATGCTCCTCGATCGACAGCGACCAGAACATCGCGAAAGGCAGCTGTGGCGCGAGGTTTTGGGCTTCGAGGTGCGCGTACCAATAATTGGCAAAATACCCGAGGGCGGATGCCGGCTCGATTCCGTTGTACGGGCGGCCCGTGAGGACCGCTAGACCGAGGACAAGGAGAGTGAACAAGATGATGACCGGGTAGAGCCGCAGGATTCGGCGTGCGTAAAACAGTGGCAGGGAAACACGGCCGGTGGTTTTGAGTTCCACGAACAAAAGCCGGGTAATGAGAAATCCACTTATTACAAAAAAAATATATACCCCGAGCCCTCCGGGAAACCGGTTACTCACAAAATGGGCCAGAAGCACTAGACCGATGCTAATCGCACGAAGCCCATCCAGGCTGGGGACCGCGCCCGGGTGGGCGTTCATGTGACCATCGTCGAGGTAGAGGGGGGGCTTGTTCATGGTGCCGGGGGGCTGTCGGTGGGGCGCAACAACCGCCCGATGCGCTTAGGTAAGGGCCTGCTTGCCGGAGAAGGCTTACCGGCCCGAAGGGTTGCCTGGCCTGGTAGGCGTTTTCGCCTGCAAGCAGGTTAGGATATTAGGTTCGCAGGGTTCGATTTACCGAACACTAGCGGGGGTTGACCTGCACGTTGACGCCAACCGAACCCGCATTGGCATCGACGGCGTGCGCGCCCTCGTTCACGCCGACCGTTTGCACAAAGGTTCGCAGGATCAGGTCCATGTATCGACCCAGGGTTCGGTAGGGCGTGTAGGGAATGTAGACGATGTCGTGCGGCTCCAAAATCACATCCGGGGCGGTGCCCTTGATAATCGCTTTGTAGTCGACGACCGAAATCGTCGGCTGGGTGAGTGACCCCCGAACGATGGCGACGTGGCTGACATAGGCGTCTTTGATGGTGCCTCCTGCGCTGGCAATGGTTTGGATCAGAGTGATGCCATCCCCTGAGTAGACCGCCCCGGGAACACTAACGGCCCCAAGTACATGCACGGTCTGCGCGGCCGCCGCAGGCAGGTAAACAAAGTCGCCTGGCCTTAGGTAGATGTTCTGCGAAACGTCGCCCTGGAGCACCAAACGCTCAAAGTCCACCGGCAGAATTTCTCCGCGCCGGAGCACGAAACTCCGCCTTAGGTCGGCCGCCACGCTGCGCGAGGCCAGGGGCGTCGTCCCTTCCTCCGCCGTGGTTGGCCCGCCCGCCTCCGCCAATGCTGCCAGCAGGGGCATCGGGCCGATTATCGGATAGATCCCCGGTTGATTGACACTGCCCAGAACCCACACGCGTTTGCTGGCGACTTCTTGCAGGTTGAGGGCGACGTTGGGGGTTTCACGCAGGAATTGGGTGGAACGAGTGGTGATTAAGTTTCTCGTCTGAGCCAAGGTTAGCCCCCACACGTCAATTCCGGGCAAGAGATTGAAGTAAATCTTCCCGTCGGGGCCCACCTCGCAACTACTGCGGCTGGTGGTGTCGCCGATAAATTCGACCTCCAGGCGGTCGCCAGGTCCAAGTGTGAACGCGTCGGGCGGAATCGCTAGTAGCTGAGCATCTAGTTTTTGCGGGGTGGTGGCGCTGACGAGGTTAGCGCTAACCGGGGCCGGCCTGGGGCGGGGCGGACTGGCGCAACCAGCCAGGGTGAGAAGGAGAATCGGGACGCCCAGCTGAGGGACGATTTTACCGGTGGCGCGCAACAAACGGACCCAGCGAGGAAAGCGGGTGGGCGAGGCCTGCGCCAGGCCTTGGCCGGGCGAAAAAAGGGACCGGGCCTTATCAACCTCGGCAAGGCGGGAGCGGGCCGCTGGGGCCGGGTAAGGCGCCGGATTGGCCTGAGTGTAAGGGCGCTTGGAGAAGGCGCAAAGAGCGGTTGGCTTCATGGTGATCCTGGTCGGCTTTGCTGTGGGTGGAGGGACAAGGGGAGCGGCCGAGGCGGAGGGCGCCGGGCCCCTCGGCTTAGGGCGGGTTGGTCGTGCAGTCGTTTTCAAATCAGGCCGGGCTCGCACTCCCGGCTGGGGCCGGCCCGGCCCGATGGGGCCGAGACCGATCCGTTTTAACGGGTTCCAATCGGGGTGACACTCAGGCCGGTCTTGGTGACCACGGCCGACTGAACGAAGGCGCTCGCGGCGAGATCGAGCAATTCCTCGGCCTTATACCAGGGGCGGCTGCTCACATAAATGATGTCCCGGGGTTGCAGTTGGAAATCGGGGCTTTTGGCGGCAAGAATATCGTTGGCATTGACGATGAAGGTTTGCGGTTTTTGCAGTGAGCCTCGAATGACCAGTAGCCGTTTCGGCCAGGCTCGCTCTGAGAAGCCCCCGCGGACCGCGATGGCCTCCATCGTGCCAGTGCGCCCCGCGGCGGTCAGGCCCCCCGGGTACCGGACTTCACCCAGCACGTAGATCTGCGCCCGCTCGTAAGGTGGGAAATAGAGGTAGTCGTCCGGCTCAATCGCAATGTTTTGGCTCAGGTCACCCTCCGCAAAGAGCTTTTTGAAATCGACCGGTAGATGCTGA
>JBILBW010000233.1:0-2743 GCA_044353465.1 Rariglobus sp. | reverse complement strand
ATTGCTATCGAGGATGTCGGCGCGGGCGGTGATGCGCTGGTCGGGGCCGGCTTCGGCTTGGAGTTCGCCGATCGCAATGTTGAGCGCCATCAAGGCGTTGCTGCGGGCCTGATCGACCTGCTGGTAATTGGAGGCGATCTGGGTCTCCACCCGGGTGAGCGAGGCCATGCTCACCATCAGCAGGACCAGCATCGACATCAGCACGATCGTGATGATCAGGGCAAAGCCCGAGTTCTGCGGTCGTTGCGGGGAAGATTCGGTGCGGGCAAGAAAACTCATGCGGAAACGTTGGGGCTGGGTAAATTTAACGACACAGAAGGCCGTTAAATGAAGGGGTTAAGGACAGAAAGAGGGCTGTGATGGGCAATCAACGGACCCAATCGATTGCGGCTAAAGCAAAGAAAAAAATTATACCACGCCTCCCCGATTAAAAAATATCCAAACCGGGGATTCTTTTGTCAAAAGCGGAGATTAAGATTCGCCCCCCGCGCGGTTTGGTTACAGCCCCCCCCGGCGTCGCCGCGTGCCCCCGAAACCGCGGGGTTGACGGAGGCCCGGGATTGGGCCGGTCGCGGAAATGAATCCCATCCGCCTCCCTGCTGGGGGTACACGCTACGGCCGAATCCGAGGGTTTAGACCCGGGCACCGACTTCCCGGCCGGCAGGGGCGGCTAGTTGAATCCAAAACCCTGAAACCGAAGCCCTTCATCGAGCGAACGCATTGCCGAGTCAGGTGGGTTAGCGAAGCAGGCGAAGGAAACAAAGGTTCAGTCCGGAACCCGTGGTCAACCCAGCGGAGAACCCGCACAGAGCCGAATCGCAGCAGAAAAAACGGTTAAAAAAATACCCGGTTCGCTATTTCTTTTGTCAAAAGCGAATATCCACTCAGGCTGCCGACATGACCAGCACCCCGAACGATTTCATCCAAACGATGCGAAAGTTGCGAGACCCCGCCCGGGTGGAGGACTACTTTTGCGGCGAAGTCATTGACTGGGCACGGGTTCCCAACCAGCTGCAGGTCTTTGCCCGGCGCACCCTGACCCAGCTCCATGGGGGCGCGGCGCAAACCTTTGCCCATAGCCAGTGCGTGATCCTTGCCGCGGTGGCCGAAGGCGGGGGCTTGCGGCTCGACGGGGTCCCCGTTCGCCTCAATACCGGCGACGCCCTGCTGATTTTCCCCTACCAGACCCATTTTTTTTATCAGCTGGACCAACCCGAGGTCGATTGGCTGGTGATCCAATTCAGTGTGGCCAACCTCCAGCCGTGGCTGGAATTACGCAGCAAAGCGGTGGCCCTCAGCGGGCGCGCGTTGGAGTTGTTGGCGGAGTTAACCACCTCGCGGGTCAAGCGCGCCGCGGAAACGGCCCTCTCCAAAGTCCAGGAGGGCGCCCATGCCTACCAGGTCCTCATCGAAATGCTCGGCCAGGTCGGCGGGGCCAGTGCGGACGCGCCGGCCGACACCGATTCGATCTACGCCAGGGTCAGTGACTACGCCTTGCGCCACGAACGGGAGCGCTTCACCATGGCGCAGATGGCGAACGAGTTAGGTTATTCGGAAGGCCACTTGAGGCAGCGTTTTCGGCAAAAATACGGGCAGAGTCTCGGCCGCTTTCTGCAAAAGGTGCGGCTAGACAAAGCCGCCGCCATGCTGCGCTCGAGCGACTCGGCGGTGTCGACGGTGGCGCAGGAATGCGGCTTTGACTCCGTCTATTCCTTTAGCCGGGCCTTTAAAAACGGCGTTGGGCTTTCCCCCCGCGCCTACCGCCAGCGGGAAAGAGGCTGACCCACGGGGGGCACCCGGCCCGGGTTGAACGTTGCTGCTCGCCACCGCGCCCCAGGGGCCAATTGGCGAATCGGGACCGCAGCCCCACAGACGGCCAGTACTGGCGGGGCTTAGCGCATCCGAGTCAGCCGGGAGCGCTGCTGAACTGAATCGTCGACGAACTGATCCCCCCAAGCAACGCCGGCGCGGGCCAAGAACGCGGCCCACTGGGTCCGCTCTCTGGGGAAGAGACCGGCCGCCGCCAGCGTCAGCGCCTGGTCTCGCCCGACAGGCAAATCTCACACGTCCCCAAAACCGAGGAGTCCGCAGACCCGGTCGCGGGGTGGTTTTGTAAGACCGTTTCGCACTCAAAGAAACACAAACGAACCGGCTTTAACCGCTAAGGAACGCTGATGGCCGCTAATAAAACCAGGGATCCATCACCTCTTAATTAGCGTATATTATTGTCCATTAGCGGTTAAAAATTGTTGCCTTGAGGGAGCTCAGGACCTTTGGGGCGCCGCGTTTTTCTTCGACCGGAGACTCCCCCTTCGGACGGCAGCCCCCGGTGAGGCGGACGCAAAAAAGCCGGGCTAAAAAGCCCGGCTCGCGTGCCCCCGAAGAGGCATTGCACCCGACCGGCGGGGCCACTCAGGCCTGCCGACGGCGGCGATAAACCGCGAAGCCGAGGATGCCCAGACCCGCCAAAGCGGCGTAGGTGGACGGCTCGGGGATAGCGGAGGCGCCGGTAATCGTGAGGGAATTCTGACTGTCGTCGTAGCTGTAGGTAACACCCGCAATCGTCGCCGAGAACACGCTGCCGACCTTGTCCAAGGCGGTGCCAGAAACTGAAACTTTGTCATAACTACTAGTGCCGAAGGTGCCGGAGAAAACGGTGCCCGAGTAGTCAGCCGTGACATTGCTCAGCACCAAGTTCAGGGTGCCGTCTTTGGTGAAGGTGCCGAAGGCGATTGTGCTGAAG